>DAIUEP010000349.1:0-3765 GCA_036845065.1 Xanthobacteraceae bacterium | reverse complement strand
CGCGCAACGAGGAGCGCTCGCATGAACGTCATCACGGTGGCTTCGCGCAAGGGCGGCGCGGGCAAGACCACGATCTGCGCGCAACTTGCCGCCCATGCGCATGCGCAGGGCCTTCGCACGCTTGTGATTGATGCCGATCCGCAAGGCTCGCTTGCGCTGTGCAACTCGCTGCGCTCGCACGCGCTGCCGCTGGCGACCGCCGAGCGCGGCATCGACCGCGCGCTCGCGCTCGCCATGGTCGACGGCATCGAATGGGTGTTCATCGACACCGCGCCGACCATGTGGGTGGTGGTGCAGGAGGCGGTGCGCGCCGCCACGCTGGTGCTGATCCCGGCGCGCCCCGGCTTTCTCGACCTCTCCGCCGTGCGCGAGACGGTCAAATGCGCGCGCGAGCGTGACAAGCCTTATGCGGTGGTGCTCAACGCCTGCCCGGTCAAGCGCGGCCAGAAGGAAGCGCCGGCGGTGGTGCACGCGCGCGCCTGGCTGGAGAAGAGCAAAATTCCGGTCTGGTCCGGCCAGGTCAGCCAGCGCGCCGGCTTCGTGCTGTCGCTGTCGCAAGGCGCGAGTGCCGGCGAGGACGATGCCCGCTCGCTCGGAGCTGCCGAGATCACCAAGCTCTGGAACGCGGTGGAGAAGAGCGTCGAGGCGGTGAACGCAGCGCGTGCCGCGGTCGCTCCGGGCCGCGCCGCATAGGGCTCGTGGCATAAGGTTCGCTGGTGCCGATCAGATCGTGAATTCGCGCGCGACGATCTCGTCCCATTCGTAAGGGCACTTCGCGGGGAACGACGCCTCGTCGAGGCCGACGTCGTTGGCGGCGTCGGCGCGCGCCTTGCGATAGCAATGCGCGATGGCCTCCGCAATGCGCGGCGTGAGGCCGGGGTTGCGGGCCAGCACATCGACGACGGCCTGGCGCTGCGACTGGACCGACTGGCTGCGCCCGCGCGAGCGCCGGATCGCGGCGTGATCCCACTTCAAGAGATGCGTCAGCAGCACATGCATGGCGCTTTCGAGCTTGTTGAATTGCTCCTGCGCGAGCGCGTCGATCTCCCGGGCGAGATTCTCCCGATCGACCGCCTGCCAGTCGCCGTCGCGCACAAGGTGCGCCTGCTCCACAAGCCAGGAGTAGAGATCCCGCTCATGGTCGGCGGCCGCGCCGACGGTGTCCTTGCTGCGTGAAGCCATGAATCACCTTTGACCCAATGGTAGGTCAATCGCGCCCGTGCGCGAAGCCCCGGCGCCGGGGGCCAGGGCTTGGAATTGTGCAAGAAACGTCTGCTGTTCAGGGCTGGCCGCCGGGCCGATTGGGGAGCCACGGCTGGTGTTCTCAGTGAAGTATGGCCGTGCGACCTGCGCCAGTTACAGCCGCGGCCCGGGCGAGTTGGGATCGTAAGGCAAGCCGTGGTCGCGGACGGCACCGGCCACCACCAGCCGGTTCCAGATGAACAGCACGATCAAAGCTCCGAGCGTTGCGGCGATGAAGCCGGCGCCCTGATCGGCGCGATACCACCCGATTGTCTGGCCGATGAAGGTCGCCAGGAACGCTCCCCCAACGCCGAGCGCGACTGTGAGGATGAAGCCGGCCGGGTTGTTCGGTCCAGGGGACAAGTAGCGCGCAATGATGCCGGCGACGAAACCGACCACGACAATCCAGATGATGCCCGACATGATCTATCTCCGCTCCGGCATGGATCTAATTGTGATTATCCACGTTAAGTACACTGCGTGTCTTAGGTTCCCGTATTTCAGATGGTGCCTCGGTAGGATGCGCGGCTGCAAGTAGGCGTCGCCAATTGTGCACACGCGATTGGCGACTTTCGTTCGAACGCGCCGGTGAGATTCGAATGGCGCCAGCAGAGATAGTCTGCACATATCAAGGTCTGCACATATCATCATATCAGAGGAGGCATCTCGTGAGCATATTCGGAACCATTGTGTCGGCGATTTTCGGCAGCAAGCCCGCGGCCGCTGGCACACCCGCTGGGGCTCCGGCGGGGGCCGGCAGCGCGACGGCCAAGGCGATGACGATTGAGCAAGTCAACGAGATGATCGAAAAGCTCGCGGAGGACTCGGACGAGGACCTCAACTGGGAGGAGTCGATTGTCGATCTCATGAAGCTGCTCAAGCTCGACAGCAGCCTCTCGGCGCGCAAGCAGCTGGCGCAGGAACTCGGCTACACCGGCGCGCTCGATGGGTCGGCGCAAATGAACGTGTGGCTGCACAAGCAGGTCATGGCGAAACTCGCCGAAGGCGGCGGCACCGTGCCGGCCAGCCTCAAGAAGGCGTAATCGTTTCCGATTGAGGTGGCGGCCGTCATGGTCTCTTTGGCCGTGGCGGCCGTGCGCTATTTGGGCTGCTACCAGCGCCCATAGTCGGAGCCGCCATAGCCGCCCGCGCGAATAGGGCTCGTAGCGGGGCCGCCCGTTTTTTGCTTGATCAGCTCAGGGCAATGGCTTGCCGCGCACGTCGGCCGCGCGCTCGATCTTGATCAGCACGCCGATGCCCTTGTCGGCGCCGTCGTGCTCCTGCTCGCGCTTGGTCAGCCGCTGGAAGATCGCCTCGCGCACGGGGCCGGACTCGTGCAGCTCGGCGGTGCCGTAGAAGCGCAGGAAGCCCGATTCCAGCACGCCGTCGCGCTGCGCCTTGAAGTTGGCATAGATCACCGCGACACGGAGGTCATGGCCGAGGTTCTCCAGCGCCTGCCGCTTGGAGCGCTCCCAATAGGCGAGGTGCTCGTCGTCGAAGACCAGCATCGAGCCCTTGGGCGAGATGTTCGGCCCATTCGGCCCCTGCGTCGCCAGCAGGCACGGCGCGCCGTCGGTCCAGGCGTTGTAGACGAGGTCCTTGATCTTCTGGCTGATCGGCATCGTGTCCCCTTGCGAACTGTGTCGCGAACCTCATAACCGCCCTGGCTGGCTGGGCGCAATGGCGTGCGGCTCCTTCAATCGGCGGGAAGGTCTCTCTCATCACGCCTCGCCGTACCCCGCGCGCGTGAGCCGCATCAGCGCCGCATCGAGCGCCGAGAGGAAGCGCGAGCGGTCGCCGGGCGCGAACGGTTTCGGGCCGCCGGTGATGGCGCCGGCGCTGCGCAGGTCGCTCATCAGGTTGCGAGTGGCGAGCGTCATGCCGATGGCGTCGTCCGTGAACGCTTTGCCGTCGGGCGCCAGCGCCACCGCGCCCGTCTTCACGGCGCGGGCGGCCAGCGGCACGTCGGCCGTGACCACGACGCTGCCTGGCGCGGCGCGCTCGGCGATGTAGTTGTCGGCCTCGTCGAGGCCGGCCCCCACAACCACGCGCTCGATGAAGTCATCGCGCGGCACCGCGATCGGGCTGTTCGACACCACGACGACCTTGAGCGCGGTGCCGCGGCGCAGGAACCGCTCGGCCACGCGATAGATCTCCTGCTTCACCGGGCAGGCATCGGCGTCGATGTAGAGGAGGATGGGCATGGGAGGGAAGCCTAACTGATCCCTCACGTCTCAAGCGGCAGCATATTCGAGCTTGCCGATGGTCTCAGGATGTTCATTCTGCCGCGTGCGCGGCTGCCGCGCGCAATGCAACCAAGGCAACCATATGATCTCTCAGATCGGCGGCGGCCGCCGGGTCGTCTCTCAATTCCGACAACGGACGGGGAGGGGGGAGGTCGCGGCCTTCTTTCGCTTCGGCCTCGGCGTAGAGAACCAAGGCCTCCTCTGCGTTAAGCAAGGCTTCGTCCACATCGTCACCGGCCGAGAAACATCCGGGAAGATCGGGAAACCAGATGCCGAT
>DAIUEP010000348.1:0-3796 GCA_036845065.1 Xanthobacteraceae bacterium | reverse complement strand
GCCGATCTTCTGCTGGTCGAGCGCGGGCTGTTCGAGAGCCGCGCCAAGGCGCAGGCGGCGATCGCCGCCGGCCTGGTGACGGCCGACGATGAGCCCGTGCGCAAGCCGTCGGACGTGATCGCGATCGACTGCGTCTTGCGCGCCGCGCCCGCGCACCCTTGGGTGTCGCGCGGCGGCGTCAAGCTCGCGGCCGCGCTCGACCATTTCGGCTTCGATCCAACACGCCGCGTTGGCCTCGACGTCGGCGCCTCGACCGGCGGCTTCACCGAGGTCCTGCTCACGCGCGGCGCGCGGCGCGTCTATGCGGTCGATGTCGGGCATGGGCAGTTGCACGCGCGCGTGGCGTCGCGGCCGGACGTGGTTGCGCTCGAAGCCGTCGATGCCCGCCAGCTGACGCCGGCGATGATCCCGGAGCCGCTCGCGTTTGCGACCGTCGACGTCAGCTTCATCTCGCTCAAGCTCGTGCTGCCGCCCGTGCTCGCGCTGCTGCGGCCGCCGGCGTGGCTCATCGCGCTGATCAAGCCGCAATTCGAGGCTGGCCGCCAGCACCTGAAAAAGGGCGTGGTCCGCGACCCGCAGGTGCACGCCACGGTCTGCGACGACATCGCGGGTTTCGTGGCCGCCCAAAGATGCCGGGTCGCGGGCGTCATCCCATCGCCGATCACAGGCGGCGAGGGCAATCACGAGTTCCTGATCGGCGCGACGCTCGGTCAGTGATCAAGACGTGTTGCCTTTCTGCTGCCACGGCATTCGCTATGGTGCCGCGCCATGTTGTTGCCCGGAACCATAACGGCGGAACCGCCGACCAATAGCGCGATCTGGCGCAGCGAATTCGCTGAGACCCTCAAGCTCGCGTGGCCGATTGCGCTCACGCAACTCGGCCAAATCGCCATGATGACGACCGATCTGGCGGTCATCGGCCGGCTCGGCGATGGCGCATTGGCGGCGGTCGGGCTGGCTCATCTCATTCTGTTCTTCGGATTTGTGCTGGGCATGGGGCCGATGTCGGCGGTGGCGGCGCTCGCCGCGCAGGCCTATGGCGCGCGCGCGCCTCGCCAGGTGCGGCGCTCGCTTCGCATGGGACTGTGGGCCGCGGTGATGCTCGGCGTTCCGATCAACGTGGCGCAGCTCTGGGGCGAGAGCCTGCTGATCGGCGCCGGGCAGGAGCCGCAGACCGCCGCGCTCGCGGCGCGCTATCTGCTCGGGCTCACCTGGTCGATGATCCCGGCCTGGTGCTTCATCGCGATCCGCAACTTCATGGGTGCGGTCAATCGCCCCGAGCCGGGGCTCTGGATTACGCTGGCGGCGATTCCGGTCAACGCATTGCTCGCCTATGCGCTCATTCACGGCCGCTTCGGTCTGCCGCGGCTCGACCTGCTCGGCGCCGGGATCGCGACCACGGTAGTGAATGTCGGCATGTGCGCCGCCGCGATCTGGGTCTGCTACGCCCGCCGCCCGTTCAAGAAATATCGCGTGCTTGGCCGGTTCTGGCGGACCGACTGGGAGTTGATGCGCCGGCTGTTTGCGATCGGGCTGCCGATCTCGGGCGGCTTCATGCTCGAATGGGGACTGTTTTCGTCAGCAGCGCTCTTGATGGGCTGGATCGGCACCGCCGCGCTGGCCGCGCATCAGATCGCGCTGCAGGTCGCGACCATCCTGTTCATGGTCCCGTTCGGCATTTCGCTGGCCGCGACCGTGCGGGTCGGGCATGCGGTAGGCCGCCTCGATTCGGCCGCGAGCCGCCGAGCGGGCTTCAGCGCCATCGGTCTCAGCGCCGCTTTCATGATCGCCATGACACTGATGACGGTCGCGTTTCGCGATGTTATCCCGCTGTTGTTTCTGGGCAGCGAGGGAGCCGCTGCGGTCGAGACCGCCAAGGTCTCGGCCATGCTGCTGTTGATCGGCTCGAGCTTCTTTGTCGCCGATGGCGTGCAGGGCGTTGCCGCCGGCGCTTTGCGCGGCCTCAACGATACCCGCATGCCCATGCTGTTCGCGGCCGTGAGCTTCTGGGTGGTTGGCTTCACCGGATCCTACGGGCTGGCGTTCTGGGCGGGCTTCGGGGCGGTCGGCGTCTGGATCGGGTTCTCGCTGGGGGTGGCCACTTTTGCGGCCCTGCTCACCTGGCGGTTCCATTTGCTCACATCACGACATTATCTGCCGTCGGTGGTGTGAATGGGCCGGGCGGCCTGGACGCGCAGGCGCTCCCCCGCTATCGCAGGTCCATGGTTGAGCGCTTGCAGATCACCCGTCTTGGCGGGCGCGGCGACGGGGTCGCGGACACGCCTGCGGGCCCGCTCTATGTGCCCTACGTGCTGCCGGGCGAGACCGCCGAGGTCGATGCCTGGCC
The DNA here is from genome assembly GCA_036845065.1 of Xanthobacteraceae bacterium. Classification (GTDB taxonomy): domain Bacteria; phylum Pseudomonadota; class Alphaproteobacteria; order Rhizobiales; family Xanthobacteraceae; genus VAZQ01. The sequence goes on along the minus strand of DAIUEP010000348.1, from coordinate 1,449 downwards.
CGGCCATCCCGACCGTCGCCACCTCGTTCGGGTGGCTGTGGCGAGTCCCGAGCGCATCGCGCCGATCTGTCCGCACTTCGGCGCCTGCGGCGGCTGCGCGCTGCAGCACTGGGACGCGGCGCGTTATCGCGCCTGGAAGCGCGGCCTCGTGGTTGAGGCGCTGGCTTGGGCCGGGCTCGATGTCTCGGTCGACGAGGTTATCGACGCGCACGGGGAGGGACGCCGCCGCGCGGTCTTCCACGCGCGCCGCGGCCAGCGCGATGTGCTCGAGGTCGGCTTTGCGGCGTTGCGCACGCACCAGCTGGTGGCGATCGACCGCTGCCCGGTGCTGGCGCCATCTCTCGATGGCGCGATCGCGGCGGCCTGGACGCTGGCGGAGGCGCTTGAGCCCACCCGCAAGCCGCTCGACATTCAGGTGACGGCGACCGAAACCGGTCTCGACATCGACGTGCGCGGCTCGGGGCCGCTGCCGCCGGCGCGTGCGGCTGCGCTCGCGCAGATCGCTGACCGGCTGAAGCTCGCGCGTCTGACTCGTCATGGCGAGCTGGTCGCGCAGCGCGCGAACCCGACGCTGAGCGTCGGGCGCGCCCGCGTGGCGCTGCCGCCCGGCTGTTTCCTGCAGGCCACCGCGGCCGGCGAGGCGGCGCTCGCCGCGCTGGTGGCGGAAGGGTGCGGCGAGGCCGCTCAGATCGCCGATCTGTTCGCGGGCGTCGGTCCCTTCGCGCTACGGCTCGCCGAGCGCGCCCGTGTCTCCGCGATCGACAGCGATCGCGACGCGATCGCGGCGCTCAAGCGCGCGGCCGAGACCACGGCGGGGCTCAAGCCGATCGAGACCGAGACCCGCGATCTGTTCCGGCGGCCGCTGCTGGTGGCCGAGCTCAAACGTTATCGTTGCGTTGTGTACGACCCGCCGCGCCAGGGCGCCGAGGCGCAGGCGCGCGCGCTCGCGGCTTCGGCCGTGCCGGCCATCGTCGCGGTGTCGTGCAATCCGACGACGTTCGCGCGCGACGCCCGCATCCTGGTCGACGGCGGCTACCGGCTCGTGCGCGTGACGCCGGTCGACCAGTTTCGCTATTCGTTCCACGTCGAGCTGGTGGCGCGGTTCGAGCGACCCTGACCGCCTCAGTTTCCCCAGCGTTCCCGCCACATCTGCTCGCCGATCATGCAGGAAATCCGCGGCGCGCGCGCCTGCGCCGGGATCACTCGGCGCTCCGGGACGCGCCCGGCAATCTCCAGCACGAGCTTGGTGCGGGTTGCCTCCTTGAACTGCTCACGGTTGTGGATCGGAATAATAAAGGCGCCCGGTCCGCCGATGACGCAGTCCTCGTAGTAGACATCGAGGTTCTCGATATCCATCGTGAATGTGTTGGGCCGTTTGAGCATGATCGGCAGGCCGTTGATGGTGGTCCCGGCCGACAGCACGTCGTCACGCACCAGCGTGACCGGAGG
>DAIUEP010000347.1:0-3829 GCA_036845065.1 Xanthobacteraceae bacterium | reverse complement strand
AACGCATGAAGGGCGGCCCACACGGCCGCCCTTCAAATGTCGTTAAGGGTCGTTTTGCGAAGAGATCAGCGCTCGCCAGCTTGTCCGCCCGGCCCGGCGCCACCCGGCGCTGCGCCCCGCTGATCGCGGCCTTCTGCGCGCGGCTCCTGCTTGGGCTCAGAGCGTTGTTGCTCACGCGACCTTTGACCGTCCGTACCTTGCCGCTGCTTCGGCTCGCCGCGGTTGCGATCTTCCGCACCTTGCTGCTTCGGCTCACCACGCGCGCGGCCCTCAGTGGGACTTTGCTTGGGCTCACCGCGCTCGCGGCCCTCAGTGGGACTCTGCTTGGGCTCACCGCGCTCGCGGCCCTCCGCACCCTGCTGCTTCGGCTCACCACGCGTGCGGCCCTCAGTGGGGCTCTGCTTGGGCTCACCACGCGTGCGGCCCTCAATGGGACTCTGCTTGGGCTCACCGCGCTCGCGGCCCTCTACACCTGGCTGCTGGGGTTCCCCGCGGCCGCGTCCTTGCGTGCCTGGACGCTGCTTTTGCTCACCGCCGTCACGACCCTCGGCGCCCTGCTTTGTCTGGCCACGATCGCGACCGGCAGTCCCAGGACGCTCTTGAGGGTCCCGATTGCGATCTTCGGCGCCTTGCCGTTCACTACCATCGCGACCTTCGCTGCCTTGCCGCTGCTGCTCGCCGCGTCCGCGCCCTTCAGCGGCGGGCGTTTGCCGCTCCGGCCCGCGACCCTCGGTTGGCCCTTGCTGGTTTGGCCCTTGCTGGCCACGCGCAGCGCGCGGGGGATTGTCGCCGAGCCGGCCCTGCTCGCCGGCTCCGAGCTCACGCGGCTCAGAGACCTGGCGCGAGGGTCTGATCACCGTGCTCGTCTCTCGCACCGTCGTTTGCGTGCGGGTGGCCTGTCCGCGCCGCAGGTCTTCTCCGCGCACGACCACTGCGCCGCGAATCTGCGCGGTGCCGGCCAGCACGCGTGGGCGCACCTCGTAAGTCCGCAGCGGCCGGCCCACGGACGCCGCGATGAACGCCGCCGGGATCCCGGGATTCACCGCAAAGCCCTGGCCGCGATCACGAACCAGGACCGTGCGGTTGACGACCACGGTCTCGCGGAAGAACACCGGATATTCACGCTCCGACACAATGACGGAGGCGATGCGCGGCGAAACAAAATCGCGGGCCCGGACAAAAACCCAGTACCGGGGCGATTCGCGATATTCCACGACCACGTCATCGGGGGGCAGCGCGGCCCAACCCACCACGTCGTTGCTGCGCCGCCATTGCACCCAGGCCGGGCCCCACTCTTCGCCGGGAACCCACGTCCATTGCAGCTCGTCGTCATGCACCCAGCGACCATAATGGTTGGTCACCCAGCCCCAGCTCGCTTCGGCCTCGGCCTCGACCCAGTACCAGCCCCACTCATCGGTGTAGACCCAGTGACCGGCCGTGTAAGGCCGCCAGTCCCGCGCGCGATTGGTGGGAATCCAGACCTCGCCCCAGCGCGCGTGCCGCTCCCAGCGTCCATGACCCTCCAACGCGGTGCGGAACTCGACTGAGATCGATGTCTGCGCCTGGGCTGGCGTGCTTGTCACGCCAGCGATGGGAACGCCCGTGACAAAAAGCGCGGCAACAACGCTGGCCAGGAGGCGGACTCTGGTCCTCGACATGCTGGATGAAGCGACACCGGGTTGTTTGAGCACGCTGTGTTCCAATCGTGTTTGATGGCATTACGATTACAACGCGGAACCCGCACCGGAAGTTCCTCACAACCACATTATCCGGCTGGCGATCGTCGCCTCTTGGAACTCGGCGGCGAGATGATGTTATCTCAACCGAGATCGACAACGCCCGCAGCACAGTCCTCTGTGCCGAACGCAAGCTGCTTGCCATCCGGGCTCCAGGCGAGCGCGGTGACCGGCGCATCGGCGGGCTTGCGCGCCAGCACCTCGGCGCCATCGTCGATGCGGATCAGCAGAATGAGGCCGTCGGCGTAGCCGGCCGCCACCACCGCCTGCTTGGGATGGCACGCCACCGCCTCGACGTGGTGCTCGGTGGGCGCGAGCAGTTGCGGCGTCTTGCCCATCGGGCCGTCCTTGGCCTGGAACGGCCACAGGATGACCTGGGTCGAGCCCGAGGTCGCAAGCCACTTGCCGTCGGCGCTCCAGTCGAGCGAGCGCACCCGCGCGCTGTAACCCTGCATGCGCATGTCTTTGTGGTCGGCGAGCCGCCAGCCATGGAGCTGCGGCTCCTGCATGCCGGTCACCAGGAAGCGTCCGTCGGGGCTCACGGAGGCGGCGAGATGCGAGCCTTTCCATTCAATCCGCTCGGGCTCGGCCTTGGCGCTCGGGAACCAGAGCGTGGCGCCACCGTAATGCGCGATCGCGAGCCGGAAGCCCTTCGGCAGGAATGCGAGCGCGCCGACCGTCGAGGGCACGTCGAGCGCATGCTCGGCGCCCTTGCCGGTGCGCACGAACGCGGTCTTGCCGGCCGACCAGGCGACCGCGCCATTTGGCCCGACTGCGACGCGATCGATCCAGCGATGCTTGGGGTCGGCCGCGATCTCGGTCGCCGCGCCGCTGGCGTCGGTCGCCACGACCTTGCCGTCGTCGCCGCCGGTGACGACGCGATTGCCGTCGGCCGCAGCCGCCAGGATCGCGCCGCCATGCACCGCAATGCGGCGCGCCTCGCCCTTGCGCGCGAGCACCAGCGCCTCCTCGCCCAGCACGAACGCCGCGGCGTCACCGACGAAATGCACGTCGACCACAGGCGCGTCGACCTTGACGGGCCGGGTGCGCTCGACCACGGAGGGGATGTCGGTATGGGTGTCAGTCACGCCGTTAAGCCACGCAGCTCGCGAACCCCTGCCGAATCTTCTCCTCCGGCAGGTTGCGGCCGATGAACACCATGCGGCTCAAGCGCTTCTCGTCCTTCTTCCAGTCGCGCTGGTGGTCGCCGTCGAGGATCATGTGCACGCCCTGCAACACGAAGCGCTTGTCGTCGTCCTTGAACGACAGGATGCCCTTGCAGCGCAGGATGCTCGGGCCTTCCTTCTGCACCAGGTCCTGCACCCAGGGAAAGAACTTGTCGGGATCGAGGGGCTTGTCGAGCGAGAGCGAGACCGACTGCATGTCCTCGTCGTGATAGTGCTTAAGCCCGCCCTGGTGGCCGTGGTCGTGCCCATGGTGGTGGTCATGATCATCGTGGCCGTGATCATGGTGATCATGCCCATGGTCATGACTGTGCTCATGATGCTCGGCCGCCAGGAACTCCGGCTCGATGTCGAGAATGCGGTCAAGGTCGAAGGCGTTGCGGCCGAGCACCTCGGGCAGCGGGATCTGGCAGCGCTCGGTGGTGTGCAGCCGCGCATAGGGATTGATGCCGCGGATGCGCGCTTCGACGTCGGCGAGCTCCTCGGGCGTCACCAAGTCGGCCTTGTTGATCAGGATCACGTCCGCGAACGCGATCTGGTTCTTGGCCTCGGGCGCGTCCTTGAGCCGGTCCTTGAGCCACATGGCATCCGCCACCGTGACGACCGCGTCGAGCTTGGTGCGGCGCCCGACATTCTCGTCCACGAAAAAGGTCTGCGCCACCGGCGCCGGATCGGCGAGCCCGGTCGTCTCCACGATGATGGCGTCGAACTTGCCCTTGCGCCGCATCAGGCCGTCGATGATGCGCACGAGATCGCCGCGCACGGTGCAGCAGATGCAGCCGTTGTTCATCTCGAACACTTCCTCGTCGGCGCCCACGACCAGCTCGTTGTCGATGCCGATCTCGCCGAACTCGTTGACGATCACGGCATATTTCTGCCCGTGCGGCTCGGACAGGATGCGGTTGAGCA
>DAIUEP010000346.1:0-3830 GCA_036845065.1 Xanthobacteraceae bacterium | reverse complement strand
TGTCGCCCATCAGCACCTTGACGGCCTTGAACGGCACGTCGAGCTCTTCCGCCACGATCTGGCCGATGGCGGTGAACAGGCCCTGGCCCATGTCCATCTTGCCGAAGAAGGCGGCGACGCTGCCGTCGGCGCTGACCGCGATATAGGACGAGAGCTGGTCGGGCGTGAGCGGCGGCTTGCTGGCGATGGCCTGCGCGAACGCGGCATCGATGCCGAGCACGGTGTCGAGCCCGATCGGCGCGCCGATCGAGACCACGAGCGCGCCAGCGCCCTTGAGCAGCGCGCGGCGGGAGATATTGTTTTCCATCTTGGTCATGTTCGCCTCCCTTTAGCCCATCATCTCGGCCGCGCGCTTGACCGCGCGCAGGATGTTGACGTGCGTCCCGCAGCGGCACTTGAGGCCGGTGAGCGCGTTCTTGATCTCGTCCTCGGTCGGCTTCTTCTTCTCGTTGAGCAGCGTCGCCGCCGTCATGATCCAGCCGTTGATGCAGTAGCCGCACTGCGGCACCTGCTCCTCGACATAGGCCTTCTGGATCGGATGCGGCTTCTCGGGCGTGCCGAGGCCGGCGAGCGTCACCACCTTGCCGCTGCCGATGGCGGAGACCGGAGTCGAGCAGGAGCGGATCGGCTGGCCGTTGAGATGCACCGTGCAGGCGCCGCATTGCGCGAGCCCGCAGCCGAAATGCGGATTGTTGAGCCCGATGTCGTTGCGCAGCGCGTACAGCAGCGGCATGTCGGGATCGGCATCGATCGTATGGACCTTGCCGTTCACGTCGAGGTTGAACCTGGCCATGGGTGCATATCTCCCTGATTGGCGCTCGTTGAGAATAGGGGCCTTCGCCGGCCGAGATGGGTGGTTAGGGTGTCTAGCCGAGTTTTGGATTATTCCAAACCCTAGACCAACCCAGGCCCCAGGGGAACCGGGATCGTGAGCCCTGCGGCGACAGTACGCGGTTAATGGAACTGGTCGATCTATTGGCGTGCCGGCGGGGGGACGAAGCCGGTCTCGGCACCAGCGCTCGCGGGCGCCAGCGCGCGCACCGCCGCAAACAGGTCCCGCACCTGCTGCTCGGGGACGCTGCGAGTGATGAACACGAGCCGGCTGACGCGGCTCGCGTCCGGCCAAGCGGCAAGCTCGACCGGGGGGTGTGAGAGGTGCTGCACGACCTGCACCAGCACCGGGCCGCGGCAGCCCGCAATATTGAGGAAGCCCTTCACGCGCAGGAGGTCGGCGCCGCGCAGCGCCATCAGGGTTTCCATGGTGCGGGCGAAGGCGTTCCAGTCGAGTGGCGTCTCCTCGGTCATCACGAAGCTCAAGATGCCGTCGGAATGCTCGGCCTCCGCCACGAAGCCTGAGCGCTCGGCGGCGGTGGGCTCGGTGAGGCAGCGCGGATCGAGCGCGCCATCGACCGCGATCTCGATCGGCGCCTGCTGGTTGAGGGTGCGAAGCCGCGCGGTCAGTTGCGCCTGCGCGTCCGGATCGGCGAGGTCGGACTTGGTGATGACGAGGCGGTCGGCGAGGATCGCCTGCTTGCGTGCCTCCGCCGACCAGTCGAGCGTGGCTGAGCCACCGACGGCGTCGACCGCGGTGAGAACGACCTCGACAAAGAATTCAGCCCCGAGCGCGCGGTCGGTCGTGAACGTCTGCAGGATCGGCCCCGGGTCGGCGAGCCCCGAGGTCTCGATCAGCACGCGCTCGAACGGCGGCAGCGCGCCGCGGTCGCGATCCATCACCAGGCGGCGCAGCGTGACCTGCAGGTCCGAGCGCGTGATGCAGCAGACGCAGCCGTTGCCCAGAAGCGCGACCTCGTCGGTCGTTCCGCGCACCAAGGCGTCGTCGATGCCGACCGCGCCATATTCGTTGATGATGACCGCGGTGGCGCGCCCTTCCGGCGTAGCGAGGAAACGCCGCACCAGCGTGGTCTTGCCGGCACCCAGAAAGCCGGTGACGACCGTGACCGGCATGCGGGCGCCGCGCGCCCGCTTCTGCCGGCGCCCGAACGGGCTTGCGTCGGACGATTGGAAGACATCGAGCATGATGAAGCTCCGAGGGTCGCGCACGCTATAGCCGATTTGGGCAAGCGTGTGCGGCTGTCGGTCCTCTTGCGGCATTGGATAGCTGCTATAGCCTGGGGCGAGACCTGCCCCGCTCCGAACCAGGGCGGCAATCCTATACGGGAGGAGACGAATGAGGCCGCGCAACCGTTTGTCGCGCCGTGACGTGATCGCAGGGGCTACCGGCGCGTTGGCGCTGGCGGGTCAAACCCTGCGCCGCGCGCAGGCCCAAGAGCCCAAGCCGAACATCATCTTCATCATGGCGGACGACCTCGGCTATGCGGATCTGTCCTGCTAGGGGCGGCCGGATTTTTCGACCCCCAACATCGATCGGATCGCCGCGGGCGGGGTACGCTTTCTGCAGGGCTATGCGAACTCAGCCGTCTGCTCGGCGACCCGGACCGGCCTGATCACCGGGCGTTATCAATACCGGCTGCCGATCGGGCTCGAAGAGCCGCTGTCGAGCAACAGCACGCGCGACGTTGGCCTGCCCCCCAGCCACCCCACGCTGCCCTCGATCCTCAAGGCCGCCGGCTACGCCACGACGCTGGTCGGGAAGTGGCATCTGGGCTCATTGCCCAACTATGGCCCGCTCAAGAGCGGCTATGACCGCTTCTTCGGATTCCGCGGCGGCACGCTTGATTACTTCACGCACAAGTCGGGCCCGCCGCATACCGACACGGATGATCTGTGGGACGGTGACATCAAGATCCATCAGGTCGGGTATCTCACCGATCTCCTGGGCGAGCGCACCGTTTCGGAAATCAACGCCTATGCGAGGTCGGCGCAGCCCTTCTTCATCAGCCTGCACTTCAACGCGCCGCATTACCCGTGGGAGGGACCGGACGACGAGGCGGAGGCGCGGCGGCTGACATCGCTGTTCCATACCGACGGCGGCTCGCAGCGAACCTATGCGCGCATGGTCATGCAGATGGACCTGCAGATCGGCCGTGTCATGCAGGCGCTCGAAGCCAATCGGCTTGCCGACAACACGATCGTGATCTTTACCAGCGACAATGGCGGCGAGCGCTTTTCGGCAACCTGGCCGTTCACCGGCCGCAAGACCGAATTGCTGGAAGGGGGGCTGCGCATTCCGGCGATCGTGCGCTGGCCGGGGCGGATCCCGGCCGGGCGGGTGTCCGAGCAGGTGATGATCAGCATGGATTGGATGCCGACATTGCTCGCCGCGGCAGGGACGGCACCCGATCCGGCCCATCCGCCCGATGGCATCAACCTTTTGCCGTTCCTGACACGCGGCGACGCGCCGGTGTCGCGCACACTTTACTGGCGCTATCGGCAGCATGCGCAGCGCGCGATGCGCGACGGCGACATGAAGTATCTGAAGATCGACGAGAACACGTTCCTGTTCAACGTGGTCAACGATCCGCTCGAGCGCGCCAATCTCAAGAACCGGCAGAAGGACCTGTTTGCCCGGATGCAAAAGCAATATGCCGCCTGGGAAGCCACGATGTTGCCGGAGCCCCCTGATAGCAACTCCTCCGGATTCAAAGGCTCGGAATTGGCGGACCATATCGGCGCCAAGACCGACAGGGGGGAGCGATGATCGAGGCAACCCGCAAGGTCTGTCCGGGCCCGCTCGTGGTCGGCGAAGACCTGATGAGCTTTAGCGTCGGCAAGACGGATATCTCGGTCAAGCAGCAGTAGGAGGCGTTCATGATGCGGTCCGTTATTGGCGGTTTGCTTATCGTCCTTTCCGTTGCATCGGGCGCCACCGCGCAAGTCTGCGCCGGCAACCCGGTGGCGGTGCAGATCCT
>DAIUEP010000345.1:0-3841 GCA_036845065.1 Xanthobacteraceae bacterium | reverse complement strand
CGCAAGCGGCTGGGCTTCGTGCCCAACAGCATGCTGATCATGCAGCGCAAGCCCGCGATGGTGCGCGCCTGGACCGCGCTGACGACCGCGCTCAACGATCCGGCGACCAGCAAGGTCGATTTCGGTCTCAAGCGCCTGATCGGCCACATGGCGAGCCGCGCCGCCGGCTGCCAGTACTGCATGGCGCACACCGCCGGCATCGCGCGCGCGAGCAGCGACTACGAGAAGAAGGTCGCCGCCATCTGGGACTACGAAACGAGCCCGCTGTTCAGTGCGGCCGAGCGCGCCGCGCTCGATTTCGCGCGCGCGGCCGCTGCGGTGCCGAACGCGGTCACCGACGAGATGTTTGCGCACATGCGCACGCACTGGTCGGACGAGCAGATGGTCGAGATCGTCGGCGTGATCGCGATGTTCGGTTTTCTCAACCGCTGGAACGACACCATGGCCACGCCGCTCGAGGAGGAGCCGGTCGAGATCGGCGAGACCTATCTCGCCCGCGGCGGCTGGACTGTCGGAAAGCACGACCGGATAGACCGCCAAGGCGATTAGTTCTTCGGCGGGAGGCAGGAAGCAAGGCCGTGCCAGCGCGCGAGCTGGACATACCTTGTGTTTGTGGGACGCCTGCGCGAAGCTGTGGCGATAATCGCTTGTTGCGCGACTTCAAAAAAGCCATAGTCCCGGGAGAACGCCATGAGGAATTCCGCCCTCCGCACACGTGCCGTCCTCGGAATAGCCGTCCTCGGCGTGACGGTCGCGCTTGCGGCCTCCTCACACGGATGGGCGCAAACAGGCCCGGCCATGGCGGTCTGCAACACCCAGCCGCCGGCTGCCGCCTGCTCAGCGGTGCGCGGTGATCGTGCCGACGGCTGGGCGGCCCAGAGCCGTGCCGAAGTCATGGCCTCGCATGGCATCGTGACCACGAGCCAGCCGCTCGCCGCGCAGGCCGGCCTGCAGGTCATGCGTAACGGCGGCAACGCCATCGACGCGGCGGTCGCGGCGGCGGCCGTGCTCAACCTGGTCGAGCCGATGAACACCGGCGTCGGCGGCGATCTGTTCGCGATCGTCTATGTCGCCAAGGAAAAGAAGCTCTACACCCTCAACGCCAGCGGCATGGCGCCGAGCGGCGCCACGCTCGAGCGTTTCAACGCGCTCGGCTATCATGCCGATCCCGAGAACTGGGGGCCCGGCTCCGGCATGCCGCGCTTCGGCATCCTGACCGTGACGGTTCCGGGCACCGTATGGGGCTGGGACGAATTGCTCCGGCGCTTTGGGCGCAAGACCTTCAAGGACGTGCTGGCGCCCGCGATCGATTATGCCGAGAACGGCTTCCCGATCTCGCAGCGCATCGGCAACGACTGGCGCCTGCCCAACGCCTTGCCGTTGCAGAAGTGCTGCACCGAGCTCGATCCCGATTCGGTCAAGACCTGGTACATCGACGGCAAGCGCCCGGTCGCCGGGCAGATCTACCGCAACCCCGATCTCGCGCGGACGTTCCGGCTGCTGCAGGAAGGTGGCCGCGACGCCTTCTACAAAGGCGAGATCGCGCGCGCCATCGTCGCCAAGTCGCAGGCGCTCGGCGGCAGCATGACCCTGGACGACCTCGCCAACTACCAAGGCGAGTTCGTCGAGGCCGCGACCAGCAGCTACCGCGGCTATGATCTCTTCGAGCTGCCGCCGCCGTCGCAAGCCTGGGCGGCGAACGAGATGCTCAACATTCTGGAAGCCTGCGTGCCGAAATGGGCGCCGGGCCAGACGCTGGCCAGCCTTGGGCCGCGCGACCCCAAATACTGGCACCTGGTGGTCGAAGCGAAGAAGCTCGCCTACCGGGACCTGTACGCGTTCAACGCCGATCCGAACTTCGTGAAGGTCCCCCTCGAGCGGCTGCTGTCGAAGTCCTATGCCGCCTCGCTCTGCGACAAGGTCAATCCCGACAAGGCCTCGCCCACCGGGCCGCGCAGCAGCACTGATCTCGCCTTGGGCGACACCATCGTGCTCTCGACCGGCGATAGCGAAGGCAACATGGTGTCCTGGGTCAACAGCAACTTCGCCGGCTTCGGCTCAGGCCTCACCGTGCCGGGCTACGGCATCCTGCTGCACAATCGCGGCGGGCTGTTCTCGCTCGAGCCCAAGAGCCCGAACGTCATCGCGCCGCACAAGCGGCCGTTCAATACGTTGGCGGCGGGCTTCGTCATGAAGGACAAGCAGCCGCTGATGACGATCACGCTGATGGGTGGCGACATGCAGGCGCAGGGCCACGCGCAGGCGCTGGTGAACGTGATCGACCTCGGCGCCAACCTGCAGATGGCAACCGACATGGCGCGCTTCCGCCATGACCAGGTGCCTAACAGGCTCGAATTGGAGTCCGAGCTGTTTCGGCTCGTGGGCGCGCCGTTGCAGCGGATGGGCCATGCCGTCGAATCCGTCAACGGCTCGCGGGTCGGCGGCTATCAGTCGATCATGTTCGTGCCCACGCCTGCGGCGATTGGCGAGGGCAAGGCGCTTGGCGGCTACTACCGGGCCGGCTCCGACCACCGCAAGGACGGCCAGGCGGTCGGGTGGTGACCGTGACCGCGGACGCGCGATCATCGCCCGGGCCGAGCACGCGGTCAGACAATTGCGCGTGGCTTGGGGGAATCAGAACAGAAAGCGCGACAGACCGCCTGTGATCATCGGGGATCGACGGGCTTTAGTAGAATGCTACTGCACCGGCCCTTGTCGCCCATGCTTTGTTGCTTGCATGAGGAGCATGGCATCCTCACTTCAAATCGGCGGCACAAGAGCCTGAGGGAGAACGGGGATGATCAGAACGAGTCTGGCTACGCTGGCAGTGGTGATCGCTGTGCTGGCCTGTGGCGCGTCGGAGGCTTCAGCCTGGGTCTGCCGGGCCGGCGGAGTAGGGGTGACGACCTTCGGGCGTAGCCGGAGCATCATCGACGCCAAGCTCATTGCACTGCGCCGGTGCGAGCACCGCAGCCCGCTGCCCGTTTGCACAATTCTCTACTGTCGCTGACGACTCTCTACTGTCGCTGACGACGCGCTGGCCGCGTCGCGGTGCGCGAGCCGCCCTTCACATGACGCTCGCCGCAGGACGCGTCTGTCCCGCCGCGTCGCTGCAGTTTGGAGGCTTGAGCCACGGCAGCTGGTGCGCGTGGCCACGACGGACGAGCTCAACGTCATCGGAACATGCTGCAGTTTACAGCTTTCCGCGGATACTTTTTCGACAACATCGATCCAAAGCGGACATCGGCGGATTATTTGCCGCCGCATTGGGTCAAGTCAGAGGACGGCGAGGCAGCTCCTTGAAGAAATCGTTAGATCGCAACACCACCGGTCCTTTAGCCTCGACTGGCCCTTCGAAGAACTTATGCGATGCTCGCTCCTCAATCGCATCGCGCAGCCGCACAAACTGATCGACTCGCTGTTCTGCCTTCACATCATGCTTGTCTTCAAGATCGTCCATTGCCGCGGTGCTGATCGCACATCGCACTATGTTGCCCTGATTTAGCATTGTGAAATCAACGACCATCCGATTGAAGTCGTAGCCCAGCACTTCACCTCGCTGCAGCGGCATTGCAATTCCTCCGTTTTACAAGCGTCTGATTATGCCACGACGGATGGGCACGCGCGAGGTGCCGCAAGCTCACATCGGGCGCGAAGCTCGATCTAACAGGATTGCGCAGTCTCGTGCGCGGCGTCTCGAACACGCAAGTCGGGCTTGCCAGACGTCCGCACATTAACTGCTGATCTCGGGTTAAACCCGAGATCAGTGGGCCGCCCCATCCTTCTAGACGGACGCACGCAGTTGCGTGCGTCCTCCTCAGGACGAGGCGGATAAACGGCC
>DAIUEP010000344.1:0-3865 GCA_036845065.1 Xanthobacteraceae bacterium | reverse complement strand
TCCCAACTGATTTGGGAATCCCAGAGAGTCAGCCATCCCGAGGATTGGTATAAGACGTGGATGCCCGCGACAAGCGCGGGCATGACGAGCCAAACATTGTGCGCGTTGGTATTAGAAGGTCTCAAGATTGGCGTGTTCGTTGGTCTGCGCCCACTCATCAGTGTTGGCACAGTACTCGCCCGTCGCGATTTCATCGGGTGTTGCCTCACGGGCCTGCCAGCCATTGCTTCTGTCCACCGGCACGACATTATCCTAACGCAAGTATTTCTTTCCCAACTGTGGTCGGCCAGCCACTCCCTTCAGCCCCGCCTCATTCCTTGCCCCACGGGATCAGCGCCCAGATGCGCTCGTGGCCATAGTAGAACACGATCTCGGTGACCGCCACCGAGCCGGCGAACACCGAGCTGCCGGTGATGATCAGCGTCACCAGGAACGTGTCGATGCTGCCGGTCGCTCGCCAGGAGATGGCCTTGGCGGCTGAGCGCACGTGTGACTCACGCCAGCGTGCCGGCGGCGTGTTGGCGGCCGCGCGCACCGGAAATCCCAGCCGCCGCCGCAGCCGCGCGATGAAGCCTTCGCGCAGGCCTGCGCCTTCGACAAAGCCCATGCCGATCGTGTCATAGGATTCCGGATCGATCAGGATGAAGCTGCCGGTCTCCTTGCTCTCGGCATAGCGGTCGGCGGCGACCAAGCGATCGAGCTGCAGCGTGCACTGGCCGATGTCATTCATGGACAGCCGGTCGGCCGTGGTCGAGGCGCCGGTGTCGAGATCGAGCACGCGCATTGGCGGCTCGGGCGTCGCCTTGGCGCTGCAGGTCGCAAGCTTGATCAGGTAGCGGCGGCCCGCAGCGAGCGGCTCCTTGCCGACCCAGACCACGCGCGCGTGCAACCGGTCGGTGACCTGTGGCGCACGCGCGGCATCGGCGATCACATCGCCGCGCGAGGCGTCGATCTCGTCCGCGAGCGTCACGGTCACGGACTGGCCCATAGCCGCGCGTTCCAAGTCGCCGTCGAAGGTGACGATGCGGTCGATGTGCGAGGTCTGGCCCGACGGCCACACCCGCACCGGCATGCCCACATAGGCGTCGCCGCTCGCGATCATGCCGCTGTAGCCGCGAAACTCCGGATTGGGGCGGTTGACCAGCTGCACCGGCATGCGGAAGGCCGCTGCGCTTGACGCTGGCGCGACTTCAACCTCTTCCAGATACTCGAGCAGCGTCGGTCCGCGATACCAATCCATGTGGGGCGAGCGGCGCGCGATGTTGTCTCCGCTGCGGGCGGAGATCGGGATGCAGACGATGTCGTGTGCGCCGAGCGTGGCGGCGTGGCGGCGGAACTCGGTCTCGATCGCGCGGAATGCGTCCTGCGACCAGTTGACCAGGTCCATCTTGTTGACCGCCAGCACCAGGCGGCGCACGCCGAGCGTCGCGACGATCAGGCTGTGGCGCCTGGTCTGGCGCGTCAGGCCCGCCTGGGCGTTGACCACGACCAGCGCCACGTCCGCGGTCGATGCGCCGGTTGCCATGTTGCGGGTATACTGCTCGTGGCCGGGCGCGTCGGCGACGATGAACTTGCGCCGCTCGGTCGCGAAGAACCGGTAGGCAACATCGATCGTGATCTTCTGCTCGCGCTCGGCGGCGAGCCCGTCGAGCAGCAGCGAAAAGTCGAGCTCCTTGCCGAGCGTTCCATGCTTGCGGGATTCGGCCTTGAGCGTTTCCAGCTGATCGTCGAACAGGAGCTTGGCCTCGTAGAGCAGGCGCCCGATCAGGGTGGACTTGCCGTGATCGACCGAGCCGCAGGCGACGAACCGCAAGAGCGTCTTGCGCTCCTGCCGCCGCAGGAAATCGTCGATCGCGAATTCGCTCGGGGCCGGCCGCGCCGTCATCAGAAATAGCCTTCCTGTTTCTTGCGTTCCATGGAGGCCGCGCCGTCATGGTCAATCACGCGGCCGCGCCGCTCCGAATGGCGGCTCTCGACCGTCTCGCGGATGATGTCGGGGACGGTCGCGGCTTGGCTCTCGATGGCGCCGGTCAGCGGATAGCAGCCGAGCGTACGGAAGCGCACGGTTCTTACTTGCGGCTCCTCGCCTTCTGCAAGCGGCATCCGGTCGTCGTCGCGCATGATCAGCGTGCCGTCGCGGCTGACGACCGGGCGCGGTGCCGCGAAGTAGAGCGGAACCACCGGGATTGCCTCCTGATGGATGTAGAGCCAGACGTCGAGCTCGGTCCAGTTGGAGAGCGGGAACACGCGCATGCTCTCGCCCTTGCGCTTGCGGCCGTTGTAGAGCCGCCAGGGCTCAGGGCGCTGGCGCTTGGGGTCCCAGCGGTGCTGCGCATTGCGCAGCGAGAACACGCGCTCCTTGGCGCGCGAGCGCTCCTCGTCGCGGCGCGCGCCGCCGAGCGCGGCATCGAAGCCGTGCTGGTCGAGCGCCTGGCGCAGCGCCTGCGTCTTCATCACGTCGGTATGGATCTCCGAGCCGTGGCTGATCGGCGAAATGCCGCGCGCGAGCCCGTCTTCATTGGTGTGAACGATGAGGTCGAGCCCGAGCTCCTGTACGCGGCGGTCGCGGAACGCGATCATGTCGCGGAACTTCCAGGTGGTGTCGACGTGTAAGAGCGGGAACGGCGGTTTGGCCGGATAGAACGCCTTGCGGGCGAGATGCAGGAGGACGGACGAGTCCTTGCCGATGGAATAGAGCATCACCGCCTTGTCGGATTCGGAGACCGCCTCGCGGATGATGTGGATGCTTTCGGCCTCGAGCTGTGCGAGATGCGGAAGCCGGATCGGCGCGGGCGCCTGGGTCAATTGCGTAGCGGTCATCGTGCCATGCATAAGGGATTCTCGGGCTCAGTTCGATAGCGCCGCGTCGGTCGCCGCCCGTTGGGTGGACCTGTGGTGCAAGCCGCATTCCTTCCTGTCGTCCTGTTCCCACCACCAGCGGCCGGCGCGCTCCGGCTCGCCCGGCTTTACCGCGCGCGTGCAGGGTGCGCAGCCGATCGACAGGAAGCCGTGGTCGTGCAGCGCGTTATAGGGAATGCCATGTGCGCGCACGAAAGCGACCACGCGCTCGCGGGTCCAGTCGAGGAGCGGATTGAGCTTGATGAGGCCGCGCCCGCCATCGATCGCCGCATAGGGCGTGGTGGCGCGCTCGCCGGATTGCTCGGCGCGCACGCCGGTGATCCAGCCCGCAGCGCCTTCGAGCGCGCGGCCGAGCGGCTCGACCTTACGCACCGCGCAGCAGCCCTGCCGCGCCGCGATCGATGAGAAGAAGCCATCGATGCCGTGCTGCGCCACGAAGGCTTCGACGCTTGATCGCCTGGGAAGGAGCGCGCGGATGCGCCGGCCGTAGCGCGCTTCGGTCTCGCTCCAGACCTGGTAGGTCTGCGGAAACAGCCGCCCGGTATCGAGCGTGACGATGTCGATTGGCAGATCCTGGCTCAGGATCGCGTGCGCGATCGCCTGATCTTCCAGCCCGAAGCTGGTCGTGAACACCAGGCGGCCGGCGATCTCGCGGCGCGCCTGCGCCAGCCGCTTGAACAGGTCGAGGTTGGCTGATCCTGCGGCGAGCCGCTGCGCGGTCGCCTGCAGCGGCTCGGCATCGCGTGGGAATGGGAACGAATGCGTGTTCATACCGTGCAGATAGAATTATCTTCTGAAAAGGCGCAATGGCTTGAGGAAAAAAAGAAAATCGTTATCGCCCGGCGCCGGTTCTCCCCAAAAGAGTTTCACCTGGGAAGCTGTCGGTGGATCAATCGGCGTGTCAGTTGGGCTGCCCAACCCCGGCACTGTCGGTCAATATCTGGCGCTCGGCTCACTTCCGCCCGAACAGCCGCTCGATGTCGGCGAGCTTCAATTCCACATAGGT
>DAIUEP010000343.1:0-3901 GCA_036845065.1 Xanthobacteraceae bacterium | reverse complement strand
GTCGATCACCGGCATCGCGCTGCCGGTCGATGGCGGCTGGACCGCGCATTAGAGCAATCCTGACAGCGCCAAGAAACCACCAGGGAGGACACCATGAACAAAATGGTCGAGATCGCGGATGGCCGACCACGCAAAACCGAGCGCTCAATGACGGCGCGCGCAACCGCGCGTCCGTTCAACGATCGCCAGGTCGTGCTCGTCTTTCAGGGCGGCGGCGCGCTCGGCGCCTATCAGGCTGGCGTCTATCAGGCGCTGCACGAAGCGCAAATCGAGCCGGATTGGATCATCGGCACCTCGATCGGCGCCATCAATGCCAGCCTGATCGCCGGCAACGAACCCGAGCAGCGCCTCGAGCGCCTGGAGGAATTCTGGCGGCGCATGCGGCGCAAGGAGCTGTGGGGCCGTTCGACCTGGCCGGGCGCCGCCGACACCGCCAACTACTGGGCGACGGTGCTGGGCGGAATTCCGGGCTTCTTCGAGCCCAATCCGCTGGCCTTCTTCGGCTCGCACATGCGTCTCGGTGCCGAAAGCGCCGGCTTCTACTCGACCGCGCCGCTCGAGACGACGCTCGGCGACCTGGTCGATTTCTCTCTCCTGTCGCGCTGCAAGCCGCGTCTCACGATCGGGGCCGCACATGTACGCACCAGCCAGATGCGCTACTTCGACAGCCGCACCACCGAGATCACCGCCCGCCATATCATGGCGTCCGGAGCGCTGCCCCCGGCATTCCCGGCCGTGCGCATCGACGGCGAGCTCTATTGGGACGGCGGCATTCTCTCCAACACGCCGACCGAAGTGATCTTCGAGGACAATCCGCGCCGCAACTCGCTCATCTTCGCGGTGCACATGTGGAACCCGACCGGGCCGGAGCCCGAGACGATCTGGCAGGTGCTCCACCGCCACAAGGACATCCAGTATTCAAGCCGCGTGGCGAGCCACATCGAGCGCCAGCGCCAGGTCCATAAGCTCCGCCATATCATCTCGGAGCTGGTCAAGCTCATCCCCGAGGATGAGCGCGAGCGCGTGCAGGATCTGGCCGCTTACGGCTGCCTGACGCGCATGCATGTGGTGCGCCTGCTGTCGCCACGGCTCGACAACGAGAACCACAACAAGGATATCGACTTTACGCCGTCAGGGATCCGCCGCCGCTGGCACGCGGGCTACGCCGACACCCAGCGCGCCTTGCAGCGCAAGGCCTGGGAGGACGATTGCGATCCGCTCGAAGGGATTATCTTGCATGAGCTGATGGGCGATGAGGCTGTGATGGAGGAGCCGTGAGCCGCCGCCCGTCGGAACGGCACGCTCGCAGTTGATCAAGATCAACGCCTGTGACCATGGGTGGCCTAAAGGAGCCGTATCGCCACGCAGATGCTTGGCGATGCATGGCCGTGAAACGTCAAGATGACAGCCGCGCAGGGATCGCCGAAACGCCGCCGCATCGTCATCGTGGGCGCGGCCGGGCGCGACTTCCATAATTTCAACGTCGTCTATCGCGATGACCCGGACGTGCAGGTTGTCGCCTTCACCGCCGCACAGATCACTGGCATCGCGGGGCGGCGCTATCCCGTTTCGCTCGCCGGTCCGCACCATCGCGACGGCATCCCGATCGTCGAGGAAACCGAGCTCGACGCGCTGTGTCGTGCCCAGTCGATCGACGAGGTCGTGTTCGCCTATAGCGACGTGCCGCATGAGCACGTGATGCACATCGCGTCGCGGGCGCTCGCCGCCGGCGCCGATTTCACCCTACTCGGCCCCAACCGCACCATGCTGGCCTCCAAGCTCCCGGTCATTGCGGTCACCGCGGTGCGAACCGGCTGCGGCAAGTCGGCGATCGCGCGCTGGCTGTCGCAGCGGCTGCGCGGGCGGGGCATTCGGGTGGCCGTGCTGCGCCACCCGATGCCCTATGGCGATCTCGAACGCGAGCGCGTGCAGCGCTTCGCCTCGCTGGCCGATCTCGACGCGGCGCGCTGCACCGCGGAGGAACGCGAGGAATACGAGCCGCATATCGCGGCCGGCAACCTGGTGTTCGCGGGCGTGGACTATGAGGCCATCCTGCACGCCGCCGAGGCGGAAGCCAGCCTCATCGTCTGGGACGGCGGCAACAACGATTTTCCGTTCATCCGGCCCGGCCTGCATGTCGCGGTGGCGGATGCGCTGCGCCCGCGTCAGGTCGCGACCCACCACCCGGGCGAAACGGTCGCCCGCATGGCCGACGTGTTCGTGCTCAACAAGGTCGACTCGGCTGCGGACGCCGATGTGGTGATCGCGGAAGCGGAGCTGCGCAAGATCAATCCGCAAGCCCCCATCGTCCGGGCGCACTCGCCGATCCGGCTCGACGATACCCAGGCTGTGAAAGGGCGACGCGTCCTTGTGGTCGAGGACGGGCCGACCATCACGCATGGCGGCATGCCGCACGGCGCGGGCTTTCTCGCCGCCGTCAAGGCCGGCGCGGAGGTGGTCGATCCGCGGCTCTCGGCCGACGCCCTGATCAAGGCGGTGTTCGAGGCCTATCCGCATATCGGCAAGGTGCTGCCGGCGGTCGGCTATGGCGACGCGCAGCTGCGCGCGCTCGAGCGAACCATCAACAGCGCCGCCATCGATGTCGTGATCGCGGCCACGCCGGTCGATCTGGCGCGGCTGTTGCGGCTCGACAAACCGGTGATCCGGGCGCGCTACGAGTTCGCCGAGACCGGCGAGCCCAAATTGTCCACCCTGGTCGACGCCTTCGTCGATCGGGCCGACCGCAAGGCGCCGTGATGCTGGTCGTGGTCGCGCTCGGCGGCAATGCGCTGTTGCGCCGCGGCGAGCCGATGGACGCCGAGGTTCAGCGCCACAATCTGCTCAAGGCGGTGACGGCGCTGGCGCCAGTCGCACGCGCGCATCAGGTCGTCATTACGCATGGCAACGGACCCCAGATCGGCCTCCTGGCGCTGCAGGCCGCGGCCTCAGGCGAGCCCTATCCGCTCGACGTGCTCGGCGCCGAGACCGAAGGGATGATCGGCTACCTGATCGAGCAGGAGCTCGCGAACGCCCTGCCCGGCCGCGAGATCGCGACCCTCCTTACCCAGGTCGAGGTCGATCCGGACGACAACGCCTTTGCGGCGCCGACCAAGCCGATCGGACCGGTCTACCGCGCGGCCGACGCGCAGCGGCTCGCGGCCGAACGGCGCTGGACCCTCATGCCGGATGGCGACGGCTATCGTCGCGCCGTGCCATCGCCCGCTCCGCTGCGGATCCGCGAGATCAACACCATCAAGCTCCTGGTGCGCGCCGGCGTGGTGGTCATCTGCGCGGGCGGCGGCGGCATTCCGGTGGTGACCACGGCAGGTGGCGGCGTTCGCGGCGTCGAGGCCGTCATCGACAAGGACCTCTCGGCCGCGCTGCTCGCGCAGGAGATCGCAGCCGACGCGCTGCTGTTGCTGACAGACGTCCCGGCGGTGTGGTCGAAATGGCCGAAGAGCGAAGGGCACGCCATCGGCCGCACCACCCCGGGCGAATTGCGCGGCATGACATTTCCGGCCGGCACCATGGGCCCGAAGGTCGAGGCCGCCTGCCGCTTTGTCGAGCGCACCGGCCGCATGGCGGCGATCGGCGCGATGGAAGATGCAGCCGACATCCTCGCCGGCAAGGCCGGCACGATCGTGCAGGCAGAGGGTTGGTCTGCTTGACGTCCGGCCGAAGCCCAGTTGATCCCGATCAAGACCAGCCATATCGAAAATGACTAGTTAATATACGATGCACGAGCCGGTCGAGCCATCTCCTGCCGCCGCGCCGGGGACGCGCGAGCACACCTTGCTGGCGATCGTCGGCACCCTGGCGCATGAGCTGCATCCCCAATCCACCACGCCGGCCGCCGTGACGCTGGAGAGCCATCTCGAGCACGACCTCGGGATCGACAGCC
>DAIUEP010000342.1:0-3911 GCA_036845065.1 Xanthobacteraceae bacterium | reverse complement strand
GCGATGGCGTCGGTGCCGGTCGCGAGCATCTGGTGGATCGGATTGAAGCGGCCGCCGAACAGGCCGGTCTGCGGGCCGGTGCGGTCGAGCGGAATGCCGAGCGCGAACACCTTGCCGGTGCGGATCAGGCTGGCCGCCTTGACGACGTCCTCGGGC
Source organism: Xanthobacteraceae bacterium (assembly GCA_036845065.1). Taxonomy (GTDB): domain Bacteria; phylum Pseudomonadota; class Alphaproteobacteria; order Rhizobiales; family Xanthobacteraceae; genus VAZQ01. The sequence continues at coordinate 3,755 of DAIUEP010000342.1, read as the reverse complement.
CGCACGTGGTTGAGCGTGCCGATCTGGTCATCCTTGCCCCACCGGCCCCAGTTCTTGAGCTTGTCGGTGGCCTCCTGGATCGACTGTCGTCCGACCTTGATGTCCATGGTCTCATTCCCTGATTTGTCCTTGGCCGCCGCCGCGACGACGTCCCCTTATGGGGCGCGGATTTTGACCGGCCGGCCTGCCGTCGTCTATCGGGCAATTTGGCCTAAACGCGACCGAGCGCCCGCAGGATCACGCCGGGCGTCAGCGGCATTTCGGTGATCGGCTGGGCGCCAAGCGGGCGCAGCGCATCGTTGACCGCGTTCATCACCGCGCCCGGCGCGCCGGCGGTGCCGGCCTCGCCCGCGCCCTTGGCGCCGAGCTCGGAATCCGCGGTCGGCGAGACCACGTGGCCGACCTCGATGTCGGGCATCTCGGCCGCCATCGGCACCAGGTAGTCCGCCATGTTGCCGTTGAGCATCTGGCCGCGGTCGTCGTAGAGGCAGTGCTCGAACAAGGCTCCCCCTAAGCCCTGCACCACGCCGCCCCTGATCTGCTCGTCGACAAGCTGCGGGTTGATGATGGTGCCGCAGTCCTCCACGCACCAGTGCTTGAGCAGCGTCACGAAGCCGGTGTCGATGTCGACCTCGAGATAGCTCGCCTGGATGCCGTTGGTGAAGGCGAACGGCCAGGCGCGCGGCACGTAGTGGCGCGTCGCCATCAACTCGGCCTGAAAGCCGGGCGGCAGGGTGTCGGGCCGGAAATAGGCGATGCGGGCAAGCTCATGCAGCGGCAGGCGCTCGGTCCCGGTCGCGGCGTCGACCACGGCGCCGTTGCGGATGTCGAGGCTCTCGGGCTTGGCCTGCAGGATCGAGGCCGCGCAGGCGAGCACGTTGGCGCGCAGTGCCTTGCCGGCCTGCCAGGCGGCTTCCCCGCCGATGCCGGCGGCGCGCGAGGCCCAGGTGCCGCCGCCATAGGGGGTGTTGTCGGTGTCGCCGGTGATCACCCGCACGCGCTCGATCGGGACACCGAAGGCGGATGCCGCGACCTGCGCGATCACCGCCTCGGCGCCCTGGCCCTGCTCGGTGACGCCAGTCTGGCAGATCAGCGCGCCTTGCGCGTCGAGCTTCATGGTGACGCCGTCCTGGGCCGAGATCTTGGCCCCGCCGACGCCGTAGAAGGCGGCGCTCGGGTTGGTCACCTCGATGAATGCCGCAAAGCCGATGCCGCGATGGATGCCCTGCGCCCGTAGACGCTGCTGCTCGGCGCGCAGGCACGCATAGTTCATCATGGCATCGAGATGCGCGAGCGACTCGTGATGCGAGAGCTGCTCGAACTTGATCCCCGACGGCGCGGCGCAAGGATAGCCGTCGTCCGGAATGAGATTGCGCCGCCTGATCTCCAGCGGGTCCATGCCGATGCGCGCGGCCGCAAGCTCGACCAGCCCCTCGGTGACCGCGGTCGCGATCGGATGGCCGACCGCGCGGTACTGGCACATGACATTTTTATTCTGGAACACGACGCGAGCACGGGCGCGGTAGTTCGGGCAGGTGTAGGGCCCGCCGGTGAGGTTGACGATCTGGTTGGCCTCGATCCCTGATGTGCGCGGATAGACCGAGTAAGGGCCGATGCCGGTGAGATCGTCGATCTCGAACGCCGTGATGACGCCGTCGTTCTTGATGCCAATCTTGGCCTTCACCCGATGGTCGCGCGCGTGGATGTCGGTGACGAAGCTCTCGATGCGGTCGGCGACGAACTTGACCGGCCGCTTGAGGAGCTTCGCGAGCGCGACCGTCGCCATCTCGTCCGGGTAGGTGTGCACCTTGATGCCGAACGAGCCGCCGACGTCCTTGGTCAAGACCCGCACCTGGTGCTCCTCGAGCCCGAGATGCTTGGCGAACAGGTTCTGCATCATGTGCGGCGCCTGCGTGCCATGATAGACGGTGAGCCGCGCCTCGCCCGGGTTCCAGTCGGCGATGATCGCGCGCGGCTCGTTGGTGACGCCGGTGTGGCGGCCGAACACGAAGGTCGTCTCCACCACCGCGTCGGCGTCCGCGAAGCCCTTGTCGGGGTCGCCGGCCTCGTGCTTGCGCTCGAAGGTGAGATTGTCGCCAAGCTCGGGATGGATGACGGGCGTGCCTGGGTCGAGCGCGGTCTCGGCGTCGGTCACCGCCGGCAGCTCCTGGTACGTGACGTTGACCAGCTCGCAGCCGTCCTCGGCCTCGGCGCGGCTGCGCGCGACCACCGCGCAGACCGCTTCGCCCTGCCAGCAGGCGCGCTCGACCGCGATGGCGTGCTGTGGCGCCGACTTGATGCCCTTGAGATGCGTAAGCACGCCCACCCACGGCGTGATCACGTTACTCAGCTCGGCGCCGGTGACGACCGCGAGCACGCCCGGCGCCGTCTTGGCGGAAGCCGTGTCGATCGCCGTGATGCGCGCATGCGCGTAGGGCGAGCGCACGAAGGCCACGTGCGCCATGCGCGGCAGCGTCACGTCGCTCACGTATTGGCCGCGGCCTTGCGTGAGCCGCGCGAGATTGGGGCGCGGCACCGAGCGGCCAATATAGGAGTTGGGACGGTCGAGCGCGGAAAGGCCTGAAGGCACATCATCGGTGATCTTCATCGGCGGCCTCCGCTGCGCGCCTGCGCCACGGCTTCGACCGCGTCCACGATGGCGTGGTAGCCGGTGCAGCGGCAGTAGTTGCCCGAAAGATGCGCGCGGATCTCCTCGCGGCTGGGCAGGCCGCCGCGCGCGAGCAGCTCCTGCGCGGTGAGCAGCATGCCGGGCGTGCAGTAGCCGCATTGCAGGGCATTGCGCGTTTCAAACGCCGATTGCAGGTCGGCGATCTCGCCCTGGTCGGACACGCCTTCGATGGTCTCGATACGCGCGCCGTCGCACTGCACTGCGAGCATCAGGCAGCCGCGCACGATGATGCCGTCGACGCGCACCGTGCAGGCGCCGCATACGCCGTGCTCGCAGCCGACATGGCTGCCGGTGAGGCCGAGATCCTCGCGCAGGAAATCGACGATGGTCTTGCGCGCATCGACGCGTTCGCGCACCTCCTCGCCGTTGACGGTCAGGACGATGTCGTGGAACCGCTCGCTCATGATGCGTTCCCCATCAGCCCGGCCGCCACGCGCTTGAGCAGGACCCCCGCAAGACGGCGTTTGACGGCGCCGGTTGCCTGCACGTCGTCGGGCGGGTCGAGGTCTTTCGCCAAAGCGGCGACAGACGCCTCGATATCGCCAGCCGCGAGCGCGGCTTCCGCGGCGCGGGCGCGAACGGGCGCTGTGCCGACGCCGAAGAACACCAGCCGCACATCGCTGGGCGTCTTGCCGCTCGTGCGCGCGGTGGCGGCGAGGCCGGCCATCGCATAGTCGCCATGGCGGCGCGCGAACTCCGCAAAGCCGGTGCGCGTCTCGCCCGTCGCGGCGGGCAAGCGGATCGCGGTCAGCACGTCACGCGGCGTGAGCGCGGTCTCGAACAGGCCCTTATAGAATGCGTCGGCCTTCACTACGCGCGTGCCGGAGGGTCCCGCGATCACGGCCTCGCCGTCGAGCGCGACGAAACAGGCGGGCAGCTCAGCGGCCGGATCGCCGAAGGCGATCGAGCCCCCGATGGTGCCGCGGTTGCGGATCGCGGGATGGCCGATGAACGGCAGCGCCTTGGCGAAGAGCGGCGCGTGCGCCGCGATCTCGGCTGAGCGCTCGGCCTGCGCGTAGCGCACGAGCGCGCCGATTTCGAGGTAGCCATCGCGCAGCGTGATGCG
>DAIUEP010000341.1:0-3957 GCA_036845065.1 Xanthobacteraceae bacterium | reverse complement strand
AACTGCAGCACCACCTCGCGCCGGTGCGGCCGCGCGCGATGCTCGGCCAGATAGAGACCCTGCCAAGTGCCGAGCGCGAGCTTGCCGTCGATCACCGGCACCTGCAGCGAGACGCCGTTGACCATGGCCTTGACATGCGCCGGCATGTCGTCGGGACCTTCGACGTCGTGCACCCAGTCCGCATCCGCGGGCGCGATACGATCGAGCGCGGTGATAAGATCAGCCTGCACGTCGGGGTCGGCGTTCTCCTGGATGACCAGCGACGCCGAAGTATGGCGCAGAAAGACCTGCAGGGTGCCGTGGCTCGCCCCGGCCTCGGCCACGAACCGCGCCGCCTCGCCGGTAAACTCCGTGAACCCTTGGCCGTGAGTGTCGACAACGAGCGTCGCGGTGGCAATCAGGTCGGGGACCACGCTGGTGATCGTGGACCGTCCCGGCGATGCCATGGCGCGTCCTTTCGCTGCGGGAACGGAGGATCACGGCTTTTTCATCATGTCCTTCTGGGTGGTCACGATCATGTCGACCATCCGCTTCCAGACTTTCTCCATGAAAGTCATGATCCGGTTGAGCTCGGCATCACTCGGGAGGTCCTCCCCGCGGCCGGCAACCTCGGGCCGGGTCCCGCTGGGCAGCGGGAGATTGTGTGACAGCAACTCCCGCTTGAGGCGGGCATTGTCGCCTTGCAGGCGCGCGATCTCGCCCTCCAGCGCCGCGCGCTCGTCCGGGACCGCCTGGCACTGCCAGCCAGCCGGCCGCTGCGTACACAGCGACACCTGCCCGGAGCGGCCGTCGAGGCGCAGATAGCCCTCCTCCACCCGGTGGAGGGTGAAGCGGCCATTCTCGGTGTCGGGGGTGCTCTGGGCATGCGCCGCGGGCACAACAAGCACAGCCGCAGCAAAGACCACGAAAAGACCAGTCCGCGTCATTGGGTTCTCCTTGCGCCGCTAGCCTGTTCGCAGGAAGCGCGCTTCTCGGCCCGACCGACCGGCAGGAAACTAGCACATTGCAGCGCGGCAAAGAACCCGGCCGACGCCATCCATGCGAGCCAGCCAGATGCCTGTCGACAAGCCGATTGTGGTTCGGTTTCAGGCGTTTAGATGAGGACTGCCGATTCTTGACTCGCCCAGACTCAGAAAGTATGGTCCGCGCGCCTCGGGGGCGGCGGTAAGGCCGCGATCATCGCGGGTGTCGACAGCATGGCCGACAAGAACAAGGCCGACGACGCACGCGACCAATCTGGTCGTGACCAGCCATCCGCCGACGAGGCCGCGCTCTCCGCGAGGTTGCGTGATCTCGGCGAACGGCTCGGCCGGCACCATTCCGACCGTCCTTCCGACAGTGAGCCGCGTCCGACCGCCGATCCGTCGGCGATCGCCCGCGGTTTTCGGCTGTCAACCGAGCTCGTCGCAGGAGTCCTGGTCGGCGCCGGCATCGGCTGGCTGATCGACCGCTGGCTCGGAACTTCGCCGCTGGGGATGATCGTGTTCCTGCTGCTCGGCTTCGCGGCGGGAGTCCTCAACGTGATGCGAACAGCGGGCGTGGTCCGGACCAACACGCTGGACCCGCCGGACAAAGGGCAATAGCGGCCGTCAGAGCGACGCCGCGAGAAGGCAGGCTGGTCGGGCATGGATCCGATTCATCAGTTCCAGATCAAGAACCTCCTCACCTTTGGACATATTGGTGGGTCGGAGATCGCATTCACGAATTCTGCGCTGTTCATGCTGATCTCGATTGCGGTGATCGGCGCGCTGATGATCGGCGCAACGTCCTCGCGCGCGCTGGTGCCCGGCCGCATGCAGTCGATCGCCGAGATGTCCTATGAGTTCGTCGCCGACACGCTGCGCTCGAGCGCCGGCAGCGAGGGCATGAAGTTCTTCCCGCTGGTGTTCTCGCTGTTCATGTTCATCCTGGTGGTGAACTTGATCGGGCTGATCCCCTACACCTTCACGGTCACCAGCCACATCATCATCACCGCCTCGCTGGCGCTGCTGGTCTTCCTGACCGTCATCGTCTACGGGTTTGCCAAGCACGGTCTGCACTTCTTCAAGCTGTTCGTGCCGAGCGGAATCCCGATCTACATCCTGCCGCTCGTGACCTTCATCGAGGTGCTCTCGTTCCTGTCGCGCCCGATCTCGCACAGCGTGCGCCTGTTCGCCAACATGCTGGCCGGCCACATCACCCTCAAGGTGTTCGCCGGCTTTATCGTGATGCTGGGAGGCTTCGGCTTCTTTGGCTGGCTCGGCGCCATCCTGCCGCTCGGCCTGACGGTGGCGCTGACCGCGCTCGAGCTTTTGGTCGCGTTCCTGCAGGCCTACGTGTTCGCCATCCTGACCTGCATCTACATCAACGACGCCATTCACCCGGGTCATTGAGGCCCGATTCTTCCAAACGAAGCGAAAACAGGAGACCTTCATGGACCCGCAAGCCGCAAAAATGATTGGCGCAGGCATCGCCTGCATCGGCATGGGCGGCGCCGGCGTCGGCGTCGGCACCATCTTCGGCCATTACCTCGCAGCCGCGCTGCGCAACCCGTCGGCCGCCCAGGGCCAGTTCGGCAATCTGATCTTCGGCTTCGCGGTCACCGAGGCGCTCGGCATCTTCTCGCTGCTGATCGCGCTCCTGCTGCTGTTCGCGCTCTGATCGAGACCTTCTGATCGAGACCTGGAGCCGGTCATGGCACCGAAGAGCGCCAAGCAGATCGAGACAATGGAGCATGTTCCCTCCTCGGAGCATGGCGGCGGCTTTCCGCCGTTCCAGAAGGACACCTTTGCCTCGCAGCTGCTTTGGATCACGCTTGCCTTCGTCGGGCTCTATCTCCTGATGTCGCGGGTCGCACTGCCGCGCATTGGCGCGATCATCGCGGACCGAAAGCAGCACATCGAGGGCGATTTCGCCGAGGCTGAGCGGCTGAAGACGGAATCGGACGCCGCGTTGGCCGCCTACGAGAAGTCGCTCGCGGACGCGCGCGGACGCGCGCAGGCGCTCGCCAACGAGACCCGTCAACGCGAGGCCGCCGCCGCCGAGAGCGCCCGCAAGGCGCTCGACGTCAAGCTCAACACGACCATCGCCGACGCCGAAAAGGCGATCGCGGCGCGCCGGTCGGCTGCCATGGCCAACGTCCAGGGCATCGCCGTCGACACCACCGCGGCCATCGTCCAGCGGCTGATCGGGTCGGCACCGACCGCCCGCGAGGTCGAAACGGCCGTTGCCGACGTGCTCAAGCGCTGAGGGGAAGATGCTGAACGAAGCCGAATTCTGGGTCGCGGTCGCCTTCGTGATCTTCGTCGGCGTGTTGGTCTACTTTGGCGTCCACAAGCTGATTCTGGACGCGCTCGACCAGCGCTCCGTCCGCATTCGCGCGGAGCTTGACGAGGCGCGCCGCCTCAAGGAGGAGGCGCAGGCGCTGCTGGCGGAATACCGGCGCAAGCAGCAGATGGCCGAGCGTGACGCCGCCGAGATCATCGCCGGCGCCAGGGCCGAGGCCGATCGGCTCGGGGTCGAGGCCAAGACCCGGATGGACGAGTTCGTGGTCCGCCGCACCAAGATGGCGGAAACCAAGATCGCCCAGGCCGAGGCACAAGCGTTGGCAGACGTGCGCGCGGCCGCCGCCGAGGCCGCCGTTGCGGCGGCCGAAAAAATCCTGACCCAGACCGTGAAGGGCAGCGTCGCCGACGACCTCGTCACCAAGGGCATCGCGGACATCAGGTCCAAGCTGAACTGATCAGAGCGGCTGTAGCCCGGGTTGAGCGTCAGCGAAATCCGGGCGCAGCCTTGCCACGCAGCAGGTTGTCTCTGGATTTTGCTGGCGCTCCATCCGGGCGACGGCTGCCGCACGTCCAAGGCACTACTTCTTCTTGGGAGCCGATTTCTTGGCAGGCGGGCGGTTGCGGTCGCCGGCATCATCGAAGCCGATATAGACCACATAGGCATCGAGCGCAGCTTTGCTCGGCATCGGGA
>DAIUEP010000340.1:0-4013 GCA_036845065.1 Xanthobacteraceae bacterium | reverse complement strand
AACGGGGTTTTCATGACATCACTGGTGCCGCCGATTTGAAGTTCCTACACCACCTCCAGCAAACTCTGTTAGGAACTTCAAATCGAAAAGCGGCACTAGAATCATACTAGAATCATAGGGTTGCTAGTGCCCCTTTGTTTCCGAAGTTCGTGTAAGACTATGCTGAGACGTATCACGAACTTCGGAAACGGGGCACTAGCGGGCTCGCGGGCGAACCTTTCGGGAGGACGATGATGCATAAGATGACGCGCCGGGCGTTTGGCGCTGCCGGTTTTGCCCTTGCCTTCACCGCAACGGCGAGCCTTGCCCAACAGCCGCAGACCACGCGCATCCGCGCGATGATCGAGAAGGTCGACGGCAATGTGCTGATGGTGAAAGCGCGCAATGGCGATCAGCTCAAAGTGACGATGGCCAATGACGCCCGGTACGCCGCGATGGTCAAGGCGACGCTCGACGAGCTCAAGCCAGACACTTACATCGGCGTGACTTCGATGCCGCAGGCCGATGGCACGCTCAAGGCGGTTGCCATTCATATCTTCCAGCCCAACCAACGCGGCACTGGCGAAGGTCACCGGCCCTGGGATCTGACCCCCGGCAGCTTGATGACCAACGCGGCAATCGAAACGACGGTGGCGGCCGCCGACGGTCAGATGATTACCGTGAAGTACAAGCAGGGCGACAAGGTCGAGGACAAGAAGGTGCTGATCACGCCCCAGACTGTGATCGTCCGTTATGTCCCTGGCGACAAGAGCGAGCTCAAGGCGGGCGTCCACATCATCATCGGGGCTGCCACCAAGAATGCCGATGGCTCCTTCGGCGCGCCGGCGCTGAACTATGGCCGCGACGGCATCGTGCCGCCGATGTAAGATCGCCATCGGGCCGTCGCATTTGTGGCGGACTTTGCAGCAGGGCCTGACCAGCAGGCAGGCAAGTGAGAAACTACGGAGGAAACCAGATGAAGATGGGTTTACGAGTGCTCGCCGTTGCGGGCTTGGTTGCGGCGTTCGCCGCAACGACGGTGGCAGCGCAGGCGCAGAACGTGCGTGTGCGCGGCGCGATCGAAAGCGTCGACGGCAACACGGTGATGGTCAAGTCGCGCGACGGTGCGAGCCTCAAGCTGGTGCTTAAGGACAACGCCACCGTGCGCGGGGTCGTCAAGGCCTCGCTCGCCGACGTCAAGGCCGCCACCAATGTCGCGATCACCTCGCGGCCGCGCGCCGATGGAACGCTCGAGGCGGTGGAGCTGCGCATCTTTCCCCCGGGGCCCTTCAACTCCTTCCACGGCGACTGGGATCTCACGCCGGGCTCTCCCACCTTCATGACCAATGGCGCAATGCAGACCTCGGTCGCCGCCGTCGACGGTCAGGTGCTCACGGTCGAGTACAAGATTCCGCCCGATAAGACCGATGTGAAGAAGATCCTGGTGACGCCGAAGACCATCATCGCCACCACCGTCGCCGGCAGCAAGGCCGACCTCAAGCCTGGCCTGCGAGTCTTCGTCGCCAATGCGCCGAAGCTGCCCGACGGCTCTATCGACGTCGCGGCTATCCAGGTTGAAAAGGAAATTCCGCCGCCGCAGTGATAGCACGGCGGTTGGCGAAGGATCGGGCGGCGTTCAAGCCGCCCGATGTCCTCTGGTGCCTTTTTGCAGGAACGTCAAATCGGCGGCACACTTCAAATCGGCGGCACTAAGCCACGCGGCACCTTTTGTTTTGGTTGAGCGCCGTTATATGCTGGCGGCGCGAATTATTCTTAGGGAGGAACGACAATGAACAAATTAGGAATTCTGACCGCGACCGCTCTCGTCATGGCGTTCGCGGGTTCCGCTGTTGAGGCCCAGCAGCCGCAGACCCAGCGTTTGGCCGGCACGATCGAACGTATCGACGGCAACACCATCTTCGCGAAAGGACGCGACGGTGCGGCGATCACGCTCAAGCTTGCCGACAACGTGGTCGTGACCGCGGTCTTCAAGGCGACGGTCGCCGACATCAAGCCGGGCGCCTACATCGGCAGTGGCGCGGTGCCGCAGGCCGACGGCAGCCAGAAGGCGGTCGAAGTGCACATCTTTGCCGAATCGATGCGCGGCCAGGGCGACGGCCATCGTCCTGGATGGTACGGCGCACCCAACGGCACCATGACCAACGGCGCTGTCGACCCAACCGGCACGGTCGGTATGGCGGTTGGCACCGGCGGGGAGCCGAGCTTCATCGTCAAGTACAAGGAGGGCGACAAGCGCATCGTCGTGCCTGCGAATGCGCACATCGTGCGCTATGAGGTCGGCAGCAAGAGCGACCTCAAGGCCGGCGCGCCCTTCAGCATCCAGGCGGCGGCCAAGCAGCCGGACGGCACTTTCACGGCGCCGCGCATCAACGTCGGCAAGGATGGCGGTCAGCCGTTCTGAGTCGAGGAACGGCTGCGGCGTCACGCAGTTTTCGTAATCGGGGCCGCCGGGACGCACGTGTCCGGCGGCCTTTCGCTTGGACTGCGGTCGGGAGTATCGTTAAGGTCAGTACCGTTCCGTAAGGAGGAATCACATGAAAGTTGCTCGCCTTCTGACCGCCGCCGCCTTCGCTGCGGCCTTCGCGGCGACCACGGTGGTCGCGCAGCCCCAGAACGTGCGCGTGCGCGGCACGATCGAAAAGGTCGACGGCGACACGCTCATGGTCAAGTCGCGCGAGGGCGCCGATCTGACGCTCAAGCTCAAGGCCGACGCCATTGTACGCGGCGTCATCAAGGCGTCGCTCGCCGACATCAAGGCTGGCACCGGCGTCGGCATCACCTCCATGCCGCAGGCCGACGGCAGCCTGAGGGCGGTTGAGATTCACATCTTTCCGGCCGGCCAGAGCTTCAACTCCTTCCATGGCAACTGGGACCTGATGCCGAACAGCTTCATGACCAACGGCCCGGTGCAGACCTCGGTCGCCGGCGTGGACGGCCAGGTGCTCACGGTCCAGTACAAGGCTGGCGACAAAACTGAGGAGAAGAAGATCACCGTGACGTCCCAGACCATCATCGTGGGCTATGCGCCTGGGACCAAGGCCGAGCTCAAGGCGGGCCAGAAGATCTTCGTCGCCAACGCCCCGAAGCTTGCCGACGGCTCGATCGAGGTGGCGAATATTTCCTACGGCAAGGAGGTTCCGCCGCCCATGTGATGGCTGTTCGCTTGGAGCTTCCGGTGGTAAATGCCGGCACGGCGCGAGCCGCGCCGGTACTCCCCCGTCACGCTCCCCCTACGCTGCCTGTTTGAGGTCCGCCGCGCGGATCGAGAAAAGCCTTGCCAGCGGGCTCGTCGGCCGTACCGAGGATCGCTCGGCGGCCAGGGCCGAAGCGAGCGCCGCTTGCCCGTCGCGCAGCGACGCCTCCAGCAGCGTCAGATCGACGAGGTCGCGCTGGGCATGACTGCCGCCGAAGCGGTGGGCGATGTTGCGCACCGAGCGCAAGCGCTGCACGCATTCGGCATAACAGCCGTTGCCAAAAGCCTTGATGGCGAGCACGAGCGGCTGGCCGACCTCGCGCGTGAAGGCCGCATTGTCGCCCGGTGCCGCCATCGCGGCGTCCTGCGCCTCGATCACCCGCCGCACCAGGTCGGACCGGTCGGCGCCGACGAACGCCATCACGGCGTGCACGTCGTTGAAGGCGTAGCTACCAGCGTCCGCGAACGGCTCCCACGCTTCGACCAGCGGCTGCCAGCGGTCGGCAAGATCGATTCCGCGCAGGTGAAGCCGCCACAGCATCGCGGAGGCATCGACTAGCTCGAGGATCACGCGCGAGCGCGCGCCATAGATCGGCCCGTCGAACAGCGCGAGCGTTTCTTCGATCTCACCCAGCTCGAGGTGAAAGAGCGCGACGTGCCACCAGTTGTGGACGGCAAAGAAGCTGTCGTGCGACCAGCTCTCGACATTCTTCTGCATCCACGCGATGCCCTCGCGCGGTCGGCATTGCATTTCCATCACATGCGCGACGGCGTGCTGCGCCCAGGCGTCGCGCGGCTCGATCTCGATGGCGCGGCGGCC
>DAIUEP010000339.1:0-4026 GCA_036845065.1 Xanthobacteraceae bacterium | reverse complement strand
TCATCAGGCCGATGTTGCCTTCCTGGATGAGGTCCAGGAACTGCAGGCCGCGGTTGGTGTATTTCTTGGCGATCGAGATCACGAGGCGCAGGTTGGCCTCGACCATCTCCTTCTTGGCCTGGCGCGCCTCGCGCTCGCCCTTCTGCACCATGTGCACGATCTTGCGGAACTCGCCGATCTCGAGCCCGGTCTCGCCCGCCAGCGTGTGGATTTGCGTGCGGTGCTCTTTGATCTTTTCCTTGTCCTTGGCGACCAGCGCCTTCCAGCCCTTGGCGGAGAGCTTGGACACGCGGTTGAGCCAGCGCGGGTCGAGCTCCGAGCCCTGGTATTGCCGCAGGAAGTCCTCGCGCGTGACGCCATGGCTTTCGGCAAGCCGCATCAGCCGTCCTTCATAGCCAACGAGGCGCTTGTTGATGTCGTAGAGCTGCTCGACCAGCGAATCGATGCGCGCCTGGTTGAGCCGCAGCGACTTCACCTCGGTGATGATCTCTTCCTTGAGCTTCTTGTATTTGCGCTCCTGCGCGGGCGTGAGCGCATCGCTCTTGAGCCGCAGCGCGATGTCCTGGTCCTGCAGCCGGCGCAGCCGCTTGTACTCGCTCGCCACGGTGTCGAAGGTCTCGAGCACCTTGGGCTTGAGCTCGGCCTCGATGGCCGCGAGCGACAGCGAGCTCTCCATGTCGTCGTCGTCGAAGTCGCCTTCCGGCGCGCCTTCGGGCTTCTCCCCGCCATCGTCGGCGCCGGGGCGCGGGGGTGCCTTGAACGGGGTCGCGCCCGCGGGCGCGGTGGCGGGCGCCGCCATCTGCGGCGGCTGCTGGCCGTTCGTTCCGGGAGGAGGAGCCATGCCGGGAACCACGATCGGCTGGCCGTCGGGGCCGACCGGCGCCGGCATCGCCTTGGCGTCGGGGCCGGCGTAGGTGGCTTCCAGATCAATGATGTCGCGCAGGAAGACCTTGCCCTCGTTGAGCTCGTCGCGCCAGATGATGATGGCCTGGAAGGTGAGCGGGCTCTCGCACAGGCCCGCGATCATCGCCTCGCGGCCGGCCTCGATGCGCTTGGCGATCGCGATCTCGCCCTCGCGCGACAGAAGCTCCACCGAGCCCATCTCGCGCAGGTACATTCGTACCGGGTCATCGGTGCGCTCGGCCGGCTCCTTGGCCTCGGTCTTGGCCGGCACCGCGCGCTGGACCTCGACGATCTCGCCGCCCTCGGCCTCGTCCTCCGGCTCCTCGCGCGCGCCCTCTTCCTCGGTCTCGTTCTCCTCCGTCTCGACCACGTTGACGCCCATCTCGCTGAACATGGCGAGGACGTCCTCGATCTGCTCGGAATTGACCTCCTCGGAGGGCAAGACCGCGTTGATCTGGTCGACGGTGACGTAGCCGCGCTTCTTGGCGCCGCGAATGAGCTTCTTCACGGCTGCATCCGACAGGTCGAGCAACGGAAGCGGGGTGTCCGGGGTTTCCGGCGCGTCCTTCTCCGGGGTCTCCGGCTTCGCCTCTTCTTTTTCCTTCGCAACCGTCTTGGTCTTGCTCGCCATCAATTTCTCCTCAGTCCCCTGCCCCGGGACACGCACACGATTTCGAGGGTCCCCCTACCCTATGTGAAGAGTCCATGACCCCACGCGGACCCTCCCGAAGCTTACTTAATTACCTCAGAAGCCACCGCCAGGCGGCTTGTCTCCCATTCACACGTCAATATGGGCAGCGCCCGTCCCCCCGGCACCGCCCCGAATCACATTCCAACCGAATCGCATTCCCAGTCTCGTGGAGCCGCCCTAAGCTCCGATTAACTATTTCCTCAGCAGGGTCCATGGGTTATCCCCGCCTCCCGCCATCGAACTCGCCGCCCGCGCCAGCGCCCGACATCAAAAGCCTGCAGCCCCCCGGCCCGAGGAGGCTCCGAACCCTTCAATCAGGGCCTCGGTCCCCTCGATCACCGACAGGCGTGCCTTGACGTCCTGCAACCAGGTGTAGTTGGCCTCGGTCGTATCGCGACCCAAGGCCTGCTCGGCATCCTTAAGCTCCTTAATTAGGGAATGCCATTGCCGATGCAAGGCGAAAAGCTGGTTCCAGGTCATCACCACGTCGGCCGGCGCCGCATCCGCGCGCGCGCCCCAGACCGACGGGACAGTGATCGAGCGCTCGATGCGCTGGGCGAGCTCGCCGACCCCGCGGCGGACAAGCGCGGCGCGCACCGCCTCGCCGTCCGAGGCGCCGCCCGATGCGCCCTGTTGGGCCGCGATATCGACCAGCGCCGCCTTGACCCGTTCGGCGTCCGGATGGCGAAACTCGATGCCTTCCAGCGCCTCGAGGTGCTCGTCGAGCAGCCAAGGGTGGTTGATCGCGGCCTGCAGGATCAGCGCCTCCCGGCGCGAGATCGCGGCGCGATGGCCGCGCATGATCGCGCTGGCGGCGAGTTGCGGGCTTGCGACCACGTAGGCCTCCGGGCGGCCAACGGCGCGGCTCGGCTGACGGCCGGGCGAGCGGCCTGTCGATTGCGAATAGCGATTATTGGCGGACGAGGAGTCGCGGCGACCCTTGTCGCCCCTATTCCCCGATCGCCAATCGCCATTCCCGGTTCGCCTTGGCCGTTCGTCCGGCGCGAAGAACAGCCGTCGCAGGCGCTCGCCGAAATCGCGCCGATAATATTTGCGCACGGTCTCGTCGCCGATCACGGCCGTGACCTCGCCGACGCGCGCTTCGAGCGCGGCGCGCCGCTCGGGCGTCGCGAAGCCGCCGGCTTCGGTCTCGCGCGCCCACAGCACCTCGGCGAGCGGACGCGCGGCCGCCAGCACTGCGTCGATCGCCTCGCGCCCACCCGAGCGCCATAGGTCGTCAGGGTCCTGCCCATCCGGCAGGCTGGCGAACCTGAGGCTCTTGCCGGGGCGCACCAGCGGCAACGCGATATCGACCGCCCGATAGGCCGCGCGCCGGCCGGCGGAATCGCCGTCGAAGCACAGGATCGGCTCGTCGGCCATCTTCCAAAGGAGCACCAGCTGATCGGCGGTGAGCGCGGTGCCGAGCGGCGCCACCGCGGCCTCGTAGCCGGCGTTCACCATCGCGATGACGTCGACATAGCCCTCGACCGCAACCACCGGCGCACCCTTGTGGGCGGCCGCGCGCGCGGTCGCGATATTGTAGAGCGTCCCACCCTTGTGGAAGAGGGAAGTCTCCGGCGAATTCAAGTACTTCGCCTGCGCGTCCTTCTCCAGCGCGCGGCCCCCGAAGGCGATCACGCGAGAACGCTGGTCGGTGATCGGGAACATGACGCGGTCGCGGAAGCGGTCGTACGGGACCGGGATGTCATCGCCCGAAACGAGGAGGCCGGCCGCCACCATGTCCTCGACCGAGACGCCCTCCTTGCCGAGGTGCTCCTTGAGCGCGAAGCGCTCAGGAGGCGCATAGCCGAGCCGGAACTTGACCTGCGTGGTCGGATCAAGACCGCGGTCGGCGAGATAGCCCCGCCCCTTGGCGCCGGCGCGACCCGCCAGCGTCGCCTCGAAGAACTGCGCCGCCATCTCCATGACATCGCCGAGGGTGCGGCGCTTCTCCTCGCGCGCCTCCTCCTCGTGGGAAACCTTGGGCAGCGGCATGCCGGCCTCGGCGGCAAGCCGCTCGACCGCCTCCGGAAAGGACAGCCCTTCGGTGATCATCACAAAGTCGAAAATCGAGCCGTTCTTGCCGGAGGAGAAATCAAACCACGCCTGTTTCTGGTCGTTCACGAAGAACGACGGCGTCTTCTCCTTGTTGAACGGCGACAGCCCCTTCCATTCCCGCCCGGCCTTGCGCAGTTTCACGCGCCGACCGACGACCTCCGAAACCGGAAGCCGAGCACGCAGCTCGTCAAGGAACTGGGGCGAGAATCGCATGGTGATTCCCGAATCACTGACTGATTCGTAATCTTAGCCGGTAATCTGAGGCAGAATAGGGTCCGCCGGCAGCGGGGCGGCGCGAACCTGAGTTCTCCTAGTTGTTCACAGGAATGCCCTGGCCATTCAGATGCCCAAAAGCGCGATATTGCCCGGCCTTA
>DAIUEP010000338.1:0-4037 GCA_036845065.1 Xanthobacteraceae bacterium | reverse complement strand
GTGAGGATCACGTTGTCGCGACCGAGGAGCGGAGAGTCCTTGGCCAGCGGCTCGGTCGTCACCACGTCGAGCCCGGCACCGCCGAGATGCCCTGAATCAAGCGCCGCGATCAGAGCCGGCTCATCGATCAACGGCCCGCGCGCGGTGTTCACGATCAGAGCGCCCTTCTTCATTTTGGCGAAGGCTGCCGCGTTGACGAGGCCGCGGGTCGCCGGCAGCAGCGGCGCATGCACCGAGATGAGATCCGAGCGCGCCAGCAGGTCGTCGAAGCTCACGCTTTCGACGCCCGTGGCGGCGAACACCTCCTTCGGCGCGAAGGGATCGTAGGCGACGACCTTGAGCCCAAACGCCTTGGCTTTGGGCGCCAGCGCGCGCGGAATGTTGCCGAAGCCGATGAGGCCCAGCACCTGGCCTTCGAGCCGGCGCAGCGGCGCGACGGCGGGCATCTCCCAGCGGCCGGCCTGCACCAGCTTGTTGGAGAACGGCACCTTGCGGGCAAGCGCCAAGAGCAGCGCCATCGCGTGGTCGGAGACCTCCTGCATGCAGTAGTCCGGCACGTAGGTGACAACGATGCCGCGCGCGGCGGCGGCCGGCACGTCGATATTGTCGACCCCGAGCCCGAAGCGGCCGATCACCTTGCAACGCGTGAGCTGCTGCAGCAATTCGGCCGGCAGCTTGGCATAGGTGACCAGGATCGCGTCGGCATCGCGCGCGACGGCGAGAATATCGTCCATGCCCGTGCTCTTCGCCATGCGCATCTCCGGGTCAACGCGCGCCAGCGCCTTCATGGCCGGATCGAGCGACGGAAACACGCTGTCGGTGACGGCAATGATCGGGCGGGTCATGAGAGCACCTCCGGATTGACACAGTTCGGCGGTCGTCGGCCGTCGAGCAGCGCCAGGATATTGTCCACCACAATGCCCGCCATCTCCTCACGGACCTCGATGGTCGCGCTGCCGAGGTGCGGCACGATCACCACGTTCTTCATTTTCCTCAGCTCCGGCGACACCTTGGGCTCATGCTCAAACACATCGAGGCCGGCGCCCGCGATCCTCTTTCCCTTGAGCGCCCGCACCAGCGCCGCCTCGTCCACGATCGGGCCGCGCGCGGTATTGATCAGGAAGGCCGACGTCTTCATCAAGTCGAGCTCGCGTGCGCCGATCTGGTGGCGGGTCGTGGCATTGAGCGGCTGGTGCAGCGAAACGAAGTCCGATTCAGCAAGCAGCTTGTCAAGCGGCACGTAGGTCAGCCCGGCTTCGCGCTCCTCGGCTTCGGGCTTGCGCCGCGGGGTCCAGTAGAGCACGCGCATGCCAAAGCCGTGCGCCCGGCGGGCGACCGCCTTGCCGATCAGCCCGCCCCCGCCGATCAGGCCGAGCGTCTTGCCGAAGACGAAGGACCCGAGCAGATGGCGCGACTGACCGCCGGGAAATTTGCCGGCGCGCACCATGCGGTCGCCTTCCACGATGCGGCGCGCGACCGCGAGCATCAGTCCGAAATTAAGGTCAGCCGTCGCCTCGGTCGTGACCGGCGGCACCACAGTCACCGGAATGCGGCGCGTGGTCGCCGCGACGACATCGATGTTCGAGGGCGAGATCGATTGCGCCGCGACGGCGCGAAGCTTTGGATTGGCCGCGATGACGGCCTTGTCGATCTTGTCGTGCAGCAGGCAAAACAAGATGTCCGCTTTCTTCACAGCAGCGATGAGCGCGGTCTTCGGGATGATCCGGCTGTCGTCCGGATACACTTTCACGCTCGCCACCGCGCGCAGCCGCTCGAGCGCGCTCTCGGCGACCGGCTGGGTGACGAAGATCCGTGGCTTGGACGGATTCTTGGCCATCAGCGCAGCCACCGCACGATGCCGGCGACGCCGTCGACCGCGACCTGCGAGCCATCCGGAATGTGGCGGGTCGCGTCGAGCACGCCGAGCACCATCGGAATGCCGCGCTCGCGCGCGAGCGAGGCGAGATGCGAGGTCGAGCCGCCCAGCTCCGCGACCACGCCGGCGACTCGCGGCAGGATGTGGCTGAGCGCAGGGCCCGCCACCTTGGTCACCAGAATGTCGCCGGGCGCGACGCGCGAGAGCTCGCATTCGCAGCTCACCACCACGGCGCGGCCCGTGCCCCAGCCGATGCCGGCCGGATGGCCGTTGAGGCCGGGATGCTTGAGCCAGATCGCGTCGGGCACGTGCGCGGGCTCGACATGCAGCGGCCGCGACTGCAGGAGCTTGAAGCCCGTGTCGTCGAGCGCCCATTCGATCTCGACCGGCATGCCCATGAGCGCCTCGGCCTTGCGAATGAGGCGTCCGAGCGTCACCGCCTGCCCCGCGTCGAGAGAGGGCTCGCGCGCAAGCGCTTTCGGCACCGCCTCGGGCGCCGTGCCCATGTGTCCGCAGGTCTCGCGGTGATCCTTGCGGCCCGCCTCGATCGTGCGCACGAAGCCTTGCCGGCTGAGCACGATGCGGTCGGGCACCACTTCGCCCTGCGCGATCGCGGAGCCGAGCCCCCAGGTGGCGCTGATCAGCATCTGGCCGTCGGCGGTCTCGCTCAAGCCGCCGCCGGAGGCGCGCGCCGCAACCGTCGGCTGGATCAGCACCGCCATCGCGGTCGAAGCCGGATCGAGCCCGTGGTTCTCCATGTAGCGGCGCGCGTTGGAGGTCCACAGCGCCGCCCAGCAGGCGCGCACCGCAGTAAGGAATTCGGTTTCATCCACGATGCCGAGAAAGCTTTCGAACTGGCCGGCGAAATTGGCGTCGGCGCGATCCTCGATCAGCGCCGAGGAGCGGATCGCACTTGGTTCGCCGCTCGCGGCGCGCTGCGCCCGCCAGGCAGTCATCAAAGGCGCCAGAAGCTCCGGCGCGATCGCCTCCTGGTAGAGCTTGAGCCTGATTTCGACCGACAGCCGGCGCTGCTCCCGCGTGTCTGCGCGGGCAAAGCTCGCGACCGCCTCATCAAGGCCGAGATGCGCGATCTGGCGGCGATAGGCGTCGGCCGTGAGAGCAAACCCGCCGGGCGTCGGCAGCCCGGCGGCGGCCAGCGCCGCGAGGTTAGCGGCCTTCGGGCCGACGCGCTCGGGGTCGGCGGCGCCAGGATCAGAAAGCAGAATGACGAAGCGATCCACTTCGAGGCCACCACACGCAGCACTGTTGATCCGTCACCCTGAGGTGCGCGCCGAAGGCGCGCCTCGAAGGGCGACGGCCCGGACCGTTCATCCTTCCAGGCCCGCGCTGCGCGCGGGCGCCTCAGGATGACGGATTGAATGGCGAATGTGCCTCACTTCACATGATCGCCGTAGCCCGGCAGCGGATCGACCACGGTGATCTGCTTGACCGGGAAGTTGGAGACGATCTCGATCGAATCCTTGTGCACGATCAGCATCTCCTCGATGCGCACGCCATAGCGGAAGCGCTTGCCATGCTGCGTCTCGAGCGCGAACGTCATGCCTTCCTTGATCTCGATCGGATGGTCGAGCGACCAGATGCGCGAGATCACCGGCGGATCGTATTGGGCGAGACCGAGACCATGGCCCCACAGATTGGCGGCGGCCTGATCCTCGTCCTCGTACCCCCAGGTCTCCATCGCGGATGGCCACTTGAGCGCGATGTCGCGCGTAGTGGCGCCGGCCTTCACGGCACCGATCGAGTCGTAGAGCCAGCCGAGCGCTTCCTTGTAGGTGTCCTTCTGCTCCTGCGAGGGCTCCTTGCCGACGCAATAGGTGCGGTAATAACAGGACTTGTAGCCGTTCCAGGTGAGCGCGGCCAAATCCATGAACACGATGTCGCCGGGCTGGATGATGCGGTCGGAGAAGTTGCGCCAGTTCGGCCAGGTGTTCGGGCCGGACGACACAATGACGTCCTCGACGTCCTCCATGCCGGGGATCGAATAGAGATATTGCATCAGGTGCGCGGTCACCTGGTTCTCGGTGATGCCGGGGCGCAGGAACTTCATGCACTCCCAATGGGTGGCGTCGCCAATCGCGCCGACGATGCGGAAGCATTCCTGCTCGTCGACGTTCTTGACCGCGCGCGCCTCCATCATCGG
>DAIUEP010000337.1:1772-4046 GCA_036845065.1 Xanthobacteraceae bacterium | reverse complement strand
GACTACGGCGTGCAGCTGCGCGCCAAGCAGAAGCTGCGCGGCTACTACGGCAACGTATCCGAGCGGCAGTTCCGCAGCATCTACGCCGAGGCGCGCCGCCTCAAGGGCGACACCGGCGCGCACATGATCGGCCTCCTGGAGCGGCGGCTCGATGCCATGATCTACCGCGCCAAGTTCGTGCCCACCGTGTTTGCGGCCCGCCAGTTCGTCAGCCATGGCCACATCTCGGTGAACGGCCGGCGCGTCACGGTTCCAAGCTATCGGCTCAAGGTTGGCGACAATGTCGAGGTGCGCGAGAAGTCGAAGCAGCTCGCGCTGGTGCTGGAGGCGACCGGACTCGCCGAGCGCGACGTGCCCGACTATGTCGAGGTCGACCACAGCAAGCTGACCGCGAAGCTCGCGCGCATTCCGACGCTGACCGAGGTGCCCTACCCGGTGCAGATGGAACCGCACCTGGTGGTCGAGTTCTACTCGCGCTGAGCCCCTGTAGCGACCGGTCGCCTAGAACTGGTCGCTCGTCTCCGCCGCCTGCACATAGGCTGTGGCGTCAGCCGGCAGCAGCAGCCGCTCGGCGACGAGCGCGTCGGCCGCAGCCTTCACCTTCGCCACATAGTCGGCGCGCGACGCGTAGCGCTCCTCGATCGAGGGGCGCGGATCGCCCGCCGCCTCGCGCTCGGCCTTGGTCTTGCTGAAGGCGATATAAGAGCCGTCGCGGTCGCACAGCTCGCTCGGCTCCTTCTTGTAGACATTCCAGCCGGTATAGGTCGCGACCGGCACCGCAATCGGCGGCAGCCGCAGCCCTGCGGCCTCGTTGCCGTCGGCGTCGACCGCGGAGACGAGCGTGCCGTAGGTGTTGGTCGCATGCGCGCCCTCGATCCAGTCCACCGGTGCGTCGATGCGGTTTCCGGTCGGCAGGATCACAAAACCCTTCACGTTCGGCATTTTCGCCGACGCGTAGACCACCGCGCTGCCGGACGCGAGCGTTGGCACGCGGCTGGCGGGCGGCGCGACGCCCTTGGTGACCCAGTTCTCAAGCGCGACCACGAGCGCGCGCAGCGCCGGTCCCGGGCTGTGCGGATTGGTCGGATTGGCGCAGACGCCGGGCGTTGGCTTGAGGCCGGCGCGGCCACCATGCTGGGTACCCGCGATCATGAACACGCGCGAGGTCGCAGGCAGCGTGAGGTCGCCATTGCCGAGCGGGTCCATGGTGAGGAGCGAGGCGCCCTTCTGCCAATACTCGGTCGAGGTATTGCTTTCGATCATCAGCGGATCGCTGCCGTCGCCGCGCAACAGCGCGCCGGTCTTGCCCGAGAACGGATCGGTCGTGGACGCGGTGCTGAACGGGAACCAGTTCTCGGGATAGAGATGGTCCTCGTGCTGGGTGAAGGTGCGGTCGGGCTCGGCGAAGACGTGATTGGCGAACACCTTGCCAGCGCCGGCGGTGTGCGTGAACACGCCGTCAAAGACGCGGCGCGCGCGCGCGTCCTTGTTCATGCCGAGCTCGATATAATGCCGCAGATACCGGCCGCTCTGCGAGCCGCCGAACGCCATGGCGTGGCGAATGCCGGTCGCAAGCGGGTTGGGCGTGCCCTGATCGTCGGCGCGCTCGTGGCGCAGGAAAGAGACGACATCCCGCGTCGCCGCAAACCCGATGCCGACAACCTTCGGATCGGTCGCCTCGTAGAACAGCTCGTAGATCGTGAGCGGCGAGAGCTTGGTGCCTTTCGGCAGCAGCCTGATTGAGTGTGCGTCGGCGAACTCCCACTGGTCGTGTGGAATCTCGACGCGCTGATCGGACTCGCGCGCGCGCATGGTGAGCCGCGCCCGGCTCTTGTCGGTCGACGCCGCCGGATAGTTGAGCCGCGCCGTCTCGGCGTCCGCGGCGCGCCGCTTGCCGACCTGGAACTCCTCGCGGATGCGGCGCACCACTGGCTTGCCGTCGTCGATCATCACCGGGAAGCGCGCCCCCATGGTGGCGTTCCTGGTCGGCACGTCAGGATCCCAGCCCGACCAGACCACGGTGTAGCCGCGCTCGAACAGGAAACCGTTGCCGGCATGCTCGGGCGCCTTGGGATCGTTCAGCACGGCGGCGTTGCCGCCGACGAGATCGTGCAGGCGCTGGCCGAGCTGCTTGTTGCCGCGGTTGAGCACCTCATAGAACAGGATGCCATTGCCCTTGGCGGGATCGGCGGGACGGAGAATGAAAACGTCCACCTCGTATTCCACCATGCCGCGCGCGTTGCGCGGCGCGCGGTCGAGCCCGACGATGACGGC
>DAIUEP010000337.1:0-1672 GCA_036845065.1 Xanthobacteraceae bacterium | reverse complement strand
GCCACGCCCTTGTCCTTGAGCAGCGTCAGCAGCTCGCCGGCCTGGAACATCTCGCGCACGATGTCGCAGCCGCCCACGAACTCGCCCTTGACGTAGAGCTGCGGGATGGTGGGCCAATTGGAGTAGGTCTTGATGCCGTTGCGCAGGTCGTCGGACTCGAGCACGTTGAGACCCTTGTAGGTCACGCCGAGGTGATCGAGGATCTGCACCACCTGCCCCGAAAAGCCGCACATCGGGAACTGCGGGGTTCCCTTCATGAACAGCACCACGTCGTTGCTCTTGACCTCGTTGTCGATGAATTGGTCGATGCTCATGAGTCTTCCTTATGTGCGTGCGCTTAAGTGCGTGCGCCGGCCGCACTCTGCCGGGTCATGTAGGGTGCCGGGCCGGGCCGCGCCAGACCGGACTTTGAGGGAGGTTACCGCTCAGGCGCACCGGTCTGCAATGCCAGCGCGTGCAGTTTCCCGCCCATTTCGGCCTTGAGCGCCTCGTAGACGATCTGGTGCTGCTGGACGCGCGATTTGCCGCGAAACGACTCCGAAATCACGGTCGCGGCGTAGTGATCGCCATCGCCGGCAAGATCGCGGATCGTCACCTCGGCGTCCGGGATGCGCGCCCTGATCAGCCGCTCGATCTCGCCTGCATCCATGGCCATCGCAAACGGTCTCCATAACCTCGGGCCAATACTTCAAGTCAAGCCAGCACGTCAGCCCGCGCCAGCCATATAGGCGGGCAGCCAGCCCTCGAATGAGTCGCAAAGCTTTGCCACCAGAATGGGGCGCTCGTCCGCCAGCGTCAATGCGTCGCCGCCGGTGGTCCCGAGCCAGCGGACCGGAATTCCGGCCGCCCGCGCGCGCGTCGCGACCTTGGCGGCCTTCCCGGCCGGCACCGCCAGCACATAGCGGGCCTGATCCTCCCCGAACCAGAACCCATGCGCGGGCAGCGGGGCGGCATCGAGCTCGGCGCCGATGCCCGACGCCATCGCCATCTCGGCAATCGCAACAAGGAGCCCGCCGTCGGACACGTCGTGCACCGCGCTCACCATGCCTTCCGCGATCAGAGTGCGCACGAAGTCGCCGTTGCGGCGCTCGGCCGCGAGATCGACTGGGGGCGGCGCGCCGCGCTCCATCCCGCACAGCTCGCGCAAGTAAATCGACTGCCCGAGCCAGCCAGTGGTCTCGCCGACGAGCAGGATGGCGTCGCCTTTGCCTTTGAACGCGATCGTCGCCGACTTGGTGAAATCATCGAGCACACCCACGCCGCCGATCGAGGGCGTCGGCAGGATCGCGCGGCCGTTGGTCTCGTTGTAGAGCGAGACGTTGCCGGACACGACCGGGAATGCGAGCGCCTCGCAGGCCTCCGCGATGCCGCGGATGCAGCCAACGAGCTGGCCCATGATCTCCGGCCGTTCCGGATTGCCGAAATTGAGATTGTCGGTGACCGCAAGCGGGCGGGCGCCAACCGCGGTGAGGTTGCGCCAGGCTTCCGCTACCGCCTGCTTGCCGCCCTCGAACGGATCGGCCTCGCAGTAGCGTGGCGTCACGTCGGTGGTAAGCGCCAGCGCTTTCGGCCCTTCGTTGATGCGCACGACCGCCGAGTCGCCGCCCGGCCGCTGCACGGTGTTGCCGAGGATGACATGGTCGTACTGCTCCCACACCCAGCGCTTGGAGCA
>DAIUEP010000336.1:0-4050 GCA_036845065.1 Xanthobacteraceae bacterium | reverse complement strand
GCGACCGCGCGCGCGATGCCGGGCGTCGCGCTGGTGCTCACCGGCGCCGACACGGCGGTGCTCGGCACCCTGCCATGCCAGGGCGAGGTGCCGGGCTGCACCATTGAGGTGCCACCTTATCCGGTGCTGGCCACCGAGGAGGTGCGCCATGTCGGTGACGCAGTCGCCTTCGTGGTCGCCGAGACGATCGAGCGGGCGCGCGACGCCGCCGAAGCGATCACGATCGAGTGGGAGCCGTTGCCAGCCGTGATCGGCGCTGCCCGTGCGCTCGCAGCCGATGCCCCGAAGGTGTGGCCGGGCGGCAATCTGGTGTTCGAGACCGCGATCGGCGACGCTGAGGCCACCGCACGTGGCTTCGCCGGTGCGGCGCGCACCGTCTCGCTCAGTGTCGTCAATCAGCGGCTTGCCGCCAACTATATCGACACCCGCGGCGTCGTCGCCGAGTACGATGCGGGTCGCTTCACGCTCACGCTGTCGAGCCAGGGCAGCCATCTGGTGCGCGACGTGCTCTGCAACGACGTGCTGCGGATCGCACCCGACATGATGCGGGTGGTGACGCCCGACGTCGGCGGCGGCTTCGGCACCAAGCTCTTTACTTATCGCGAGTATGCGCTGGCCGCGGTCGCGGCGCGCCGGCTCAAGCGGCCGGTGAAATGGATCGCCGAGCGCAGCGAGCATTTTGTCGCCGACACTCACGGTCGCGACAACGTCACGTCGGCGCGGCTCGCGCTCGACGCCGAAAGCCGCTTCCTTGCGCTCGAGGTCGATCTGGTCGCCGATCTCGGCGCCTATCTCTCCGCCTTCGCGCCGTTCATTCCATTCATCGGAGCCGAGATGTCGCCCGGCCTCTATGACATCGCGGCCTGCTGCGTGCGGGTGCGCGGCGTCCATACCAACACCGTGCCGGTCGATGCCTATCGCGGCGCCGGCCGCCCGGAGGCGGCCTATCTGATCGAGCGCCTGGTCGACGTGGCGGCACGCGAGACCGGCATCGCGCCCGACGCAATCAGGCGGCGCAACTTCATCAGGCGCGGCGCGATGCCGTACACCACCGCGACCGGCAAGACCTACGACTCGGGTGATGCCGCGGGCCACCTCTCTCGCGCACAGGAGCTGGCCGAGTGGCGCTCGTTCGCGCGCCGGCACGCGGCTTCGAGGAAGGCCGGCCGTCTCCGCGGCATCGGCATCGCAAGCTATGTCGAGGCTTGCGGCAATAACGGGCCCGACACCGTGACGCTGCGGCTCGACGACGACGGCGCGGTGACGGTCCTTGCCGGCACGCAGTCGACCGGGCAGGGTCACCACACGGCGTTCGCGCAGATCATCGCCGATCGGCTGTCGCTGCCGCCCGAGCGCGTGCGGGTCGTGCAGGGCGACACCGACCTCGTCGCGACCGGCACCGGCACCGGCGGATCGAGCAGCATTCCCTGCGGCGGCGCATCGGTCGCGGTCGCGGCCGACAAGCTTGCCAAGAACCTCAAGGAGCTCGCCGTCGACGCGCTCGAAGCGGCTCCCGGCGACCTTGAGCTCGCTGACGGCACGGTGCGGGTCGCCGGCACCGATCGCGCCATTGCGTTTGCGGAGCTCGCGCGCAAGCCGCAGGCGCGACCCAAGCTCACGACGCAGCATGCGTTTGCGCCGTCGGCGGCGACCTATCCGAACGGCACGCATATCGCCGAGGTGGAGGTCGATCCCGACACCGGCGCGGCCACGATCGTCAACTACGTCGTGGTCGACGACTTCGGCGTCACGCTCAATCCATTGCTGCTCGCCGGCCAGGTGCATGGCGGCGTAGTGCAGGGCATCGGCCAGGCGCTGATGGAGGAAGCCGTCTACGACGAGACCTCGGGTCAGCTCCTCACCGCGAGCCTCCTGGACTATGCGCTGCCGCGCGCCGACGATGTGCCGAGCTTCACGTTCGAGACCCGCAACGTGCCATGCCGCACCAATCCGCTCGGCGTCAAAGGAGCAGGCGAGGCGGGCGCCATCGGCTCCTGCCCGGCGGTGATGAACGCAATCCTCGACGCGCTCTGGCGCGCCTACCGCATCCGCCACCTCGACATGCCGGCGACTCCGGCGCGCCTGTGGGCCGCGCTCACCGAGGGCCGCCGCCTGCATACGTTGTGATGTCAGGGGCGCCAGGTATCGCGCTGCCATTCACGGGTTCGTGAATGCGCTGATCCCCGCGCTCTCATCGAGCCCCGTGCAATCTGGAGGAATAACAAAGTAAGGTCGGTGTTAATCTACTGATGCCCGCGCTCTTGGCGACACTTGCGATGCCGAGCTTGCGATGCCGGTCGATGACGAGTTGATCGGCATTTGCCGCAAGAGACAGCAGGAAGCAGTAGGAAAGAGAAGCAGTAGGAAAGAGAAGAGCGAAACAGGGAGGAAACCACATGATCCGTAGCGTCATCGCCGCGACCGTATTCCTGGGAGGAATCACCGTCCTCCTGGCGCAGTCCGATTCGATTACGGACCGCCAGGCGCTCATGAAGTCGAACGCAAAAAATGCCAAGAACGTGACCCAGATGGTGAAGGGCGACTCGCCCTTCGACGCCGCCCAAGCCAAGGCCGCCTTCAATACCTGGCACGAGAACGCGAAGCGGATCCCGACCTTGTTCCCGTCGCCGCCGCCGCCCGGCGCCGAGACCCGAGCACTGCCCAAGATTTGGGAAAACAAGGCCGACTTCGAAGCCAAGGCCGCCGCGCTTGCCAAAGCCGCGTCCGAGGGCAAGACGGGGACGCTCGACGAGCTCAAGGCGTCCTTCCCCAACGTTCAGAAGGCCTGCGGCGACTGCCACGACACCTACCGCCGCCCAGCGCCACCGGCTGAAGGCAAGAAGTAGCTCGCTCGCGCTACTCCCGGTCGCAATAGCCACGCTGTCGCTCTCTAGCGACGGCGTGGCGCCGCCATGCTAAGAACGCTCCGCCCAAAGGGCTGGGGGAGCGTATGCGCCGATTGATTGTTGCCGTGTCTGCGCGTGAAGCGCTGCACGGGCTGCGTCCGGTCGAGCGACCGATGCCGTCCGACCTGAAACCGTGGGACCCGATTTAGCGTCCGCGGCCGATGAATCTGATCAAGGCCATCCTGCTGAAGGTTGCCTCGGCGCTGCTGTTTGCCGTGATGTCGGTGCTCGTGCGCTGGCTCGGTGACCGCTACCCGGTCGGGCAGGTGGTGTTCTTCCGCTCCGCGTTCGCGATCCTGCCGGTCGTGATCATCTATGCCTGGCGGGGCGAGCTGATCGCGGCGCTGCGCATCGGACGGCCATTCGGCCATCTCGGGCGCGGGGTCACCGCGGTCGGCGCCATGTTCTGCAATTTCACCGCGCTGGCGCTGCTGCCGGTGGTCGACGCCACCGCGATCTCGTTCGTGTCGCCGCTGTTCGCGGTCGCGCTCTCGGCGCTCATCCTCAAGGAGCGCGTGCGCATCTATCGCTGGTCGGCCGTGATCGTCGGCTTCTCGGGCGTGCTGGTGATGCTGTTGCCGCAGCTCGACGTCAGCCGATCGGCCGCCTCGGGCGCGGCCACGACCGGTGCGATGCTCGGTCTCGTTGGCGCCATGTTCGGAGCGGGCTCCGCCATCCAGACCCGTGCGCTCACAACCAGCGAGACGACGTCCTCGATCGTGCTCTATTTCTCGGTGATCTGCACGCTTGCAGGGCTCGCCACCTGGCCGTTCGGCTGGCTGATGCCGAATGGGCCTGAGCTCATCGCGCTGATCGTCATTGGCATCTGCGGCGGGCTTGCGCACATTCTGCTGACCGAAAGCTATCGCCTGGCGCCCGCCTCCCTGATCGCGCCGTTCGACTACACCTCGATGCTGTGGGCGCTGGTGCTCGGATTCCTGGTGTTCTCCGAGGTGCCGAGCGTGCTCGTCTTTGTCGGCGCCGGCATCATCGCGGCCGCCGGCCTGTTCGTGATCTGGCGCGAGCGCCGGCTTGGCGTGGAACGCGCGCGCGCCGCGGAAGGGCCGCCGACCGGGACGTGAGGGAGGGGGCGAATAGCGAATAGCGAATAGCGAATAGCGAATAGCGAATAGCGAATAGCGAA
>DAIUEP010000335.1:0-4086 GCA_036845065.1 Xanthobacteraceae bacterium | reverse complement strand
CCGAGATCTTCATCGTCGAAGGCGACAGCGCCGGCGGCTCGGCCAAGCAGGCGCGCGACCGCGCCACCCAAGCCGTGCTGCCTTTGCGCGGCAAGATCCTCAACGTGGCCTCCGCCGGCAAGGACAAGCTGGCGCAGAACCAGCAGCTCGCCGACCTGATCCAGGCGCTCGGCTGCGGCGCGGGCGCGCACTATCGCGACGGCGAATTGCGCTACGATCGCGTGATCATCATGACCGACGCCGACGTCGACGGCGCCCACATCGCGTCGCTGCTGATGACCTTCTTCTATCGCCAGATGCCGAATCTGATCGACAACGGGCACCTCTATCTCGCGGTGCCGCCACTCTACCGGCTCTCGCACGGCGGCAAGATCTTCTATGCGCGCGACGACAAGCACAAAGCCGAGCTGCTCAAGAAGGAATTCCATCCCAACGCCAAGGTCGAGATCAGCCGCTTCAAGGGGCTGGGCGAGATGATGGCCGCCCAGCTCAAGGAAACCACAATGGACCCGCGCAAGCGCACCCTCTTGCGCGTGCGGGTTGTGGAAGACGACCGCAAGGCGACCGACAGGTCGGTCGAGCGGCTGATGGGCAACAAGCCCGAGGCCCGCTTCGACTTCATCCAGGAACGGGCCGAATTCGCGAGTACCGATATCCTGGACGTGTGACAACGCCACGAAAGGCCCCATCTCGACGTTGAAGAGGAACGGCGGAAGGCGTATTTGTCCGCCGGAGTGCCTCGATGCCGACCGTGCTGCGAACGTCTGGATTTCGCTTTTTCTTCTGCAGCCTGGAAGCATCCGAGCCGCCGCGGATCCATGTCGAGCATGGTGACAATGTGGCAAAGTTCTCGCTCGAGCCGCCGGTGAGCGTCGTGGAATCCTCGGGCTTCCGCCACGATCAGCTCAAACGGCTGCGAGCCCTGGTGATCAAGCATCGCCCGACATTTCTTGAGGCATGGAATGCCCATTTTGGCCGTTAAATTCAACGCCACCGCGGTCGAGGTGGCGGTAAATGATGACCTCATCGTCGTCGTGCTGGCCGACGGTCGCGAGCTTGGCGCGCCACTGGCGTGGTTTCCGCGCCTGGCGGATGCGACGGCGGAACAGCGCAGCAACTGGCGTCTGATCGGCCGCGGGCACAGCATTCATTGGCCCGATGTGGACGAGGATATTTCCGTTGCAGGCCTGCTGCAGACCTGAGAGCCACCTTGCGTTGATGAACGTGCAGGCCGGAGCCATCCATCACCTCTGCATACCAGCGACCCTCCCCTGCGCGACGTCCATGATCATGAGCGCGAGCAGATAGAGCCGCGGCTCGATCGACGAGATCAGCACATACTCTGCCTCGATCGAGTGCGAGCCATAACCCTGCAGCCCGAAGCGCTCGAGCACCGGCGCCTTGGTCTCGAGCGCGGCAAACGCCGCGTCGGTGCCGCCGCCTTCGGCCACCTCGTCGACCACCAGCTCCTTCTCCAGCTCGCGGTAGATCAGCTGCGCGTGCTTGCCGAGCGCACGCGAGGCCGGCGTCGCCTCGAGCGGCGGACGGCGCCGCTCGAAGATCATCTCGACTTTGGAGTCGGGCAGCAGCTTGCTCTTGATCCGCTCGCTCACCTTGCGCTCGATGCCGTCGTAATCGGCGACCCGCAGCACCCGCACGTCCGCCATCGCCTGCGCGTCGGGCGGGATCATGTTGCGGGTGCGGCCGGCATTCGCCATCGTCCAGTTCATCTTGAGCCCGGTCGCCGGATCGGACAGGTCGCGCGTCTGCAGCACCTGATGGGCAAGCTCGTAGAGCGCGTTGATCCCCCGCTCCGGCGCGCTGCCCGCATGCGAGGCGCGGCCTTGCACGTTGAGCGTGACCGAGGCTATGCCGGCCGTCGCTAATGCAAGCTTGTCGACTTCCGCGCGCGAGCCCTCGACCGAGAAGGTCGCATCGTGCTCGGCGCCGAGCTTGGTAATGAGGCTGCGCGAGCCGGGCGAGCTGAGCTCCTCGTCCGCATTGATCAGCACCGTGAGCGTGCCGAACTGCTTGTAGTCCAGCGCCTTGAGGATCGCGAGCGTGTGCAAGATCACGGCGACACCCTGCTTGTCGTCGGCGATGCCGAGGCCGTAGGCGCGATCGCCATCGATCCGGAACGGCTGCTTCTCCAGCATGCCGCGCTGATAGACCGTGTCCATGTGCGCGATCAGCAGGATTTTCTTGGTGCCCGTCCCGCTGAAGGTCGCGCGCACCATCTTGCCGATCCGCTCGGGCGTATCCTCCATCTTGTAGACGTTGCTCGGCTCGACGAGCTCGACCCGCCCGCCCAGCGCGCGCAGCCGCTCGGCAATCAGATCCGCGATCCTGCCGAGCCCTTCGATGTCGCGGCTGCCGGACTCGATCGACACCAGCGCCTTGAGCGTTTCAAGGAGCGCCGGCTTCTCCTTCTTGGCGAGCGACAGCACCGGCTCGACCGGCCCGCCGAAGGCCGCCGTCGCCATGGCAACGAACAACACAGTCCACGCCAGATGCTTTCCCTTGGTGCAAGCCATGGCTATCGCCTCCTCGCTTCGCGCCGCGTCCCTCACGCTGGCCGCTGGAGTGTAGCCCGAACGCGTCCTGCCGTGTATCCGCCCACTTGCTGCAACCGATGGCCGGATGGATGATGATCGCAATATCGCGGGAGGACGACCCATGGCGGATTCCAAGCGGACGACAGCACCATCGCGCCGGCGGATTGTGCAGGCCGGAGCCGCGATCCTCGCCGGCGGCACGGTGGGGCAGGCCTCCGCGCAAAGCGGCGGCGACCCCGAGCTCGCCCGTCTGCAGGGCGCGCGCCGCATCCTCCTCAAGGGCGGCATCGTCCTCACCCTCGACCGCCAGGCCGGCGACTTCGCACAGGCCGACGTGCTGATCGAGGACGGCAAGATCCGCGAGGTCCGCCCGAACATCACAGGCGACGCCGTGGTCGTCGACGCCGGCAACCGCATTCTCGTTCCGGGCTTTGTCGACACCCACAGCCATTCCTATCAGGGCCTCTTGCGCACCAGCCTGCCCAACGGGCTCGTCGACCCAGACTACAACCGCGACGTCCAGAACAACCTGACGCTCCACTATGCGCCGGACGACGTTTATGCCGGCGTGCTGATGACTGCGCTCGGCTTCATCGAGATGGGGACGACCACGATCGTCGACCTTTCGCAGATCAGCCACACGCCGGAACACAGCGACGCCTGCGTCCGCGCGCTGCAGGAAGCGGGCATTCGCGCGGTCTACGGCTATTCGCGCGGCGCTGGCCCGGCGATGCGCTGGCCGGCCGATCTCGGACGCCTGCAGCGCAGCTATTTCAGCTCCAAGGATCAGCTTCTCACGCTGGCGCTCGGCGCGAGCCTCGAGGCGAACGTGGTGCGGGCGGCGCGCGAAGCCGGCGTGCCCGCCGTCATGCACTTCCGCGTCAATCCCGAGCCCGGCCTCGCACTCGGCCGCGCCGGCGTGCTGCGCGAGGGCGACCTGTTCATCCACTGCACGCATCTCAACGACGCCGCCTGGCAGATGATCAAGGATATCGGCGGGCGCATCTCGATGTCGCCGCCGCTCGAGATGGCGATGGCGCACGGCATGCCGGCGGTGCAGGACGCGCTCGACCGCGGCGTGCGTCCTTCGCTCAGCTCCGATCACGGCACCACCGTGGCGCAGGACATGTTCTCGCTCATGCGCACGACCTTTAACCTGCAGAGGCTGCGCATTCTGCAGCGCAAGCGCACCAACGAGGCCAATCTGCCGCCGCTTCTGACCTGTCGCGACGTGCTGGAATTTGCCACGCTCCAGGGTGCGCGCTGCGCCAATCTCGACCACAAGGTCGGCACGCTCACGCCCGGCAAGGAGGCCGACATCCTGATGCTGCGCGCCGACCGCTTCGACGTGTGGCCGCTTAACAACGCGCCGAGCGTGGTCGCCAACCTGATGAATCCCGGACACGTCGAGGCGGTCTTCATCGCCGGCAAGGTGAAGAAGTGGCGCGGCAGCCTCGTCGGCATCGATGCCGCGCGCCTGCTGCGGCTCGCGCAGGAGGCGCGCGCGGCGGTGATGCGGCGCGGCAACTTT
>DAIUEP010000334.1:0-4100 GCA_036845065.1 Xanthobacteraceae bacterium | reverse complement strand
CCAGCGCATCGTTGCCGCCGCCGGCCGGGAACGGCACCACCAGCGTGATCGGACGGGACGGATAAGGCTGGGCGTGGACTGAAGATATTGCGGCGACGACGAGGGCCGCGGTTGTCAATGCAACGCGCCAATTGGTCATGGTCGATTCCGTCCCTGCGCGATGACGTTTGTTATTGTCGTCCCCGCCTGCGCGGGGACGACAACGGAATATTTCGTCGCCAGCCCACCCTCACTCCACCAGATGCTTGGCGCGAATGGCAAGCTCCTTGGGCGTGCTCATGATCCGCTCGACGATCTTCTGCATGTCCTCGCCATGGACTGGCGCGACCTCGAAGCCCGCCTTGGCGGCGTCGGCGCGGAATTCCGGATCCGTCATGGTGGCGCGATAGGCGGCACGCAACGCCGCTAGCCGGTCGGCCGGGACATCGGGCGTCGTCGCCATCGGGCGGCCGAGATGCGTGCCCGAGGTGACGAGCTCGATCAGCTTGCGCTCGTCCGGTGTCCTGGCGAGCTCCTCGACCGAGGGCGCGTCGAGATCGGGTGCGCGCGGGCCCGCCTGCGCCACGATGGTGATCAGCTTGTCGCGGATCCAGATCGGCTTGGTGGCCTTCCAGCTCGACCAGGTGTTGTTGCGCGCCTGCACCTCGCCGCGCTCCATGGCAAGATTGATCTGGTTGCCGCCTTCATAGCCGGTGATGATCTTGAACTTCGTGCCCAGGTACTCGTTCATCATTGACGGATAGATGTAGGTGATGGCGCCGCGGCCCGACGCGCCGGCGACCACCTCCTTGGTCTTCAGGTCGTCGACGGTCTTCACGCCCGCGGTGTGCCAGACCGTCATGGTCTCGACCACCGCCGCCATGCTGCCGAGCCAGAGGAACTTGACCGCGTCAAACTGCACGCCCTGGCCGCCGACCGCTTGCGTCGCCGGAAAGTTGTTGCCGAGCATGCCGATATTGGTGCCGTCGCGGGCCGCCTGCGTGAACAGGTAGTTGGCCATCTTGATGCCGCCGGCGCCGGTCATGTTCTGCGGCACCACCAGCGGATTGCCCGGGATGTGCTTGCCGATATGGCGCGCGACCAGGCGCGCCTGCAGGTCGTATTCGCCGCCCACTCCCACGCCGATGAGGACGTTAACCGTCTTGCCGCGATAGAACTCGGCGACCGATTGCGCCTGCGCCGGCAGGGCGCCCGCGAGCAGCAGCGCGGCGCATACGGTCGTGCTGCATACGATCGTGCTCAAGCGTGCCGTCCAAAAGCATGTCATCGAAACGCTTCCCCCAAGAGGCTAACCAAGAGGCTTCGGCTGTCCGCATCGGACGCCGCAGCTCTTTGCTTGTCAATTCACTCGGCCGCGACACGTTGTGCCGCAAGGAACGGCTCGAGCTTGACCGGCTTGCCGGCGACGGCAACCACCATGTGGCCGGGCGGCACCGTCTTCCAGTGCGCGTGCTTGCCATCGAGCGGCTCGGACACGATGACGACGCTCTCGCCCGACTCGCGATAGTAGAGCGTGTTGGCCTTGTCGTTGGCGGCGTAGCGGAACGCATAGAGGTCGCGGCCGTTGGCGAGCGCGGCGGTGAACCGCAAGGGCTCGCTGATGCCTTCCGCGCTCACCATGGCAGTCAGGGCCGCAAGCACGCGTGAGGTCGCGCCGACCGGGTCCTGGTCGCCGCCGGCGCCCAGAATCGCGAGGAACACCGCCTCCGAATCGGTCGTGCCGATGCGCGAGCCGTAGAACGCGTCGGGAATCATCTCCTCGACCCGCCGGCGCAGCCGCGACCAGTTGCCGATCAGCCCGTTGTGCATGAACATCCAGCGTCCGCAGGCGAACGGATGGCAGTTCGGCCGCGTGATCGGGGTGCCGGTCGAGGCGCGCACATGCGCGAAATAGAGGTGCGACCGGATGTGGCGGCACAGATAGCGCAGGTTCTCGTCCGACCAGGCCGGGCGCACCTCGCGATAGAGGCCCGGCTCCGGGTGCTCGCCGTACCAGCCCATCCCGAAGCCGTCGCCGTTGGTGCTGGCCGTCGACTCGAGCGCCTTCAGGCTCTGCACCACCAGGGAGTGGGCGGGAGCGGTGACGTAGTGTTCAAGAGAGATGGTCTCTCCGCGATAGGCGATCCAGCGGCACATGAGGGGCTCCGAGATTAGCCCAATCCCGTCGTCCCCTATGTAGCATCGCCCGCCGATGCGGCAAAGTGATGATGATCACACCGCAAAAGCCATTCAACCGGCTGCGAAAATCGCCTCACGGTAGCGGCTGGACCGCGGCCCGGACGAGCTCCACCAGGTGCTGGAGCTGCCAATGGCGCCCGGCGACCGACTGCTCGAAATCGGCGCTGGCCTGATCGAAGCGCGCGAGCTCCTTGCGCTTGTCCTCGGGACCGAGGAAGGAGTGGACCAGGCTGTTGCGGGCGATGGCCTTCAGCGTCCGGTAGCCTAGCTTGTGCTCGCGCGCGGCCCGCATGTATTCGTGCGTGAGGTCGATGCGCGAGACGCCGGCATCGTCGGTGGCGAGCACCACCGGCACGCCGGCGGCCAGATAGGCTGGCAGTGGGTGGTCCTTGCCGCGGACGCCCAGAATGAGATCGCTGCTGGTCAGGCTGATCTCGATCGCGACCGATTGTCGCCGCATGGCGAGGATCAACCCGCCGACATCGTGCTCGAAGGCGAGCGCCGTGCCGTGGCCGATGCGGCGCGCGCCGGCGGTCACCGCGTCGGTGAGGTGGAAGGTGAGGTCCTCCGGCGGCACGAGGCCGAGCCAGAGCTCGCCGGCATGCAGCGCCACCGGCACGTCCTTGGTGAGGAATTCGACGATCCTCATGTGGGCGCGGTAGTCGCGGCGCGCGACCTGGTGGTCCTCGGGCGACACGAAATTGAGCGCCACCACCCTTGGATCGGCGCGGATGAGCGCGGCGGCCGCGGCGGTCTGGGCAAACACCTCCCCGATCGGATTGTTGCGGGCGACCTGCGCGATGAAGCGGTAGTTGACGCCGCAGCCGGCCTTCACCTTCTCGCTGCCGCAGTCGAGCGCGGCATCGACGCGCGCGATCAGGTCGACGACCTGCCGGCGCGCCTCCTCGACCGCCCGGTCGAGCCCGTTGCGCTTGAGAGTATCCAGCATCGTGGCAAATTCGGTTTCGCCCTCGATCGTCTTGGCCAATGCCTGGCGCTCGCGTCCCGGCAGCAGCGTCAGCATCAGCTCGACATATTGCACTCCGTCGGCCTGGCGCTGGACCAGCTGATCGACGATGAGCTCGAAGGTCCGAGGCGGCGCGATCGTCAGGCGTCCGAAGGCGGAGAAGAACTGGTCGTGGCCCGACGGTGCCGCGGTCGATGGCCTGAAAAAGCGCATCGACAGGGCGTTGACGAGGCGGTCGTAGAGTCCCTGGTCCTTCTGCGCGTCGCTCGCCGGCACGGTGCCCTCCGCGCATGGCGGCGGCACGATGGCAAGGTCGGCAAGCCGCACGCACAAGCCGTCGAGCATCGCCCACTCGATCACATGTTCCGCATAGACCGAGCCGGTCAGGTGGACGTGCAGGTCGGCGCCCTTCGGCATGCGGCGCAGAAAGGCGCGCAGCGCCGTGTGATCGCTGCGCAGCGCATCGAAGCGGGCGGCCGTCACCACGGTGGAGAAGTCGCGCGCGACAACGACCACCCGAACGAATAGCACCGTGATCGCAGCCGCGAGTGCGGCAACAACGATTGTCCAGCGTCGCAAGGCCTGCTCCCGCGCCTGATGAGCGCAGCCGCGACCCTAGAGCATTTTGAGGACCCGTGGGAACCGGTT
Organism: Xanthobacteraceae bacterium; assembly: GCA_036845065.1. Lineage (GTDB taxonomy): Bacteria > Pseudomonadota > Alphaproteobacteria > Rhizobiales > Xanthobacteraceae > VAZQ01. Next base: position 307 of record DAIUEP010000334.1, on the reverse strand, counting down.
TTGCGGCCGGACATCGGGACCCATCGCGTGCCGGGAAAGTCGGCATTATGTCGTTGAGTTGTTGCGTGTTTTCTCTCCGGTGGCTTCGTTTTGACGAAACGATGCGTGACTTTTCTCCTGCCGATTCTCCTGCCGATATGAAAACCTCCGCCATCGAAATCTCGCGGGTCCTTGGCTTGGCTTTGCCAAGAAATATGAGGCGCGCGCGGCGTGGCACACTTCCGTTCGTTCCCGCGCATCCCCGCCTTCGCGCTAGGGCATGCAGGGGCCGAGCATTTCGACCTCTCAGAGTCTGGGGTCCCCGCTT
>DAIUEP010000333.1:0-4117 GCA_036845065.1 Xanthobacteraceae bacterium | reverse complement strand
ACTAGCTGCGCGTGACGAACGGTTCGACCTTCTGCGCCGCGCGGATGAACTGCACCATCACCACGATGCCGAGCGCGACAAACACGATGTCGAGCACGATCGCGCCGGTTGGACCGAAGCCCATGAGATTGGAGAGCGCCCAGCTTCCCGCGAAGGCTGCTCCGAAGACTTCCGCGCCGATGAGAATCGCGGCGCTCACGACGGTGAGCACGTGGATCCAGACGATCTTGCGGTCCTTGCTGAGGCTGCTCATGGTGCGGGTCCTGTTGGCGCAGGCAATGTCCTCGAAACCGGCGGCTCGATCAAGCCGTATTTCCCTTGCCTCACGCCGGCTCGGGCGCCCAAGCGCCGCCGTCACGAGCGGCATCACCAGGCAGTCACGTGATTCCCTTGCGTGGATCGTAGGGCCTCTTGTCCCGCCATTTGCGCATTAACTCTTCGAGCTCGGCGTCGCCGCCCTCGGGCAACACGATACGCACCGTGGCCAGGAGATCGCCGGTGCCCTCTTTGGTGGGGAAACCCTTGCCCTTGAGTCGGAAGGTGCGGCCCGCACTGGTGCCGGGGGGGATCGCAAGCTCGACCGCGCCGTCGAGCGTCGGCACCCGCACCTTGCTGCCGAGCACAGCCTCATAAAGTGTGACCGGCAGCTCCAGCCGCAGGTCGGCGCCGGTGCGCTCAAACAGCGGATGCGGCGCGATCGTCACCGTGATCAGGACGTCGCCCGGACGCCCGCGCACGCCAGCCACGCCTTGACCCTTGAGCCTGATCTGCTGGCCTTCGGCGAGCCCGGCCGGAATCTTGACCTCGACCTCCTTTCCGGTCGGCAGCTGCACGCGCCGCTTGGCACCCTTGGCGGCTTCCGCGAGCGTGATCGTCACGGCGGCCGTCACGTCTCCGCCCTGCGCCGATGGAAACTCCTCTTCTTCGAAACGAAAGCCGCCGCGTCCGCCGCGCGCACCTGAGAACACGTCCTTGAGAATATCCTCGAAGCCGCCGCGGGGCCGCCCGCTCGACCGCTGGAAGCCGCCCGGCCCGAAGCTGAAGCTCTCGAACGCGCCCTCGTTGCCGAAGCCGCCGGGGTGCCCAGCCCCGAAACCTTCGAAGCCCTGGAATCGCGGCTTGCCCTCCGCATCGATCTCGCCGCGGTCGAAGGCCTTGCGTTTCTCGGCATCGCCGACGATCTCGTAGGCGGCGTTGATTTCGGCAAAGCGGCTGGCCGCCTTGGGGTCATGTTTGTTGGCGTCTGGGTGGAGCTTCTTGGCCAGCTTGCGGAACGCGCTCTTGATGTCTGCGGCGCTCGCGCTCTTGGATACCCCCAGCACGTCATAGGGGTCGCGCATTCTCTAGCCCTCCAGAATCCTCACGCTGCCATGGCTGGCAACGACCCACGGGGATCGATGTGGGGAGCCGCTCGGCCCGGCGCAACGCCTTGCACCATACGACAGATTCTTGGCCGCCGCGCGAGACCGCCGCAGCTGGTCTCAGGTCGCAGCGGGCGGGCGGGTGTGGGCCCCGCTGGCGCGGGCCGATATTGCCCGCCGCCGCGCCCGGGGGCATAAGTCGGTGCATAGCCAGGGAAGAGGAAACCTTAATGTTTGCCCAGATCAACCATGTTGCCATCTGCAGCCCGAACTGGCCGATGATGGCGCGCTTCTATGAAGCGGTGTTCGGCCTGCAGGCGTCCGAGAAGCGCAAGAGCCGGCCGATCAGTGGCGCAAACGTTGGCGACGGCTATGTCGGCCTGAACATCAATCCGGTGCGCGACGGCTACGTGGGTGGTCTCGACCACTTCGGCATGACAGTGGAGGATGTGGAGGCGGTGATGGAACGGGCACGCAAGACGTTTCCCGATTCCAACATCGTCAAGCGGCCCTCGACCCGGCCGTTCGCGGCCTACAGCGCCCACGACCCCGACGGCAACGTGTTCGACCTCGCCGAAAGGAAAAAGAGCAAGCTCGACGGCGTCTATGCCGATCAGGCCGATCAGGCCGGCGAGACCAGCCCGCCCGATCGCTACATCAACAAATTCGCGATCCGAACGCTCCACCCGGAGAAGTGCGCGGACTTCTACATGGAGGTGTTCGGGCTCGAGCCGTTGAACAAGACGACCTCGGCGCCGGGCTATCACCTCACCGATGGCCGCGTGATGCTGTCGCTGATGCCGTGGTCAATCCCGGTATTCGAGGGCATGGCGATCAAGCGCCCCGGCCCGGATCACTTCGGGTTCAAGGTCGAAAGCATCGACGCCCTCAAGCAGACCATCGCGGACGTCGTCGGCGGCTGCAGCTATCTGGCGCCGATGCCGATGGGCGGGGCGAAGGAATCAGACGTGCGCAAGGCGATGTTCGCCGCCAGCGCGACCGGCAAATTCCAGTTGGCCGACCCGGGCGGGGTGTGGATCGACGTCACTGACGAATGAGGTCGGCGACGAAAAGGCGGCGCGTCGTCACGACGCGCTGCACGGAGAGGGTGATCAGGTCCGATTCCAGGGCTTGAGGTTGCGAACCTCCCATTTGCCCTGGGGGATTCGACAGGCTTCACCCTGCATCCACGCCTCGTTGCCATCGCGCACGTAGCTCGCGAGGAAGTCCCGGCAGGTGACACCATCCTGGTTGTAGGCCGACGCGATCGGTGTGATCGTGCCACGTGCGCCGGTGCGCGGGTTTTCCCACGGCATGCTGCTGTCCGGGCCGCCGCGACCGAGGAACTCACTGACCGCAGCGCGGGCGACGACGAGATCCTGTTCCGGCGGCATGCTTGAGAGCGAGCGCATGGGGCGCAACGACCCGGTGTGTTCGGGCTCGCCTTTTCCGGTTAATGAATCGAGCTGATAGGAGAAGCTGCAGCCGCCAAACGCGAGCGACAATGCCAGAAGTAGTACCGGAGCGACCGTACGCCGTAGGCGCGCCGACGGCGTTCCTCTATAACCTGACGGCCAGGAACCAAGCACTTAGCGGTACTCCAGGATGTCCGAATCGGCCCCGATACAACACCCGAATGGGTTAACGAGCGGTGATTTTACCGAGGCGGCCGAGCCGTTGCGCCTTTTCGCAGCATGGTTGGATGAGGCAGGCCGGGCCGAGCCCAGCCTTCCCGAAGCCATGACGCTTGCCACCGTAGACCCCCAAGGACTGCCCAACGCCCGAATGGTTTTGTTGAAAGGTTTCGACGAGCGCGGGTTTGTCTTCTACACCAATCACGACAGCCAAAAAGGGCAGGAGTTGGACCACGCGCCAAAAGGTGCCCTGGTCTTCCATTGGAAGTCGCTCAATCGTCAGGTGCGTCTGCGCGGCACGATCGAACGCGTCGAGGACGCCGCCGCCGACGCCTACTTCGCGACCCGGCCGCGGCTTGCGCAGATCGGTGCTTGGGCGAGCAAGCAGTCGGCACCGCTCGAAAGCCGCATCGCATTCGAGAAGGCAATCGCGGTGACAATGGCGAGGTACGCGATTGGAACGATTCCACGTCCGCCCAACTGGGTGGGTTATCGGCTCGTTCCGATTGTCATCGAATTCTGGCAGGATCGACCCTATCGTCTGCACGACCGCGTTGAATTCCGCCGCAGCGCGCCGGGCGCGCCGTGGAGCAAGATGCGGCTCTATCCGTGATCTTAACGCTTTCGGGAACAGTGGCTTCCGCTTTTCCGTTCGAAAGCGCGACATGTAAGAAAGGCTGAAGGGCACATTCAGATTCCAAAGGAACTGAACGTGCCTTATTGTTCAACCATGCTGACACCGCACGACAACCAGCCGCGCCGAACACTGCTCCTCACCGGAGCAAGCCGCGGGATCGGGCACGCGACAGTCAAGCGGTTCTCGGCCGCCGGCTGGCGCGTGATCACCTGTTCGCGTCATGCGTTCCCGGAGAACTGCCCATGGGAGGCGGGTCCGGAGGACCACATCCAGGTCGATCTCGCTGATCCCCAGGACACGCTCAAAGCCATCGGCGAGATCAAGGAGCGGCTCGATCATGGCGAGCTGCACGCGCTCGTTAATAACGCGGCGATCTCGCCCAAGGCTGAGGGTGGCAAGCGGCTTTCTACGATCAACACTGCGGTCGAAGTCTGGGATCACGTGTTCCGGGTGAATTTCTTCGCGCCGATCATGCTGGCGCGTGG
>DAIUEP010000332.1:0-4127 GCA_036845065.1 Xanthobacteraceae bacterium | reverse complement strand
TGCCCTGATCCTGGGGCTCCAGGACCCCGGGCCACGACCTGCGCCCGCGAACCGGCCTAGTAGGGCCCGATTCCGGCCGATGGCTCTGATCCACCGCTACCGGCACCCATGCTCTTGTCATTTACCACGGAATGGGAGCAGTTCCGGCGCCGGGACGTGCGTCGCGCCGGTGGACCGCATGGGCTGACGGCTCTCCGGGCCCCGAATGTGGCAATCTTGCATCGCTCCCGCGCGCCCTGTTTGAGCGGTGGAGAAAGCCCGGAAAATCGTATTCGCCTTCCTGGCCTGCTATGCTAAATTGCTCGTGGGACTAGCCAAAACGACGGTACTATCGCAGAGGATCTTCAATGGGGTGGCGTGAAGGCCGCGCGTCCGTCAACCGATTCCTTAATTTGCCAATTGTGCTGTTCTCGGCGGCACTTTTGGGCGGATGCTTTCAGCCTCTTTACGGTACGGGCTCTGAATCGGGCCGGCCGGGCGTGCGCGACGCGCTCATGTCGGTCGACGTCCAGCAGATCGATGCCGCCGCCAACACCTCCGAAGCACGCTTGGCCGTGCAAATTCGCAATGATCTTATGTTCAACTTCACGGCCGGCGGATACGCGGCCCCGGCCACGCACCGGCTCAAGATCCAGATCGCTGGCAATCGCGCGGTGGTTGCCATTGACCGGGCCACGGCGCTGCCGAATGTGGAAACCTATGGGCTGAAGACCACCTATTCGTTGACCGAAATCGCGACCGGCAAGGTCGTGGTCAGCGGCCAGGCGTCCACCAGCGTGTCCTATGACACGCTCGGGCAGCAGCGTTTCGCCAGGCTGAGTGGCATGCACGATGCCGAGCGCCGCGCCGCCAAGGTCCTTTCCGACAACATCACGTCGCGCCTCGCATCATATTTCATCAGCGGAAGCTGATTGCAGCGATGCCTGCATGCGCTTTCTCGTAACCGGGTCGGCTGGCTTCATCGGCTTCCATCTGGCCCAGCGGCTGCTTGCGGACGGACATACGGTCCTCGGCATCGACGGATTCACGCCCTACTACGATCCCAATCTCAAGCGTCGCCGCCACCAGGAGCTCGCACGCTTTCCTGATTTCGTTGCGCGCGAAGCCATGATCGAAGACGCGCGGCTCGTCGCCGACCTTGTCGCCGAGGCGAATGCCGACATGGTGTTCCACCTCGCCGCTCAGGCGGGCGTGCGCTACAGCGCCGAAAATCCGCGCGCCTATATCGAATCGAACATTGTCGGAACATTCAATCTTCTCGAAGCGCTGCGTCATCGCCCGCCCCGACATCTGCTGATCGCGTCCACAAGCTCGGTCTATGGCGCCTCGGGCCAGCAGCCGTTCGAGGAAGCGCAAGACACCGACCATCCCGTGTCGCTCTACGCCGCCACCAAGAAAGCGACCGAGACCATCGCGTACAGCTACGCGAACCTGCATGGCCTGCCGACGACGGCGATGCGCCTGTTCACGGTGTACGGGCCTTGGGGCCGCCCCGATATGGCGCTGTTCAAATTCACGAAGAACATCATTGCGGGCGAGCCGATCGAGGTCTACGGCGCCGGCAGGCAGACGCGCGATTTCACCTATGTGGGTGATGTCGTGGAAGCCATGGTTCGGCTCTCCCGGCACCCGCCGGAGCAAAGCACGCCCTATCAGGCGGTCAACGTCGGCGGCGGCCATCCGGTTGGGCTTGAGGACTTCATCGCCATCATCGAAGACGCCGTCGGTCGCAAAGCGCTGCGGCGCGACCTGCCCATGCAGCCAGGCGATGTGCCGGCGACCTGGGCGAGTGCGGCAAAGTTGGAAGAGATCACCGGCTTTCGGCCCGCCGTGCCCCTGTCCGAAGGCGTGCGGGCCTTCGTGAGCTGGTACCGGGACTACTATGGCGTCTGACCGACGAATTGATTTGCGCTGATGGGACGTTGCTCCTGCTCACGGCAGCGCGCCCAGTTGCGGCAATGGACGTGATCGTCATGGCGAGCCTCGAGAGCACTGTCCTTGCAGCAGTGGCCGTTCTGGCGGGACTTGTCAGCGTTGGGCTCATCGCCGTGCTCGCGCCGTGGCTCAAGGACTACGCGCTGGCCCGTCCCAATGCGCGCTCCTCGCACCGCGAACCGACCCCGCAGGGCGGCGGCGCGGCCGTCATCGTGGCCACATTGGTGGCCGCCTGGCTCGGTACATCTCTGACCGGCGCGCCTGTTGGCGCCCCCGGCGAGTTCCTCGCGCTCACGATTGCCACCCTCGTGCTGGCCATAGCCGGAGCAACCGACGACATCCGCCCGCTCTCGGTCGGGCTCCGCCTTGCTCTGCAGGGCATCGCCGTCGGACTCGTGATCGCGTCGATCCCGGCCGACTGGAGAGTCGTTCCGGCATTGCCGTGGTGGATTGAGCGCGCTTGCTTCCTCATCGGTGGAGTCTGGTTCGTCAATCTCACCAACTTCATGGACGGGATCGATTGGATGACGGTCGTGGAAGCCGTCCCGATCACCGCCACGATCATCCTGCTTGGCGTTCTGGGTGTCGTACCCGCGCTGCCGCTGGTCGTCGCGGTTGCGCTGCTCGGGGCAATCGCCGGATTCGCCCCGTTCAACAAACCGGTCGCGCGCTTGTTTCTCGGTGACGTCGGCAGCCTGCCGATCGGCCTCCTGATGGGGTGGCTGCTCCTGCATGTGGCGGTCGCCGGCCATCTTGCGGCGGCGCTGCTACTCCCGCTCTACTATCTGGCCGACACGGCGCTCACGCTGGTGCGCCGGGCGCGAGCGCGGGAACCACTCTGGCAGGCCCATCGCAGTCATTTCTACCAGCGCGCTACCGATGGAGGCTTCAACGTCAACGCCATCGTGTTGCGCGTCTTCATACTCAACATCGGGCTTGCCGCACTGGCCATGATCACGATCGCCCGCCCGCACGGCAGCGTGTCTGCTGCTGCGCTCGGCGTCGGCGCCGCCTTGGTGGGCCTCCTGCTCGCAAGCTTCGCGCGCGGAACGAACTCCTGATGCGCGTTCTGGTGACCGGAGCTTCGGGATTTGTCGGACGTGCCTTGGTCGAGGACCTGGCGGCGCAGGGGCACCGCGTTCGCGCCGCGATGCGGCAGCCCGCCGACATTTTTTCGCGCACAGTCGAGGTCGTCGCGGTCGCAGACCTCGCCCGCCCGCTCGAATGGCGGCCGCTCCTCGCCGACATGGACGCGGTGGTTCATCTGGCGGGAATTGCGCACATCACATCCGGCGTGGCCGACGACCTCTATGACCGCGTCAACCGGGCCGCGACGGCGGCGCTCGCGGCGGCTGCCGCCCGCGATCGCATCCAGCGTCTGGTCTTCGTGTCCTCGATCCGCGCCCAGGCCGGACCGGCCGCCGATCAGGCGCTCACCGAAGCGGACGCGCCATGTCCCGTCGATGCCTACGGTCGTTCCAAGCTTGCGGCGGAGAATGCCATTCGCGCCGCGCATCTGCCGTTCACGATCCTGCGTCCGGCGCTGATCTATGGCCCGGGGGTCAAAGGAAACCTCGCTGATCTGATCCGGCTTGCCCGCTCGCCGTGGCCGCTGCCGTTCGGGGCCCTGCGCAACCGCCGCTCGCTGCTGGCGCGGGACAATCTGGTCGCCGCCATTCACCTTTCGCTCGCGACACCCGCGATGCTGAATGAAACCTACGTCGTTGCCGATCCGACGCCGCTGACCATGGCGGAGATTGTTGCAGCCCTGCGGGCAGGCCTCCACCGCCGCCCCGGGCTCGTGCCGGTCCCGCCATCCCTCCTCGCACTCGCGTTGCGAGCCGCCGGCCGCGCGCATCTGTGGGATCGCATCGGCGGCAACTGCATCGTTGCCCCGACCAAGCTTTTGGCCGCGGGCTGGCGCCCGACCACGGACACGCGCGCAGGCCTCGCCGCGATGGTTCAGGCCGCCTGACCGCCGAAATCCGGCACCGCGTCGCGCAGGATGCCGTAGATCGCCGAGCGCTCGCCGCGCGCCAGGCCCTGATCCAATGCCGCAAGCCACCCGCGCATCACCTCGAGCGATGGGCTGACCGGCCGGGCGGCCACGATCCCGTCGATGCCGACCGGAGCGGTCGGCTCCTCGCGCGCGAACAGGATTTCATGCAACCGCTCGCCGGGCCTGATGCCGA
>DAIUEP010000331.1:0-4133 GCA_036845065.1 Xanthobacteraceae bacterium | reverse complement strand
GGATCAACACGTTGTCGAACACGAAGATCGCGTCGTTCTCGTCGAAGCGCGACGAGAGCGGATAGTCGAACGGCGTGCCCATCACGCTCGCCATCATCTCGTAGGAGGTGCGGCAAAAGAGCTTCACGCCGGGCGCGTTCATGGGCGCGATGAACATCACCGCGAGATCGGTGTCGTGGGTCGGCACCGCTGCGTTCTGGCCGAGGAAATTGTAGTGCGTGAGCGCCGAGGAGGTCGCCACCACCTTGGCGCCCGACACGATGATGCCGGCGTCGGTCTCCTTCTGGATCGTGATGAACACGTCCTTGACCTGATCGGCCGCCTTGGCGCGATCGACCGGCGGGTTGACGATCGCATGATTCATGAACAGCACATGTTCCTGCGAGCGCCGGTACCAGGCCTTGGCATTGTCCGCGAACTTTCCATAGAACTGCGAATTGGCCCCGAGCGTGTTCATCAGCGAGGCCTTGTAGTCGGGCGAGCGCCCCAACCAGCCGTAGCTCATGCGCGCCCAGGCCGCGATCGCGTCGCGCTGGCCGACTACGTCCTCGCGCGAGCGCGCGACGCGGAAATATTTGTGGGTGTAGCCACCCGAGCCGGTGTCGGTCGCGGTGGTGAGCACCGGCTTCGTCTTGGGGTCGTGCAGCGCGTCGTAAAGCCTGGCGATCGAGCGCGCGGTATTGCGGAACGCCGGATGCTGGGTGACATCCGCGACTCGCTCGCCATAGATGTAGAGCTCGCGGCCGTCGCGCAGGCTGGCGAGATATTCGGCGCCGGTGAACGGCCGCGCCTTGGCGCCGATTGCATCCTCGGGTTTCATCAGGGCCATTGACCCGCTCCGTACCTTGTCCGGTCCGGGGAGAGCAAAGGCACCCGCACGGGCATGTGTCAACGCCCAGGCCGTGTCCCAGGCAGTGTCAACGCCCCGGCAGCATCGATGCCGGGCGAAGTGGCGGCGGGCTCCGCGTCAGAATGTGTTGAGCTCCCGGCCTCTGGAGTCAACGAGCGTCGAGGGCTGCTCCTTGAATACGATCTCGTGCGGCCTGAGCGTGAAGGTCTTGCCGTGCATAAAGTCATGAAGCCTGTGCGTGGGCGCCGAATGCACCCCGAGCTTCAGAAAATCGTCCGCGGTGTGACATTCCTCCGGGTTGCTCTGGAGAAATTGGGTAAACGTGCCCGCGATCAGCCCGACCTGCTTCTGCATCCGATAGGTGACCTGCCGGCGGTACACTTTGGGCATCAGCAATTCGCCGCTGTCATCCTCCAGCTCGATCACCTCGCCCTTTTTCGGCTTGCGATAGAGGAGCTTCGCGAAAAAGAGGCCGGTGTCCTTGGAATAGTCCTTGAAGACTCGGCGGGTCTTGATGCCCTTCTTCATCGCGGTGAGCAGCTCGTCGATCTCCTCATGGCTCATCGAGGTATAGAAGGTCGGATAGGCCCAGCCGTGCTCGACCAGCCAGGTGTTGATGTCGAGATCGAATTGATGACCGATGCCGACGTTGCCGATGAACCGGCCGTAGACATCGGTGACCTCCTTGGGTGCATCCACGAACGAGAGGAACTCGCAGTCAATGGCGTCGGCGCCGAGCGTCGCGACCTTCTTGCCGAGCGCGACCGTGGCAGCCTCGCCCCAGTGCTGGCGCCTCTCCTTGTTGGCGGCGTTGAACGCTTCGCGGCGTGCTTTGGATGCCTTGAGCTTGGCGCCAAGCGGCGCCGCCCTGTAGTGCAGCTCCGGCGCATCGACTCCCTGCAGGCGGGCGGTGATCTTGCTCGCTTTGCTGATGACCGGCTTGCTGCCCCTGCCCTTCGACACCGCCCCAAAGAAGACCTGCGTCGGCTTGAAATTCTTCCCGTCGGCTGCAAAAGCGAAGGACTGCTTGTTGACATCGATGACCAGATTGACGGTGTCGGCGTCGGCGGTGCCGGTTGGCCAAAATTGCTGGAGGTCCAATTTACCGCGAATCCGCAACAGCCCGGGCATGATCGCCTCCCTCATGAAAAATAAGACATGATAGTATGCGGCACCATCCATTGCAATTTAGGGTGGCAGACGCGGCACCTCGGTCATGCGGCGCCTCGCCAGAGATGCATCATATGATCCGCCACAGGCTGTTCGCAGATGCGCTGCTGCAATGAATTGTCTCGCGAGTCTCGCCTTGCTATGAGTTTCATGCGGCGGTCGACGGCGGGGGTCGATCTCATCCGCCAGACGGGCCGTGGCGACAAGAGCGACGAGGGGGCCGCACCGGCATGGACGTCATCCAGCAACTGCCGATCTTCACTCAGCAGCTCATCAACGGCCTCACGCTCGGCTCGATCTACGGCCTCATCGCCATCGGCTACACCATGGTGTTCGGCATCATCGGCATGGTCAACTTTGCGCATGGCGACGTGTTCATGGTGTCGTCCTTCATCGCGCTGGTCGTGTTTCTGCTGCTGATCTCCTGGATCGGTGTCGGCTCGGTGGCGCTTGCGCTCGTGATCGTGCTGATCGTTGCAATGATCCTGACCGCGCTGGTCAACTGGGCGATCGAGCGCGTCGCCTACCGGCCGCTGCGCGGCTCATTTCGATTGGCCCCGCTGATCTCGGCGATCGGCATGTCGATCTTTCTCGCCAATTTCGTGCAGGTGGCGCAGGGCCCGCGCAACAAATCGATCCCCCCGATGTTCAACGAGGTGATCGTGGTCATGTCGGGGGGCGGCTACGATGTCACCGTCTCCTACAAGCAGATCGCGATCTGGCTGGTGACGGCCGTCCTCCTGGTCGCATTCTGGCTGCTCGTGAGCAAGACCGCGCTTGGACGGGCGCAACGCGCCTGCGAGCAGGACCAGAAGATGGCGGCCCTCCTCGGCATCGACGTCGACCGCACCATATCGATCACCTTCATGATCGCGGCCGCGCTCGCCGCGGTCGCCGGCACGCTCTATCTCACCATCTACGGCGTGGTGCGCTTCGACGACGGCTTCGTGCCCGGCGTCAAGGCCTTTACGGCGGCCGTCCTCGGCGGCATCGGCTCGCTCCCGGGCGCGGTGCTCGGCGGGCTCTTGATCGGCATCATCGAGACGCTGTGGGCCGAATACGTGTCGAGCGCCTACAAGGACGTCGCCGCCTTCTCGATCCTGGCGATCGTGATGATCTTCCTGCCGCAAGGCATCCTCGGCCGCCCCGACGTCGAGAAGGTGTGAGAGATGCCCGACGAGGCTGCCGCCCGACCTCCCCTCTTGCGCGCGCTGCGCGAGACCGCACTCACCGCGCTGATCGCTTTCGGGCTGTTCCTGCCGCTGATCGGCTTCAACACCGTCCAGAACATCCGCAACGAGCTGGTGCTCGAAACCCGCTGGCCGCTACTCATCACCATCGTCGCGATCCTCGCAGGCCTGCGTTTCCTGCAAGTCTTCGCGGTCGCGCCGCTGATGGCCGAGCGCAGCCGGCAGATGCCGTCTTCCCGCCTCATGTCCGCCGCGCTGCCGTCCTGGACGATGCCTGCGGTGATCGGCTTCGTTGTGGTCTATCCGCTCTTGGCGCTGCTGATCGCGGGTCCCGGCGCCGCCAAGTGGATCGACAATTTCGGCATCCAGATCCTCATCTATGTGCTGCTCGGCTGGGGGCTCAACATCGTGGTCGGGCTCGCGGGCCTGCTCGACCTCGGCTACGTCGCCTTCTATGCGATCGGCGCCTATACCTGCGCGCTGCTCGGCAAGCAGTTCGACCTGTCGTTCTGGATGCTGTTGCCGCTCGCCGGCATCCTGGCGGCGTTCTGGGGTGTGCTCCTCGGCTTTCCGGTGTTGCGGCTGCGCGGGGATTATCTCGCGGTCGTGACGCTCGCCTTCGGCGAGATCATCCGCCTGGTGCTGATCAACTGGAAGCCGGTGACGCAGGGCAACGCGGGCATCAGCGGCTTGCCACGGCCGACCTTTTTCGGCCTGCCGTTCAACGCCTCACCCGAGGGTTTTGCAGCGCGTCTCGGGCTCGAGTTTTCGCCGCTGCACCGCCCGCTATTTCTCTATTACGTCGTGCTTGCGGCGGTGGCGCTGACCGCGCTGGTCATCGGACGACTGCGCCGGCTGCCGGTCGGGCGTGCCTGGGAGGCGCTGCGCGAGGACGAGATCGCCTGCCGCTCGCTCGGCATCAA
>DAIUEP010000330.1:0-4168 GCA_036845065.1 Xanthobacteraceae bacterium | reverse complement strand
TGGAGCGGGCGAAGGGATTCGAACCCTCGACCCCGACCTTGGCAAGGTCGTGCTCTACCCCTGAGCTACACCCGCATCCGTTGGGTAGCCGGCCAAGCGGCCGTCGTGGGGCAAGCTATGCCAAAGGACGCCCCGCTTTGCAACTGGAGCAATAAAGAGGCGAACAGCGAATGGCGAGTAGCGAATAGGGGAGGAAAACCGGCCAGGGCGCCGCCGGGCGATGAGACCTGTTCTTGCTTACCCCTATTCGCTATTCGCTACTCGCTATTCGCCAGTCCCACCAAGCACCAAGCCCTCGACTGCCCCATGGCCACCCCCGACGACCTGTTCGCCTTCCTGGGCCAGCTCGGCATCGCGCACCCGACCGTCCACCACCCGCCCCTGTTCACGGTCGAGGAGTCGCGCACGCTGCGCGGCCAGATCCCGGGCGGCCACACCAAGAACCTGTTTCTCAAGGACAAGAAGGGCAGCCTGTTCCTGGTCACGGCGCTCGAGGACGCCGTGATCGAGCTCAAGTCGCTGCATCGCAGGCTCGGCGCCAGCGGCCGGTTCTCGTTCGGCTCTCCCGAGCAGTTGCGCGCGGTGCTGGGTGTCGAGCCGGGCGCCGTCACCCCGCTTGCGGCCATGAACGATGCGGCCCTCCAGGTCACCGTGGTGCTCGACCAGGCCTTGATGGCGCATGCGGTCATCAACTGCCACCCGCTGCGCAACACCATGACCACCTCGCTTGCGCGCGAGGATCTTGTTAGGTTCCTGGCGGCGACCGGGCATCCGCCGCGGATCGAGGCGGTGGCGGAGCCGGCCGCATCCTGATCCGGCGGCGGATTACATTGCAAACCCGGCGTGTGGGCACTATTTGGTTGCAGACATTGAGATTTCGGGCGCTTGCGGAGCAGGCGCGAACCGACAGGACCGGACACCATGTTGCAGCAGGCTGGGACGACGACGGCGGCCGGGGACGGCGGCCTGATCAAGGACACCACCACCCAGGCGTTCATGAAGGACGTCATTGAGGAATCGAAGCGTCAGCCGGTGCTGGTCGACTTCTGGGCGGACTGGTGCAACCCCTGCAAACAGCTCACGCCGGTGCTGGAGAAGGTGGTCAAGGCCGCCAAAGGCAAGGTCAAGCTGGTGAAGCTGAATACCGACAAGCACCCGGCCATCCCGGGGCAGCTCGGCATCCAGTCGCTGCCGACCGTGTTCGCCTTCGTCAACGGCCAGCCGGTCGACGGCTTCATGGGCAACCTGCCGGAAAGCCAGGTCGTCGCGTTCCTGGAGCGGGTGACCAAGGGCAAGATCGGCGGCGAGGAGAAGGATATGCTGGCGACCGCCGACGAGGCGCTCGCCAAGGGCGATGCGGCGAATGCGGCCGAGCTCTACGCCCATGTGCTGGCGCAGGACGCCGGCAACGTGGCGGCGCTGGGCGGGCTCGCGCGCGCCTATCTCAAGACCGGCGCGACCGAGCAGGCCAAGCAGACGCTCGCGATGGTGCCGGAAGCCAAGCAGAACGATCCGGCGGTGGCGGCCGCGCGCGCCGCGCTCGAGCTGGTCGAGCAGGCGAAGTCAGTCGGCCCGATCGCCGAGCTCGAGCAGAAGGTCGCCGCCAACGCGCTCGACCACCAGGCGCGCTTCGACCTCGCGGTCGCGCTCAACAGCAAGAACCGCCGTCCGGAGGCGGTCGATCACCTGATCGACATCGTGCGGCGTGACCGCAAGTGGAACGACGACGGCGCGCGCAAGCAGCTCGTCCAGTTCTTCGAAGCCTGGGGGCCAACCGACGAAGCGACCGTCGCCGGACGCAAGCGGCTGTCGTCGATTTTGTTCTCATAAGAGATGAAGACAAGAGATAAAGACAGCGAACCATCGATCGCGTGTCTGCGGGGGCGCAGTGGAGTGCGACGATGCCGATAAACACCGCCTATCATCAGCCCAGCGACCTCGCCGAGGTCATCCCGGTATTTCCCCTCGCCGGCGCGCTGCTGCTGCCGCGCGGGCAGATGCCGCTCAACATCTTCGAGCCACGCTATCTCGCGATGATCGATGATGCCCTGCGGCTCGGCCATCGCCTGATCGGCATGATCCAGCCCGATACCGCGCACCCGGGCCCGGAGGCGCGGCCGAATCTCTACCGCGTGGGCTGCGTCGGCCGCATCACCCAGTTCGCGGAATCGGGCGACGGCCGCTACCTGGTCCAGCTCACCGGCGTCGCGCGCTTTCGCGTGATGGAGGAGCTGGTCGTGCCAACCCCCTACCGCCAGTGCCGCGTCCACTACGGCGACTTCGTCGACGACTTCACGGCCCGCAAGGGCGAAAGTGCAGTTGACCGGAAGCACCTCTTGCAAGCCCTGCGGCAATTTCTCGAGATCAACAACCTCAAGGTCGACTGGGACGGCATCGAGGACGCCCCCAACGAGGCGCTGGTCAACGCGCTCGCCATGATGTCGCCCTATGGTGCAGCCGAGAAGCAGGCGCTTCTGGAGGCCCCCGACCTCAAGACCCGGGCCGACATGCTGATCGCGATGACCGAGATGGAGCTTGCCAAGAAGAACACCGGCGGCGAGACGCCACTCCAATAGTCAGGGGGCAATAGTCAGGAGATTTTCACCCTGATTCAACAATACCTTGAAAAGTCCGCATTGAAGCGCTATATCATAAGCCGTTGAGATCAATGGCCGCGGCTTTTGTAGAGTTTCGCCGGTCGTTCGCGGGTCGCGTGCACGAATTCCACGTCTCGGCTTTGACGTCCTGGTTTTCGACCCGTCGCATCCAGCAACCGAAATAACCGACAGCCCAGACCACGCGGGGTGTCTCCAGTCCCGCGATTCGCGGCCGCGTCACCGCAGGTCGGCTTCCGCCGACTCGCGAGCGCCCTGCGCCGATGCCGCTTAACGGCATAGGGGCTTCGTGTCGCTTATGAAAGAATGATCCATTGAACGCATTTCTTGATCTCGGGCTCGCTGAGCCCATCACCCGCGCGCTCGTCGACGAAGGCTACGCCACCCCCACCCCGATCCAATCCCAGACCATCCCGCATGTGCTCGCCGCCCGCGACGTGCTTGGCATCGCGCAGACCGGCACCGGCAAGACCGCGGCCTTTGCGCTGCCGATCCTGCATCGGCTGGCCGAGACCCGCAGGCGACCCCATCCGCGCACCTGCCGGGTGCTGGTGCTGAGCCCCACCCGCGAGCTCTCCGCCCAGATCGTCGATAGTTTCAAGGCCTACGGCCGCTACCTGCGACCGAGCGTGGCGCTCGCTATCGGAGGCGTCAACATCAGGCCGCAGATGCGCGCGCTCACGCCCGGCGTCGAGGTCCTGGTCGCCACCCCGGGCCGCCTCATGGACCTGATGCAGAACCGCGCGGTCGCGCTCGACCAGGTCGAGTACTTCGTGCTTGATGAAGCCGATCGGATGCTGGACATGGGCTTCATTCACGACATCCGGCGCATCGTCGGCAAGCTTCCGGCTGCCCGCCAGACCCTGTTCTTCTCGGCCACGATGCCGAAGGAGATCGCGGAGCTCGCCAACGCGATGCTGCGCGATCCGGTGCGCGTGGCGGTGACGCCGTCCGCCAGCACGGTGGAACGGGTCGACCAGCGCATCATTCATGTCGATCGCGCCGGCAAGGCTGCGCTGCTTGCCGAGGTGCTGCGCGCGGAGCCGATCGACCGCGTCCTCGTCTTCACCCGCACCAAGCACGGCGCCGACAAGGTGGTGCGGGCGCTTGAAAAGGCGGGCCTCGAGGCCGCCGCCATCCATGGCAACAAATCGCAGGGCCAGCGCGAGCGCGTGCTCGCCGCCTTCCGCACCGGCTCGGTGCGTACGCTGATCGCAACCGACATCGCGGCGCGCGGCATCGACGTCGAAGGCATCAGCCACGTGGTCAACTACGACTTGCCCAACATTCCTGAAAGCTACGTGCATCGCATCGGCCGTACCGCCCGCGCGGGCGCCGACGGCATCGCGATCTCGTTCTGCGACGGCGAGGAACGGGCGTTCCTGCGCGACATCGAGAAGCTGATCCGCATGTCGATCCCGGCGACCGACCGCCGCGGCCAGCGGCGCGACGCGCCGCCCGCGCAAGAGGCAGACGCACCATCCGCGGGGCGTTTCCCGAAGCAGCGCAAGTGGCACGGCAACGGCCAGTCCCACGGGCGGGGCCAAGACAGG
>DAIUEP010000329.1:2149-4198 GCA_036845065.1 Xanthobacteraceae bacterium | reverse complement strand
CACTTGCGGTCCCTTCTCGGCCCTCATGGTGAGGAGCCGCAATCGAAGGTCGGCCTTAATTCCGCAGCTTCGTGCGCGGCGTCTCGAACCATGGGGGGCCGCCCCGTCCTTCGAGACGGGCGCCACGCGATGATTGCGACCGCCGAATGCGGGGTGCTTCGCCCTCCTCAGGACGAGGCGGATAGGCGGCACAGTCTGTCCTCCCGGCGCGGACGGCAGAGATAGAAGGAGACGCATTCTTTGGCTGTCGCACAGGTTGGTTTGGATCGGCGCCCGAGTGGAGCGAGCTCCTGGCTGCGGCCGCGCAATCTGGCGCTGGCAGCCTGCGTCGTGGTTGCTGGCTGGCTGGTGTTCGTGCCGCTGGCGGCGCTGTTCTATACCGCCTTTACCGAGGATACCGGCCTAGGCCCCGGCCCGGCGTCGCTGAAGAATTTCGTGGAGGCCTATTCCAGCTGGCACGTCGCGCGCCTGTTCGGCAACTCGTTGATCTTCGCAGGCGGCACGGCGCTCGTCACGCTGATCATGGGTGGCCTGGTGGCCTGGGTGGTGGAGCGCACCGACGCGCCCGGCGGCTCGTTGTTTCATGCGCTGGCGCTGCTGTCGTTCGCGATCCCGGGCCTGCTCACCGCGATGGCGTGGATCCTGGTGCTCAGCCCCAACATCGGGTGGGTCAACGCCCTGATCAAGTCGACGTTCGGCCTCACCGACGGGCCGCTCAGCATCTATTCGATGGGCGGGATGATCTGGGCGCTGTCCAGTCATTACTTCCCGCTCGCCTATCTGACGCTCGGGCCGGCGTTGCGGGTGCTGGACGTCCGGATGGAGGAAGCCGCGCTGGTTTCGGGCGCGCGCTACTGGCAGGTCATTCCCAAGATCACGCTGCCGCTGTTGCGGCCGGCCATCCTGTCCACCGTCCTCCTGCTGTTCATGCTGGGGATGTCATCGTACGAGGTGCCGCGGCTGATCGGGCGGCCGGCGCGCATCGACGTCTTCACCACCGACATCCAGGCCGCGACCCACAGCGCGCCGCCGGAATTCGGGATCGCGAGCGCGTTGAGCTTCACGCTGCTCTGCATCTGCATCGTGGCGGTGTTCTTCTATCGACGAACGACCCGCAACGCCGAGGCGTTCGCGACCATCACCGGCAAGGGCTACATGCCGACGCGGATCAAGCTGCGGCATTGGCGCTGGCCGGCGGCGCTCGCGACCGGCCTGATGTTTGCGGTCTCGCTCGGCCTGCCACTGCTCACGCTGGTGTGGCAGTCGTTCTACCGCAATCTGGCCCAGCCGTTCGTCGGCTCGACCGGGCTCGCCTCGCTCGAGAACTACCAGTTCATCCTGCACTACCCGATCTTCGTCGACGCGGTGAAGACCAGCGTTCTGCTCGCCGTGATGGCCGCGACCATCATCGTGCTGCTCACCTTCGTGATGGCGTGGATCGCGTTGCGCGCGGTGCCGCGCTCGGGCTGGGTGCTCGACTCGCTCGCCTTCACGCCGGTCGCGATCCCACATGTGATCGTCGGCGCCGCCGTGCTGTTCGCCTACCTGATGCTGCCGATCCCGGTCTACAACACGATCTGGATCCTGCTGATCGCCTATGTGACCATGTATCTGCCCTACGGCATGCGGTTCATCTCGAGCGGCCTTACGCAAATTCACAAGGAGCTCGAGGAATCGGCCGAGGTCTCCGGCGCGCGCGTGCGACAGGTGTTCCTGCGCATCCTGCTGCCCCTCCTCATGCCGGTCCTGCTGGCGGCGTGGATCTACATCTTCGTGCTCGCCGTGCGCGAGCTCGGCGCCTCCGTATTCCTGGTCGGGCCCGGCACCCATGTGCTCGGCACCATCAGCCTGACGATGTGGGAGGAGGGCGGCAGCTATGGCGCCGTCTCCGCGCTCGGCGTCATTCAGATCATCCCGCTCGTCTTCATCGTGGCCGCGCTGCGGTGGATCGAACTGCGCGTGCAGCGGCGCGCGGAAGTGGCTGCCGCCAAGACGCCGGCCGGATAATCGCCCTCACCTGGATCGCTCCATGTTCTCAATCGACCATCT
>DAIUEP010000329.1:0-2049 GCA_036845065.1 Xanthobacteraceae bacterium | reverse complement strand
GAGCGCAAGTACTCCTCGGCCGAGATCAAGGACAAGGTCTCGCGGGCGCTTGAGATGGTGCGCATGAGCGGCTACGAGACCCGCCCGGCCACGCAGCTCTCGGGCGGCCAGCAACAGCGGCTGGCGTTTGCGCGCGGCCTCGTGCGCGAGCCGCAGATCCTGCTGCTGGACGAGCCCTTGTCCAACCTCGACGCCAAATTGCGGGAACAGATGCGCGTCGAGCTCAAGCGCCTGCAGAAAGGGCTCGGCGTCACCACCGTCTACGTCACCCACGATCAATCCGAAGCGCTGGCGCTCTCCGACGAGATCGCGGTCTTCAATGCCGGCCGGATCATCCAGCGCGGCACTCCGCAGGAGATCTATCGCCATCCCAAGAGCCAGTTCGTGGCCGACTTTATCGGCTCGGCCAACTTCCTCACCGGGACCGTGAGGGAGGCGGCCGGGGAGACGGCCCTGGTCGAGACCCCGCATGGCGTGTTCCGATGCAATTTTGGGCAGTCGATCGCGGTCGGCCAATCGGTGCTGGTCAGCGCGCGGCCGGAGGACTTCGTCCTTTATGACAAGGAGCCCGGCGACGGTCTCAATGTGCTTGCGGGACGGATCGCGCACCGGGTATTTCTCGGCGAGGTCGTCGACTATCTGATCGACATCGGCGAAGGCGAGATCCGGGTCCGCGCCAAGCCCGAGCTGGATTTCCGGATCGGGCAGAAGGTCCAGATCGGCGTTTCGCCGCAGAAATGTGTGGCGCTGCCGGCCTGATGGATCGACAATGGCAGCTAGTGCCGCCGCTGCGACGTATCGCGAATTTCGGAAGCGGGGCATTAGGAACCACCCGCGAGCAAAGAGGTAGGCTATGAACAACGCAAAGGTGACCGGGTTGCGCGGCGTCGAGCTCGGCGTCAAGGATCTCCACCAGTCTGCGGCTTTCTACAGCTGCGTCTGGGGTCTCGACCCGGTCGTGTCCGAGGGCGATACCATTCACCTGCGTGCCAACGGCACCGAGCACCACATCGTGACGCTGCGTGAGCGGCCCAAGTCCGGCCTGCTCGGCATTCATTTCGCCACCCAGGACCGCGTCGCGGTCGACGCGCTCTGTGCCAAGGCCAAGGCGTTCGGCGCCAAGGTCATGTCGGAGCCGGCCGAGCTGCCGCGCAGCGCCGGCGGCGGCTACGGATTCTCGTTCCAGTCTCCGGAAGGACATGTGCTCAACATCTCCTCGGACGTCGCCCGGCATCCCAACGCGGTGAGCGACCGCTCCAAGCCGTTGAAGCTTTCGCACGTCGTGCTCAACAGCCCGAAGCTCGAGGAGCAGACCGGATTCTTCATGGATCTCCTCGGCTTCAGGCTCAGCGATACGACCGACATGATGGAGTTCATCCGCTGCAGCTCCGATCATCACAGCATCGCGGTGGCGCGCGGCGACGGCCCTTCGCTCAACCACATGGCCTACGAGGTCGCCAACATGGACGGCCTGATGCGCGGGGCCGGAAGGCTCAAGAGCTCGGGCTTCAACAGCGAATGGGGCGTCGGCCGCCACGGCCCGGGCGACAACGTGTTCACCTATTTTGTCGAGCCGAACGGCTTCGTGGTAGAATACACCACTGAGATCGAGCAGATCGACGAAGCGACCTACATGCCCAAGGACGCCAAGTACTGGCGCGAGTTCCCGATGCGGCCGTGCCGCTGGGGCATGGCCGGGCATCCGTCGAACCGCCTCAAGGCGGCTTTCGGCGGCGACATCAGCGTTGCCGACCCCGAGGACGGCAAGCGCTGCGAAGAGATCATGGCGAAGACTCTGGGGCGGTAGCGAGACCGCTGCGTTCCGCGTTGTCATCCGGGACGGCCCGGGGGGCCGATCCGGGATCCAGTGATGTCAGGCACTGGTTTATACGAGTACGCAGAACTCTCGACTCGTCATGCCCGCGCATTGATGAAGCCGGTACATTGCCGATGCGTCTCGCCGATCGCGCACGCAAGCCCGTCGGGCGTCGAAGGTGTCACTGCAATTCCGTCGAACGCCCCGCAGAGTGAAGCGGACAAGCAACCTTA
>DAIUEP010000328.1:0-4207 GCA_036845065.1 Xanthobacteraceae bacterium | reverse complement strand
TCTTCGGCAGGAACCTGACGACGAGTTGGGCGCCACTTCCGATCCGCGACGACTCGGCGCGCATGCCCGCGCTGAAGACCACGCGCTGGCCGCGCCAGCGACCAACCGGAAAAGTCTGCGTGAGGACGCCGTCGCCCCAGACCAGCGAGTTGTCGCTGCGCGCGATGCGGACCGCGCGGCCGGCGTCGGGCGTCTCCTCCTCGGCGACCGTGACAGCGTAAGGATGGCGGCTGTAGCTGAGCGCACGCCAGCCATCCGGGTGAGCACCGCTGCCCGCCAGCATCAGGTTGGTCGGCTCGCCATTCGATCCGCTTCCCGCTTCGGGATGAGACACTTTCGGATTGCCGCGCGCCGCTGTCGTCCGGTCGACGAACAACAGGATGTCGTACTTGTCGCGAGGATTCGCTACTTCCGAGTAATTGCTGTGATCGCCGTGGAACACCGCACCGATCGAGCGTTGCGACGGCTTGCCCGCCAGCCACTTGGCCACCGGTCCATCGGGCGGCATGTTGGCGAGGTCGAGTGCCAGCAGCGGAAGCCCAGTCGCCGCCAGCGCGGCATCGACGAAGCCTTCAGGCGCTGGCGGAACGGTGTGGTCACGCAGCTTGCCGGTCTCATCCACGGCCTGGAAGCTGCCCTGATTGAAGGCAAAGCCGATGACGACCATCTCGGCGCCGAACATGGTGTGCAGATGGCTGCCCATGTTGGTCAACTCTATCACCTTGAAGAAAACCGACGGCGAGCGCTGCACATGCCCATTGTGGGCCCAGAGAACCGCTTTGGCCTTCGGACCTTCCGCATCCAGGAGCGTGCGGACGTTTGCCGCCATGCATCGATCGCGAAATCTCCAGCTCTTGGCCCAGCTCAGGGTTTCGTTGTCCATCGCATTGATGCGCGCGAACTGATCGAGCACGATCGCGCTCTGGCGCGCCAAGTGCCATTCGGTCTCGCCGGTCCGGCTGATCCAGTCCGCTCGCTGGGTCGTGAAGGCGTCGAGCACGGTCGCAAGCTGAGCCGAGGCCTGGTCACGCACGATGGCCGGCATGAGGCGCAGGTCGTCGGCCGCATAGGCGGAGGCGAGCGGCGCGATATTCTGCTCGCACACCGCCGCCAGGTGAGGTGCGACCCGTTCCAGATAAGTGAGAAGGTGCATCCCCGAAGCCGGGCTGCTCTGCATGTCGAAGCCATGGAACTTCACCTTGCGATCATGCGTGGCGTTCCAGGTGCGGACCCATTCGACCAGCGCCACCACCTCTTCGGTGTTCCAGGTCCAGAAGCCCATGCCGGCCACGACATCCGTGGCGTTGCCCTTGCCGTGCAGCACGTAATCATTGACGGCCAGCGTGGCGCCGTACTCGGCCTCGAAGCCGATGATGGTGAAGCCGAGTTGCGAGACGCAGTACTCGATCATGCGATGCTTGAGCTGGAAGAATTCGCGGGTGCCGTGGGTGGCCTCTCCGAGCGAGACGATGCGCGCATCGCCGATGAGCGGCCGCACGGCGTCGAGGTCCTGCCATCCGGTCCCGGGCTCGGCGCTCGCGAGCGGCAGCACATTGGCCTTGAGCCAGCTGATGACGTCGGCGTCGGGGCGGGTGTGCCACTTGGCGCGGATCGCAAGCGCCGCACCCGCAATACCGGCAGCGCCCACCAGCGCGCTGCCACCCAGCAACAAAGCCCGACGATTGATCATGATTCCCTCCGACATTCGGCTACAGACCGCGCGGACGAGCCGCGCGCGTTCATGGCTTGGGTGTATGGCTAATGGCTCCGGCGCGATGTGATCGCCGTCACACAACAGCGGTTTGGCTTAGGACCCCGCCCCGGCCCCACTGACAGGGGTCAGCGGACGAGTTCGAGCAGCTTCAGCATCGGCGCCAGCTGATTGGTAGCGGGATTGCACTTCGTAACGGACCGGCCGTCCTTGCAATCAGGGAGCGACTGGGCAGGCGACGAGAACACGAGCAGCGCGCTGTAGGCGACGAACGCGGCCAAGGCGACTTTTCTCATGACACTTCTCCATCCGGGGGTGACGACGTCTGCTTTGGTCCGGTGCCGTGCTCCCCGCCACCGTTGCCGCAGCGTGCCTGCAAGCGGGCGGGCGCGATGTGATGGGGGTCACCCTTTGGCGGATTGGCGCGGGTTGACGGCGCCGGCGCGAAGCTGCATTCCGGCGGGACCGAGCCCATAGTATAAGGACACCGAAAAGGGCGGAGACGACCAATGACGATGCAATGGGCGACCCGGCGTTTCGCCACCGCCTGCGCGGCGCTTCTCCTCGCGCTGGCCGGAGCCAATGCCGACCCGGTCGCCGACTTCTATCGCGGCAAATCGATCAGCCTCTATGTCGGCTTTCCGCCCGGCGGCGGCTACGATCTCTACGCCCGCGTGTTCGCGCCGCATTTCGCCCGCCACATTCCGGGCCATCCACAGATTGTCATCAAGACCATGCTGGGCGGCTCAGGCATCCAGGCCGCCGGCTACATGACCAACATCACGCCGCAGGACGGCACCTCGCTCGGCCTGTTCCTGGACGCGCTCACACTCGGGAAAGTCCTGGGCGGCCACGGCGAGTTCGACCCGGTCAAGCTCACCTGGATCGGCCGCATCGTATCGACCGCCACGGTCTCGGTGGTGTGGCACACCTCACCGGTGCAGACGATCGAGGAGGCCAAGAAGCGCGAGATCCTGATGGCCGGCACGGTGGCGTCGAACACCTCGAACTTCATTCCGGCCGCGCTCAACGACCTGATCGGCACCAAGATCAAGGTGATCATGGGCTTCCGCGGCTCGCCCGACCAGGCGCTCGCGATGATGCGCGGCGAGACCCATTCCATTGGCGGCATGAGCTGGGAGGCGATCCAGACCAATCACAAGGAATGGATCACCGAGAAGAAGATCAGGATTCTCTATACGCAGGGCGCGCAGCGCATCAAGGATCTGCCGAATGAGCCGGGGCTCCTCGACTTCGCCACCGACGAGCGCTCGCGACGGATCTTGGGCCTGCTCGGCAGCGGCCCCGACATCGGGCGCTCGATCGTGGCCGAGCCCGGCATTCCGGCCGAGCGCGCGGCGGCGCTGCGCCAGGCGTTCATGGCGACGATGCAGGATCCGGAATTCATCGCCGAGATCGCCAAGCGCAATCTCACGATCGAGCCGCTGAGCGGCGAGGAGGTTCAGAGAATCGTCGCAGCCTCGGTCGCCACCCCCAAGGACCTGGTCGACCAGGCCAAGCGATACGTCGGCCCGAAGGAATGACCCACGGAATGACAAGACCCAAGGAGTGACAAAGAACAATGTCAGGAATCATGTATCGCCCCTTGCTTGCCGCCGCGGCGGCCATGCTCATCGCCTCGCCCGCCCTCGCTCAGGACAAGGCTCAAGACAAGGTCAAGCTGCGCTACGGGCAGATCGCCAACTCGGCCCGCAGCGTATCCTCGCTCGCGCTCAACATCGCGCAGCGCAAGGGCTTCCTGGCGCGCGAAAACATCGAGCTGGAGGTCGTCGGCCTGCGCGGTGTGCAGTACCAGATCGAAGAGCTCGACAAGGGCACGGTGGACGTGAGCCACACCGCAACGCCCTATCTGATCCAGCTTGCGCTCAAGGGCTCGCCCTCGGTCGCGATCGTGGGCGGGCCCGCCAACACGATCTTCAGCCTGATCGCAAAGCCGGAGATCAAGCGATACGACGACCTCAAGGGCAAGCTGATCGGAATGTCCTTGCCGGTCGACACGATCTCGATCGCGAGCCGCCTGTTGCTGGCGAAACACGGCCTCAAGGAGCCGGCCTTCCGCACCAAGGAGCTCGTCGGCACGCCGATTCGCGCCAAGTGCCTCGCTGATGGCGAATGCGACGCCGTGCCGCTCGGACAGCCCGACGACATCGTGTTCGCGCAGAAGGGCTACAGCAAGCTCGGCGACTCGCTCGAGGTGATCCCCGTGCTGCAGTTCAACGTGATCGCGGCGCGCCGCGACTGGGCGGAGAAGAACAAGGCGGTGGCGACCGGCTTGGCGCGCGCCTTCGGCAACGCCTACAAGTTCATGCGCGATCCAAGAAACCGCGACGAGGTCGTGCAGATGGCGGTCGAGACGACCGGCGCGCCGGCCGACGTCGCCCGCTCGATGCTGGCCTTCTACTACGAGCCCGACCGCGGCGTGATGCCCAAGCAGGCCGAGATCAGCATGGCCGGCATGGCCAAGGTGATCGAGCT
>DAIUEP010000327.1:0-4208 GCA_036845065.1 Xanthobacteraceae bacterium | reverse complement strand
ACTGCCGTCGGCACCGCCGCGGTGCGGGATGCACGCTGCGTCGCGTGGCAGAGGTCAGATCATCTTGATCGGAATGGCCCCCAGATAATCGCTCTTGCCAAGCTCCACGCCGCAGTGGCGCAGAATGGCGTAGGCGGCAGTGCAGTGAAAGTAGACGTTGGGTAGCACAAAGTGGTTGAGGTAATCATCCCCCTTCATCTGACCTTTCTTGGTCGGCCCGAGCGGGAACGTGATCTCGCGATCGCCCGCGGCATCGATCTGCTTCGGATCAAGCGTCTTGATGAAGGCGACCGCGCTGGCAATCCGCGTCTTGAGTTGCTCGATCGTGGTCTCGTTGTCCTCGAAGCGCGGCGGCTCGACTCCGGCCAGGCGCGCCATTCCGTTCTTCGCCAGATCGGTCGCAACCTGCACCTGCCGGGTCAGTGCGAACATGTCGGGAGCCAGCCGCCATGTGAGCAGCACCGAAGCATCGATCTTCTTGGCGGCGGCAAAAGCCGCGCCCTTGTCGAGAACACCAGACAGCGCATTGAGGCTCATCTCGACCGCCGGGAGTGATGCCTGTGACATCGAGAACGACATGGAGAAAGTCCTCAAATTGAATGAATGGGATGGATTTGTTGGCGGTCGCGGACCATGCACACAATCGAAAGGCGTTGCAAGCACTCGGAGCGAAGGCCGAGCAACTCGACATGAGCACGTGCCGGTCATCGGACCACATGTCGCGCGAAGCGATCCCATATGGGCGCATCGCCAAAGCGACGGACCAGGAAGTCGATCAGCACGCGCGTCTTGGCTGCAAGATAGCGGCTCGGCGAATAGAGCGCGTAAATCCCGAGCTCGGCCGGCGGGTACGCCGGCATGACCACCTGCAAGCGGCCAGCTTCGATGTCCGGGCCGACCAAAAACGTCGGCAGCTTGGTGATGCCCTGGTCTGCCAACGCCGCCGCCTTGAGCACGTCGCCGTTGTTGGAGCAGAGCAACGAGGTAATCGGAACTGTGATGAGCTCACCGTCCTGCATCAGCTGCCAGCGCTGCAGCGCCGTGCTGTGCCCATAGTTGAGACAGCGATGATGCGCCAGATCCTCCGGCCGCTGCGGCGCGCCATGGCGCGACAGATATCCCGGTGAAGCCACCAGAACGCGCCGGGCCGGCGCCAGCTTGCGTGCAATCAGGCTCGAGTCGGCAAGCGTCGCGATCCGGATCGTGATGTCGACACCTTCCTCGATCGGATCGATGAAGCGATCGTTGAGCGTCAGCTCCACCTTGAGCTCGGGATAGGCGGTCATGAACTCAGCCATGGCGGCGCCGAGATAAAGCGCACCGAAGGACATCGGGCCGTTGACCTTGAGTACTCCCCTGGGCTCGTCGTGCAGGCGCGAAACTTGCAGCTCGGTTTCTTCGACTGACGCCAGGATATCGAGGCAGCGCTCGTAGTAGGCGCGCCCCGCTTCGGTCGGGCTCACCCGCCGCGTGGTGCGATCGAGCAGGCGCGCGCCGAGCAGCTGCTCCAGCTCCATGACGGCCTTGCTGACCGCCGAGCGCGTCAGGCCAAGGGCGCGACCGGCCTCTGCATAGCTGCTCAGGCTCACCACCTTGGTGAAAGCCTGCATGGCGTCGAGTTTGTCCATACTGTCAATATTGTATCCGATTAGGACGCAGTCTGCGTCAAATTCAATGGATTGCGTCTTTATCATCGTCAACTAGATATCGCCCGACGGTTCGGACGTTGATCCGAAAAAACCAGGATTGGAGCCAGCGATGACACTCACACTCCGGAAGGCAGAGGAGCGCGGTCAGGCCAACTTCGGCTGGCTCGACAGCCGGCACAGCTTCTCGTTCGGCCACTACTACGATGAAAAACACATGGGCTTTGGCCCGTTGCGCGTGATCAACGACGACCGGGTGGCGCCGGGCGGCGGCTTTCCCACCCATCCGCACAGCGACATGGAGATCATCTCCTATGTCCTCGATGGCGCGTTGGCGCACAAGGACAGCCTCGGCACCGGGTCCGTGATCCGTCCAGGCGACGTGCAGCGCATGTCGGCTGGAACCGGCATCCGCCACAGCGAGTTCAACGCCTCGAAGACCGAGCCGGTCCATTTCCTGCAGATCTGGATCATCCCCGACAAGCAGGGCTTGGCGCCGGGCTACGAGCAGAAGGCGTTCGCGGACGACGACAAGCGCGGCAAGCTTCGCCTTGTGGGCTCGCGGGACGGTCGTGACGGCTCGGTCACTGTCCACCAGGACGTCGATCTCTACGCGACGCTGCTGTCCACGGGGCAGGTCGTGACGCACACACTGCCGCCTGGCCGTAGCGCATGGATCCAGGTGGCGCGGGGCGCCGGCACCCTCAACGGCACCGCCCTGCGCGAGGGCGACGGCGTCGCCATCGAGACGCCGGGCGAGCTTCGGTTCGAAGCCTCGCGTGATGCGGAGGTGCTGCTGTTCGACATGGGCGTGTGGCCCTCATGACACTCACGAACGCGATCCGACAACCGACAACCGAGGAAACCGTCATGCCCGACTATCTCGATCTTCTCACCCCGCAGAACAGCCAGCTCATTATCATCGACCAGCAGCCGCAGATGGCGTTTGGCGTCCAGTCGATCGATCGCCAGACGCTGAAGAACAACGTGGTGGCGCTCGCCAAGGCTGCCAAATCCTTCCAGGTGCCGACCACCATCACCACGGTCGAGACCGAGAGCTTCTCGGGCCACACCTATCCGGAGCTCTTGGCCGTCCTGCCGGACCACACGATCCTGGAACGCACCTCGATGAATTCGTGGGACGACCAGAACGTGCGCGATGCACTGGCCGCGAACGGCCGCAAGAAGGTCGTTGTGTCAGGGCTCTGGACCGAAGTCTGCAACGCGATGTTTGCGCTCTCGGCGATGAAGGAGGGCGGCTACGCGATCTACATGGTGGCTGACGCGTCGGGCGCGACTTCGGCCGACGCGCAAAAATACGCGATGGACCGGATGGTGCAGGCCGGCGTGGTGCCCGTCACCTGGCAGCAGGTGCTGCTCGAATGGCAGCGCGACTGGGCGCGCAAGGGCACCTACGACAGCACGATCAAGATCGTGCAGGAGCATTCCGGCGCCTACGGCATGGGTGTCGATTATGCCTACACGCTCGTGCACAAGGCACCCGAACGGGTCAAGCACGGCGCGCGCATCGGGCCAAAGCCAGCAAATTAGGCGTTGCGAGCCTCGCGACAAATTCGCGCGGTGGGCTTAGCCTGCCGCGTCCCGATCATCGGCCGATCATTTGTCCGAGCCGAGCGCCGCGCGTGCTTTCGCAACCACGTTCGGCGGTGCGTTGACGGTCGCGTTGACCAGCTCGGTGACACGCTCGGCCGAGAGCGGGTTCATGTCGAGCCGCACGCGCTGGCCTTCCGCGATGTAGTCGGGGTCCTTCATGGTCGCGGCGAACGCGGCGCGCAGCGCCGCGACCTTGTCGGCGGGCACCTCGGGCGGGGTGAAGAACGGCCGCCCCAGCGCCGCGGGCGAGGAGATCAGCTCAAGGATTTGCCGCTCCTCGTCGGTGCGCGCGAGCGCGTGCATCAGCGGCACGTCGGGATATTCCGGCTCGGGCTGCGCGCCGACCTGCACCAGGAACGTGATCTTGCTCTCGGCGATCCAGTGCGGCCGCTCCTGCTTGATGCCGGTGAGCGTAAAGCCGCCGCGTGCCTGCACCTCGCCGCGCTCGATCGCGAGATCGACGGAAGCCGAATCCTTGTAGCCCATCACCATCTTGAACTTGGTGCCGAGGATCATGTTCATGGCGTTGGTGTAGACAAACGTGCCGGAGCCGACGCCGGTCACGCCGGTGAGGAGCTCGCGCTCGAACACTTGCCTGATGCTCGTGAAGCCCGAGGTGTGCCAGGCGAGCGTCATCAGGTTGGCGAAGCCGGTTGAGCCAAGCCAGTGGAAGGCGCGCGCGTCGAAGCGCACGCCGCGGCCGTCGACCACCTGATGGGTCGGGATGCTGTTGACCACGCCCCCGATGGTGGTGCCGTCGCGCGGCGCTTGCGCGGCCATGTAGTTCGACATCAGCACATGCCCGCCGCCCGGCATGTTGCGCACCACGATGGTGGGATTGCCCGGGATGTGACGCGACAGGAACCGCGCTACCGTCCGGCAGGCGAGATCGATCGGCCCGCCGACGCCGCCGCTCGACACGATGGTGACGGTCTTGCCCTTGTAGAA
>DAIUEP010000326.1:0-4211 GCA_036845065.1 Xanthobacteraceae bacterium | reverse complement strand
AAAAATCGGCCCGGCTCAGGGCCGGGCCGACATCTCTGACTGATGCGATGGGATGGGCTTCAGCGCGGCTGCATCCAGACGTCGACCAGCGCAGGCTCGCCGGCCTTCACGGCCGCGACCGCCCGCTGGAGCGCAGGGCCGAGGTCCTTGGGGTCCTTGACCGGTCCGGTCGACCACCAGCCCATCGACGAAGCGAGCTTGGCGTAATCGATATCCGGGTTCTCGATGCTGGTGCCGACCGGCCCCGACGTGATGCCGAGATTGGCCACGCGGTTGCGCCGGTTGGACAGGCGCTGCACGTGCATGACCTCCTGGTGATAGCCACGGTTGTTGTCGACGATCGCCAGCGACGGGATCCGGTGATGCGCCGCGGTCCAGAACGCACCCGGCGCATACATCATGTCGCCGTCGCCCTGGATCGAGACCGTGAAGCGCCCAAGCGCCTTGTTGGCGTGCGCGGCGCCGATCGCGGCCGGCAGGCCATAGCCCTGGCCGGCGGCGCCCGAGCTGCCGAGCCAGCGATAGTGCTTGTCCATCTGGAAGATGCGGTTATGCCAGCCGCTCATGCCGATGCCGGCGTTCACCAGCGCCCAGTCCTCGCCCTTCACCGCCGCGTAGAGCTCGACGGCCAGACGCGCAGTCGAGATCGGGCTTGCATCCCAGCCGAGCGCCGCAGCCTGCCGGGTGCGCTCGCGGGCCTGTCGTGAAGCCTGCTTGAACGCCTCCGCCCGCTTCTCGAACGCCGCCTTCTTGTCGTTCGGGATCGCCGACTTCACCGCCTCGATCAGGAACGGCAGCGACGCCTCGACGTCGCCCGCCATGCCGATGTCGGTGACCTGGAAGCGCTGGAAATCCTGGTAGTTGGACTTGGTCAGGAGCTCGGAGCTGTTGATGGTGACGAGCTTGGTTCCGGGCTTGATCCGCGATTCCCGGATTCCGTGGCCATGCTCGTCGCCATTGTCAACGAACTGGTTGACGGTCGCCCACAAGTCGTGCAGCTCGAGGCCGACGATCAGATCGGCGTTGCGGATGAGGTTCTGCGTCTGCGCATTCTGATTGAGATAGTGGGTATTCGGCATGTTCATCCGGTTACCCTGGTCGATGACCGGAATCTGCAACAGCTCGGCGAGCTGCACGAGCAGGTCGACGCCGGTCTGCGAGCGCGCCGCGCGATCGGCGACGATCACCGGGTTCTCGGCTGCCACCAGGAGCTTCGCGGTTTCGCGCAGCGCGTTGAGGTCGGCGTGCGGCGGCGAGGTCGGCACGTAGCGCGGGATGTAGAGGTGCGGATCATCGACCGGCGCATCCTGCAGGCCCGCGTCGAGCGCGATCATCACCGGCCCGTAGGGCGGCGTCATCGCGTACTTGTAGGCGCGCACGAACGACTGCGCGAAGTGCTGGGCCGACACCGGCTGGTCGTCCCACTTGGTCATGTCACGCACCAGCGCGTTGATGTCCTGTGCCGAGTGGACCGTCGGCACGCCCGGCGGACGCTTGGACGCGTCGAGATCGTTGCCGCCGACGAGAATGAGCGGAACGCGATCGACCCAGGCGTTGTAGACCGACATGACCGCATGCTGCAGGCCGACGGTGCCGTGGCAGAGCATCATCTGCGGCTTGCCGGAGGCCTTGAAGTAGCCGTGGCACATCGCCACCGACGACTCCTCGTGCATGCACGTGATGAAATCCGGCATCACGTTCTTGCCGTAGTTGATCAGCGACTCGTGCAGGCCGCGGAAGCTCGACGCCGGGTTCGAATAAATGTGCTCGATCTTGAGCGACTTGATCACGTCGACCATGAAGTCCGAATTGGGCTTGCCAGCGAGGTGCGGCATGTCCTTCGGAATGCTGGTCTCGTTGGCGATCTGCTGCACGCTCGGCGGCACTGCGGCCGGCAGCCGCTTCACATCGGCGGCGGTCGTCGTTGCCGCCTTGGCAACGCTCGTCGACGCCGCGGCACCCGCCACGGCAGCGCCTGCCAGGAACTTTCGACGGCTCACCTCGGGACGTGACACTTTTCGGGCCATGATTTCCTCCTGATTGCCGCGATGCGGCGCAAGCTGGGGCAGGACGTCTAAGCTCAGGCAACGCACGCGCCCTGCCGGCGCGGCGCCCCTCAATGTCGCACGATCCCGCGCGGATTCAAAGGCACCCGCGAGGGGGCGAACCCTCGGGAGGCCGAGGGGAGAACCAGCCCCCCACACAAGCAATCAGCCCGGCTGGGAGGCCGGGCTGATGAAAGAGCCAATACCGCTTTGCTTACTCGGCAAGCAGCGGAATCGTCTTGTAGTCAACCGGCTTCGGAACCGACGACAGATAGGCGTGGATGTCCTCAAGGTCGGAATTGGGCAGCACTTCAACCTTGTAGGGCGGCATGGTGCGCCGGCTGGTGCGGATGAAGGTCGACATCGCTTCAAGCGGCAACGGATCCGGCGCGAGCTTCGGGCCGGTGATGGGCGAGCCCTGCCCCATCGTCCCGTGGCACTGCCAGCAGCCATATTTCATGAAGGCCTGCTTGCCCTTGGCGGCATCACCCGCCGCCAGCGTGGCACTCGACCCGAGGACAAGGCCGGCGGCAAGCGCCGCCAGCCCTAACGAACTACGAACAAGACGCATGTGTTTCACCTCAACGCGGCTGTGTGACAGAGTCGATGAGCGCGGGCTGGCCCTTCTTGACGACCGCCACGGCTTCCTTGAGTGCCGGTCCGAGATCCTTCGGATCGGAGATCGGGCCCTTCGCCCACCAGCCCATCGACCGCGCGAGACCTGCGTAGTCGACATTCGGGCTGTCGATGCTGGTGCCGATTGGACCGGCGGTCTTGCCGAGGCTCGCCACGCGGTTGCGCCGGTTGGACAGGCGCTGCACGTGCATGACCTCCTGGTGGTAGCCGCGATTGTTGTGCATCACGGTGAGCAGCGGAATGTCGTGATGCGCCGCTGTCCACAGCGCGCCCGGCGCGTACATCATGTCGCCGTCGCCCTGGATCGAGACCGAGAAGCGGCCGAGCGCCTTGTTGGCGTGCGCCGCGCCGACCGAGGCCGGCAGGCCATAGCCGAGACCGGACGCGCCGGAGCTTCCGAGCCAGCGATAGTGCTTGTCCATCTTGAACAGGCGCTCCGACCAGCCGCTGGTGTTGCCGGTCGACGTGACCAGCGCCCAGTCCTCGTCCTTCACGGCGTTGTAGACCTCGGCGTTGAGGCGAGCGGTCGAGATCGGGCTCGCATCCCAGCCGAGCGCCGCGGTCTGGCGCTGGCGTTCGCGGGCCGTCTGGTAGGCCTTCTTCAACGCTTCGCCACGTTTCTCGAAGGCGGCCTTCTTGTCGCCCGGGATCGCCGACTTCACCGCCTCGATCAGGAACGGCAGCGAGGTTTCCGCGTCCGCCGCCATGCCGATGTCGGTGACCTGGAAACGCTGGAAGTCCTGGTAGTTCGCCTTGGTGTTGAGCTCGACACTCGAGATCGTGATCAGCTTGGTGCCCGGCTTGATCCGCGACTCGCGCAGACCGTGGCCATGCTCCTCGCCGTTATCGATCCATTGGTTGACGGTGTTCCAGAAGTCCCGGCACTCCAGACCCACGATCAGGTCGGCATTGCGGATCAGGTTCTGCGCCGACGCCGTCTGATTGAGGTAGTGGGTATTCGGCATGTTCATGCGGCCCATCTGGTCAACGACCGGGACCTGCAGCAGCTCGGCGAGCTGCACGATATGCTTCACGCCGTCAGCAGTGCGCGCCATCCTGTCGACGACGATCACCGGATTTTCCGCCGCAACAAGCAGCTTGGCGGCTTCGCGCAGCGCATTGAGGTCCGCGTGCGGCGGCGCCGAGGCGACGTAGCGCGGAATGTAGAGGCCCGCATCATCAACGGGCGTATCCTGCAGACCGGCATCGAGCGAGAGCAAGACCGGACCGTAGGGCGGCGTCATCGCATAGCGATAGGCGCGCACGAACGACTGCGCGAAGTGCTGGGCCGACACCGGCATGTCGTCCCACTTGGTGAAGTCGCGCACCAGCGCGCCGATATCCTGCGCCGAGTGGAAGGTCGGCACGCCAGGCGGGCGCTTGGACGCATCGAGATCGTTGCCGCCGACCATGATGAGCGGAACGCGGTCGCACCAGGCATTGTAAACGGCCATGACAGCATGCTGCAGGCCGACGGTGCCGTGGCAGAGCATCATCTGCGGCTTGCCGGAGGCCTTGAAGTAGCCGTGG
>DAIUEP010000325.1:0-4241 GCA_036845065.1 Xanthobacteraceae bacterium | reverse complement strand
CTATGCCCACGTCACGACGCGCGCCAACCTGCAGATGCGCGAGATCGAGCCCAAGGATGCGGTCGCGATGGTCGAGGCGATCCAGGACCTCGGGCTCTGCTCGCGCGGCTCCGGCGCCGACAACATCCGCAACGTCACCGGCTCGCCGACCGCCGGCATCGACCGCCAGGAGCTGATCGACACCCGACCCTATGCGCGCGAATGGCACTTCCACATCCTCAACGACCGCTCGCTCTACGGCTTGCCGCGCAAGTTCAACGTCGCCTTCGACGGCGGCGGCATCATTCCGGTGCTCGAGGATACGAACGACATCGGCTTCAAGGCGGTCGCGGTGAACGACGGCTTCGGCGTCGCGCCTGGCGTCCGGTTCTCGCTCATGCTTGGCGGCATCACCGGCCACCACGACTTCGCGCGCGCGACCGGCATCGTGGTGAGGCCGGAGGACGCCACCAAGGTTGCAGACGCGGTCGTGCGCGTGTTCATCGAGCACGGCGATCGCACCAACCGCAACAAGGCGCGGCTCAAATACGTCATCGACAGCCTCGGCCTCGACAAGGTGCTGGCACTGGCCGAGGAGAAGCTCGGCTGCAAGCTCACGCGTGTTCCGCCGGAGGCGCTGGCGCCTCGCCCGGCCTTCGATCGCGCGGCGCATGTGGGCGTGCACCCGCAAAAGCAGGACGGGCTGCATTGGATCGGCGTCGTGCTGCCGGTCGGCCGCCTGACCGCGGCGCAGATGCGTGGGCTTGCCGGCATCGCGCGCGCGCTCGGCGACGGCGACATCCGTCTCACGGTCTGGCAGAACCTCCTCATCTCGGGCGTGCCGGCCGACAAGGTCAAAGACGCGGTCAGCGGCATCGAGGCGCTCGGATTGTCGGTCAGCGCCAGCGCGATCCGAGCCGGGCTCGTCGCCTGCACCGGCAATGTCGGCTGCCGGTTCGCCGCCTCCGACACCAAGCGCCATGCGGAAGAGATCGCGCGCTGGTGCGAGGCCCGCGTCGCGCTCGACAGCCCGGTCAACATCCATCTCACCGGCTGCCACCATTCCTGCGCCCAGCACTATATCGGCGACATCGGGCTGATCGCCTGCAAGGTGGCAACCTCGGACGATGGCGACACGGTCGAGGGCTATCACCTCCATGTCGGCGGCGGTTTCGGCCCGCAGGCGGGCTTGGCGCGTGAGATCGTCCGCGACGTGACAGCGCAAGAGACGCCGACGATCGTCGAGCGGCTGCTCAGGAGCTATCTCGCGCTCCGCGCAACGCCCGAGGAAACGTTTCTTGAGTTCGCGCGCCGGCACGACATAGCCGCGCTCAAGGACATGGCGGTGCTCAAGGGCATCGCGGAGACGGCCGCATGAGCATCGCGCCGCGTCCACCGATCCCCGAGCTCATCCCGGACGGCGCGCCGTTCACGATCGAGCAGCGCACCTGGCTCAACGGCTTCTTCGCCGGCCTGCTCTCGCTCGACGGCTCCGGCATCAAGCCGCTGTCGCCGGCGGAGTCGGCCGCGCTGATGCCGGCCTTGCCGGGAATGACCGCATCGCCCGGCGACGGCGATGATGGCGAGGCGACCTGGCACGACCAGACGTTGCCGCTCAACGAACGTATGAAGCTCGCCGAGGGCCGTCCGCTGCGTCGGCGGATGATGGCCGCCATGGCGCAACAGGACTGCGGACAATGTGGATACAATTGTCAGGACTATTCCGAGGCGCTCTTCTCAAAAAAGGAAGCGCGGCTGAATCTCTGCGTGCCCGGCGGGAAAGAAACCGCCCGCATGCTCAAGTCGCTGGCCCAGGAACTGGACAGCGCCGCGTCCGTTGCGACGACGCCCGCGACGACGGTTGCCGATGCTACGGCTGCACCGGCGGCCGCGCCGGGATGCTCCCGCGATAATCCGGCCGAGGCGGCCTTCCTGTCGCGCACCCGCCTCAACAAGCCGGGCTCTGCCAAGGAGACTTGGCACATCGAGCTCGATCTCAGCCGCGGCGGGATCGCATACACGGTCGGTGACGCCTTCGGCATCTTCCCGACCAACGATCCTGCGCTCGCCGCCGCCGTGATTGCGGCGCTCGGTGCGCCCGCGGATTTCCCGATCGGCGGTCGCACTCTGCGCGAGGTGCTGATCGACGGGGTGTCGCTTGGGCCCGCGCCCGACATGCTGTTTCAGCTCTTTTCCTACATCACGGGCGGCGACCGGCGGCAGAAAGCCAAGGCGCTCGCCGCCGGCGAAGATCCGGACGGCGACGCCGCCACCCTCGACGTGCTCGCCGCCATCCAGAAGTTCTCCGGCGTGCGCCCCGATCCCGAGGCTTTCATCGAAGCGCTCGATCCGCTGCAGCCCCGCCTCTACTCGATCGCCTCCTCACCCAAGGTCGACGCCAGTCGCCTTGCGCTGACGGTCGATACCGTGCGTTACAAGATCGGCAGCCGCGCGCGGCTCGGCGTCGCCTCGACCTTTCTGGCCGACCGCATAGAAACCGGCGACACGCTGAAGGTCTACGTGCAGAAGGCGCATGCGTTTGCGCTGCCCGCCGATCCCGCCGTGCCGATCATCATGATCGGGCCCGGCACCGGGGTCGCGCCGTTCCGCGCCTTCCTGCATGAGCGCATGGCCACCAAGGCGCCCGGCCGCAACTGGCTGTTCTTCGGCCACCAGCGCAGCAATTACGATTTCTTCTATGAGGACGAGCTTGCCGGCATGAAAGCCGCGCGCGTGCTCACCCGTCTCACGCTCGCCTGGTCGCGCGACGGCGACCAGAAGATCTACGTGCAGGATCGCATGCGCGAGGTCGGCCGCGACCTGTGGGCGTGGATCGCGGAAGGCGCACACGTCTATGTCTGCGGTGACGCCAAGCACATGGCGAAGGACGTCGAGCGCGCGCTCATCGACGTCGTCGCGAGCTACGGCGTGCGCTCGGTGAACGAGGCGGTAGCCTTCGTCGCCGACCTCAAGAAGAGCGGCCGCTATCAGCAGGACGTGTATTGAGGCGAGCATGAGCCGGTCACGCACAGTGCCGCAGATTCGGCGCGCTCCCTCTCCCCGCAGGGGAGAGGGTTGGGGTGAGGGGGTTCCGACCTATCGAACGATCCGACCCCCCTCACCCGCCCGCGCTTATGCGCGGTCGACCTCTCCCCAACCGAACTCGGGTTTACCCGAGTTCGGCACTATTGAGTGGCCGAAGTCGGATATATCCGACTTCGGCTGGGGAGAGGTGGCGCCCGCGGCACGCATCGTCAAATCACTTGCATGGGGTGCATGTAGCGCGTTCAGCAGCGAGATCTGCTCATGAACGCACAAGCCGCACCCACAATCCGCACCACCTGTGCCTATTGCGGCGTCGGCTGCGGTCTTCTGGTCACGCCGGACGGGCGCGGCGGCGCGGCGGTCGCGGGCGATCCGGACCACCCGGCGAATTACGGCCGCACCTGCTCGAAGGGCGCAGCGCTTGGCGAAACACTTGGCCTCGAAGACCGCCTCTTGCATCCGATGCTGCGGCAGCCGGACGGCACGCTCGCGCGGGTCTCCTGGGCGCGCGCGCTCGATCGCGTGGCCGATGGCTTCAAGGGCATCATCGCGCGCCACGGTCCGGGCGCGGTCGCGTTCTATCTCTCCGGCCAACTCCTGACCGAGGACTACTACGTCGCCAACAAGCTGATGAAGGGCTTTCTCGGCTCAGCCAATGTCGACACCAATTCGCGCCTGTGCATGGCGTCCTCGGTCGCCGGCCATCGCCGCGCCTTCGGGGCCGACACGGTGCCCGGCAGCTACGCCGATCTCGACGAGGCCGACCTGATCGTGCTCGTCGGCTCGAACGCCGCCTGGTGCCATCCGGTCCTGTTCCAGCGCATGCTGCGCAACAAGGCCGAGCGCGGCGCTCGCATCGTCGTCATCGATCCGCGCCGCACCGTGACGGCGGAAGAAGCCGATCTCTTTCTCCCGATCGCGCCGGGCGCCGACACGGCGCTGTTTTGCGGCCTCCTGGTTGACCTGATCCGGCGCGGCGCGGTCGACCAGAACTACGTGAGCGACCACACGCAAGGCTTTGCCGAGGCGTTCGCGCGCGCGCACGAGATCGCGCCCGATCTGGCCGCGGCCGCGCGCGCGACCGGACTGACGCAGGGCAGCGTCGAGCATTTCTTCGACCTGTTCTATGCCAGCGCGCGCGTCGTCACCTGCTACTCGCAAGGCGTCAACCAGTCGGCGCAGGGCACCGACAAGGTCAACGCCATCATCAACTGCCA
>DAIUEP010000324.1:0-4279 GCA_036845065.1 Xanthobacteraceae bacterium | reverse complement strand
GAGCCGCAGCCGGCGGCGACCAGGCCCGCCATCTTGGCGTGGCCGGCATGCTGCTGCTCGATCGCGATCACGTTGATAAAGCGCGAGCCGCCGCCCGGCATCTTCCACACGCCCTTGATGCCGGGGACGCCGGCGGCTTCGAGATCGTCCCAGAGCGACGCGGCGCGGATGAGCGCCGAGCCCGCGGTGCCGAAATAGGTGCCCGGATAGATCGGGCGCGCCGGCGGCGTCGCGCACTGAATCGGGTCGTTGCGGTGATAGATCGCCTTGACCTGCAGCACCGGCTCAGGACCCGACGATGTGTAGTAACCGGGCCACTCGCCGAACGGGCCTTCGACCATAGTGAGCTCCTCATGCGAGGGCATGAAGCCCTCGTAGACGAGCTCGGCATCGTTCGGGAACGGCACGCCGGTGACGCGGCCCTTGACCAGATTGATCGGACGTCCGATCCGGCCGCCTGCGACGTCGAACTCGCTCACGCCCTTCGGCACGGTCGCAGCCGCCGCCGCGCCGAGCGCGGGCGCCTGCCCGACCGACACCACCATCGGGCAGTGCTGGCCGCGCGCCCACCATTTCTTGCGGATCAGGTCGACGTGCTTGCCCGGCTCGATGAAGATCGAGAGCGTGCGCTTGTCGCGCACCGACACCCGATAGGTGCCGGCATTGACCCAGCCGCTGTCGGGGTCCTGCGCGATCACCATGCATTCGGTGCCGATGTACGAGCCGCCGTCGTTGGCGTGCCACTTCGGCGCCGGGAACGCGAGGATGTCGACCTCGTTGTCCATCAGCACGTTCTCGAACACTGGACCGTCGCTCACGTATTCCGAAGCGATGGGCTCCGACTGCTTGCGCTTATGCTTGCGATAGTTCTGCACCAGCTCGAGGCCGACGCCATCGTTGAGCACTTTCGAGGAGCGCACGTTGCAGACGACGCGATGGTTGTCCGGATAGCCCTTGATCTTGCGGAACAGGAGCACCGGCGGCACCGGCTTCTGCAGGCTCAGCTCATAGAGCGCGCCCATTTCGAGATTAGGGTCCGCGCCCTCGATCACCTCAAGGGCGCCGACCTCCTCGGCGATCGCGAGACATTGGCGCAGATCGGAAATAGCTGCGAGGCGCGTGGCCTGGTCGACGGGCTTGCTCACCAGTATCAATCCCAATGGCGGGAACGCATGGAATGCAGGCCCGCGAGTTAGCTGGTTCTAGGCCGAAAGGCCGCGGCAATTCAAGCAGAGCGGCGCCTTTCAGCAGCGGCCACCGGGTCCTACAATGGATCCCAAGACCTTCAGGGAGGACTTCGCATGATCACCAGGGCGCCGT
Organism: Xanthobacteraceae bacterium; assembly: GCA_036845065.1. Lineage (GTDB taxonomy): Bacteria > Pseudomonadota > Alphaproteobacteria > Rhizobiales > Xanthobacteraceae > VAZQ01. The sequence goes on along the minus strand of DAIUEP010000324.1, from coordinate 2,959 downwards.
TCTGCTGCTCGCTTTCGATCATTTTCGTGATCACCGCTTGGTCGCACGCGTTGGCGCAATCCCCACCCGTGCGCGACGTGCCAGCACGCTCGATCCCGGTGCCGGAGACGGTGAGCCCGCAGCTGCAGCGGATCATCGGCGCGCCCGTCAGTCCCAACTGGAACGTCTTTCCGAAGACGGCAGCGGAGTGGAAGGTGCAGGTCGACGCGGCCGCCGCCGAAGCCGCCAGGCGGCTCCCGGCGTTGCGCGAGCAGCTGCGCGTGGCGATCGAGCCGCAGACCATCAACGGCGCGAGAGCCTATGTGCTGACGCCGCGGGACGTGCCAGCCGAGAACCGCAACCGCCTGCTCATCCACGTGCATGGCGGCTGCTATGTCAGCAATCCCGGCGAGTCCGGCACCAGCGAAGCTACCATGATGGCGGGCTTCGGCCGCTTCAAGGTGATCTCGGTCGATTACCGGATGCCGCCGGAGGCGTATTTTCCAGCCGCGATCGAGGACACCATCGCGGTCCTGAAGGCGGCGCACTCGATGGTGCCGGCGCGCAACGTCGGGCTGTTCGGCTCCTCGGCCGGCGGCGGGCTGACGCTAGCGACGGTGCTCAAGGCGAAGCAGGACGGACTGCCGCTGCCGGGCGCGATCGCGCCAGGCACGCCGATGGCCGATCTCACCGAAGCGGGCGACACGTTTCACACCAACGCCATGATCGACAACGTGCTGATCGCGCGCGGCGCAAGCTGCGACACCCGGGCGCGCCTCTATGCCAACGGCCACGATCTCAGGGATCCGCTGCTCTCGCCGGTCTATGGCGACTTGCGCGGCTTTCCGCCCACGATGCTCCTGAGCGGCACGCGCGACCTTCTGCTCAGCAATACGGTGCGCATGCATCGCAAGCTGCGCCAGGCCGGAGTCGAGTCGGTGCTGGAAGTGTTCGAAGGCCAGCCGCACGGCGCCTGGTATCGCGACGCCAGCGTGCCCGAGAGCAAGGACGCGTTCGAGGAGATCGCGCGCTTCTTCGACAAGCATTTGGGCAAGTAAGGCAGCGCGTCGCTATCCAAGTCGCGCGATCTGCGTCGCGCCTTACGGCAACAGCCAATTTGCTTTAACAGCCAATTTGCTTTGAAACTGGCGGGAGCGACGGGACTCGAACCCGCGGCCTCCGGCGTGACAGGCCGGCGCTCTAACCAACTGAGCTACGCCCCCTTTCGGGAGTGATGCGGACTTAAATGCCGCCCCGCTCCAAGTCAAGGCACGGCTCTCAAACGCCGCCACAACGGCCAGGTCCTGCGGGAGGGTTCCCGAGGGGCCTCGCTTGGATTTGCCCTGATTTTACTGGGCTGAACGCAAGTCTCCAGTTGCAAAAGTCCGAAAAAACCCACATTTTTCGAGCGGAAGTGATGGTCAGACGCGGACCGAATCGTTTAAGCGACTTTTGTGACGGGTGGCCTGAACGGCCACTTTCTGCAACCAGGAGGGTCATCCATGGCGACGCCAGCCAAGAAATCGGCACCGACCGTGACGCTGAAGCATCTTGCCGCCAATCTGGCGGAGTCGCACGAGATGTCGAAAAAGCAAACAGAAGCGGTGCTTGGCGACCTGGTCGGCCTGGTGACCAAGCATCTCAAGAAGGGCGATCGCATCCGCATCGGTGGCCTCGGCATCCTGGTGGTGCGCAAGCGCGCTGCCCGCATGGGCCGCAATCCGGCGACCGGCGAGCCGATCCAGATCAAGGCCTCGAAGAAGGTTGCCTTCCGGGCTGCCAAGGAACTCAAGGAAGCGGTCTAAAGAGGCCGTTCGATCAGGCGCTTGCGTTACAAGCTCGGCGGGACGCTACGGCGGACCGCCGGGCTTGGTGTGTCGTCAGGCTGTCGAAGTCGTCTGTTGGCCATTCCCGAAACGGATCTGATTTTCAAAAGCGCCGGTGGCGCGAAGGACTGGTGGGCGGTGACGGACTCGAACCGCCGACCCTCTCGGTGTAAACGAGATGCTCTACCAGCTGAGCTAACCGCCCTGAGCTATTCTGTCGCTTCCCTCCCACATATCGCCATCCACCCAGTCGGCGCAAGCTGAAGGAACTCCGTTCCAGCGCCGCTGTCGTCACGTGCAGCCCCGTCACGGCATCGGGATTTCCTGCACCTTCTTGGGCACGTGATAGCCGCGCTGGACCGCCGGCCGGTTGGCAATGGTCACGTACCAGCGTTTGACGTTCGGATACTGATTGAGGTCGATGGTCTGCCACTCATAGCGTGAGACCCACGGCCAGATCAGGATATCGGCGATCGAATAATCGTCGGCGACGAACTCCCGTCCATCGAGCCGGCGGTCGAGCACGCCGTAGAGCCGATGCGTCTCCTTCAAGAAACGCTCCTCCGCATAGGGCGCCTTGCCCTTGTTGTATTTCACGAAGTGGTGGGTCTGCCCGAAGATCGGGCCCGGGCCGCCCATCTGCCACATCGTCCACTCCAGCACCCGATAGCGCGCCTCGCCGCTCGCGGGCAGGAGCTTCCCGGTCTTCTCCGCGAGGTAGATCAGGATCGCGCCCGATTCCATCAGCGTCATCCCGTTATCGCGATCGACGATCGCCGGGATACGATTGTTCGGGCTGATCTTAAGGAACTCCGGCTTGAACTGTTCGTCCTTGCCAATGTCGACCGCATGCGCGGTGTAGGGCAGCCCGAGCTCTTCGAGCGCGATCGAGGCCTTGCGGCCATTCGGCGTGGTCCAGGTGTAGAGATCGATCACGGATGACGTTCCTTGCTGATGCATCGTCGCAGAGGCGACTTTGCGGGTTACCATCGTTTCCGACAAGGGGTGCCCCTAGTCTCGCAAACGCAAAGCGGCGGCGTCCCGTGACGCCGCCGCTCGATGCTAGCCTTTTTGCCCGGTTTAGTGCGCGGTGAGATTTGACGAGTCTTCCTCGACCGCAGGTTCGGCGGCGACCGCGCTCTTGGCCTTCTCCT
>DAIUEP010000323.1:3371-4292 GCA_036845065.1 Xanthobacteraceae bacterium | reverse complement strand
AGATGCAGGCGAACAGGAACAGCCACACCACGTCGACGAAATGCCAGTACCAGGCCGAGAACTCGAAGCCGAGGTGCTGCTCCGGCTTGAAGTGTCCGAGATAGGTGCGGATCAGGCAGACAATCAGGAAGATCGTGCCGATGATCACATGCGCGCCGTGGAAGCCGGTCGCCATGAAGAACGTGGCGCCGTAGATGTTGCCCGAATAGTGGAAGGCGGCGTGGCTGTACTCGTAGGCCTGCACGGCGGTGAAGGCGAGGCCCAAGAGGATCGTGCAGATCAGGCCCCACTTCAGACCCTCGCGGTCGTTCTCCAGCAGCGCATGGTGCGCCCAGGTGACCGTGGTGCCCGAGGTGAGCAGGATCAGCGTGTTGAGCAGCGGCAGATGCCACGGATCGAAGGTCTCGATCCCCTTCGGCGGCCATTGCCCGCCGAGGACCTCGGTGCGCTGGACGTTGCCGAGGAGCTCGGTGCCGGCCTGGATAACGTCGGAGGGAAACAACGCGGTGTTGAAGTAGGCCCAGAACCAGGCGACGAAGAACATCACCTCGGAGGCGATGAACAGGATCATGCCGTAGCGGTGCGAGATCTGCACCACGCGGGTGTGATAGCCCTGGTGGGTCGCTTCGCGCGCGACGTCGCGCCACCATCCGATCATGGTGTAGGCAGTGCCGAGCACGCCGGCGAAGAAGACATAGGGCGCCGCCGCGAACATGTGCCGCATCCAGGTGATCGCGCCGACCGCCAGCAGGAACGCCGAGATCGCGCCGACGATCGGCCACGGGCTCGGGTCCACGAGATGGTAGTCGTGGTGCGGCTTGGCGTGAGCGTCGGCCATCTTCAACGTCTCCGTCTTTGGCGAGCGACGCGGATCGCGCGCGCTCTGGTCATCGTCCTGAGCATGCCCAAGGTCATGCTCTA
>DAIUEP010000323.1:0-3271 GCA_036845065.1 Xanthobacteraceae bacterium | reverse complement strand
ATCCTTGAGCATGATCTTATCCGAAAACCGGCTTCCACTTTTCGGGATCATGCTCCAATCCTTGAGCATGATCTTATCCGAAAACCGGCTTCCACTTTTCGGGATCATGCTCTAACTCCGCCCGGGCGCCGCAGTGCCGCCGCGCTCGACGCGGGGCGGCTCCGGCAAACGCACGGGATACATGGTGTAGGAGAGGGTGATGCTGGTGAGGCCATCCTGCTCCGAATCCTTGGCAAGCTCAGGGTCCACGAAAAACACGACCGGCATGTCGCGCGTCTCGCCCGGCTCGAACCGCTGCTCGGTAAAGCAGAAGCAGTTGATCTTCGAGAAGAAGGCGCCGACGGTCGGCGGCCACACGTTGTAAGATGCCTGCCCCGCGGTGGCCTGAGCCGACAGGTTGGTGACGCGATAGTTCACCGTCACGACGTCGCCGATCCGGACCTCGACGGCCGGCTGCTCCGGCTCGAACCGCCATGGCAGCCCGGCCGCCACGTTGGCATCGAAACGCACGAGGATGCGACGATCGAGCACGCTGCCGGGCGCCGCCGTCGCCACCTGCGGGGTGCCGCCGAACCCGGTCGCGCGGCAGAACCAGTCGTAGAGCGGCACGGCGGCGAAGGCCATTCCCACCATGCCAGCCACAACCACGCCGCAGGCGGCGGCGACTGCGAGGTCGCGCCGACGTTGCTGCGTTGTGTGGCGGTAGGTGGCGTTCATGGCGATCACTTCATGGCGTTCAGTTCATGGCGTTCAGTTCATGGCGTTCAGTTCATGGCGTTTACATGGGGCGGTTCAACACGCCGGGGCCTTTCACGAGAGTGACGACATAAAACAGAATGACCAGCACACCGAGCACGACCGCGATGGCGATCGAGCGGGCACGCCGGCTGCGCTGCTGCTCTGGAGTGAGCGTGACTCTGTCGGGTTTGTCGGCCATGTCATTACCAGCCCCCTCACATGGCCACGCGACCCAGAAGGCCGGGCAATCCGCGCTCGATGAGGAGCACGGCAAAGAGCGTAAACAGGTAAAGGATCGAATAGGAGAACAGGCCGCGCGCCGCACGCGCGGCGCCCTCACCTTCGGGCGCCTTGTTCACGCGCCAGGCGAGCGCAACCATCAGGACGCCCGCGACCACGGCCGTCACGCCGTAGATGGCGCCCGCGCTGCCTAACAACCACGGCGCCAGGGCGACCGGCGCCAACACCAGCGAATAGAGCAGGATCTGCCGCCTCGTCTCACGGGGACCCGCCACCACCGGCAGCATCGGCACCCGCGCTCGCGCGTAGTCGTCGGTACGCAACAGCGACAGCGCCCAGAAGTGCGGCGGCGTCCACAGGAAGATGATCAGGAACAGAAGAAAGGATTCAAGCGAGACGCCGCCGGTCACCGCCGCCCAGCCGATCATCGGCGGAAAGGCGCCGGCAGCGCCGCCGATGACGATGTTCTGCGGTGTGCGCCGCTTGAGCCACACCGTATAGATCACGACATAAAAGAAGATCGTGAAAGCGAGCAGCGCGGCGGCAAGCCAGCTCACCAGGACCGCCAGCACGGCCACCGAGAAGCCGCCAAGCGTCAAGCCGAAACCAGCGGCCTCGCCCGGCGTCACCCGCCGCGACGGAATCGGCCGCGAGGCGGTGCGCGTCATGATCGCATCGATATCGGCGTCGTACCACATGTTGAGGGCGCCGGCTGCGCCGGCTCCGATCGCGATGCACAACAGCGCCGTGAACCCGAGCACCGGGTGGATATGCCCGGGCGCGATCATCAGCCCGACGAACGCGGTGAACACCACGAGCGACATCACCCGCGGCTTCATCAGCGCCAGATAGTCGCCGACCCCCGCCTCGCTGATCAGCCCAGCGGGGGCCAGCGGCGCAACCTTCTTGCGATGATCAATAGCCGAAATGTCGGTCACTTTGACTCACTTGATGAGCGGCAGCTCATTGAACTGATGGAACGGCGGCGGCGACGGCAGCGTCCATTCAAGCGTGGTGGCACCGGCGCCCCATGGATTGTCGGCGGCCTTCTCCTTGCGCATGAACGCTTGCGCCACGCCATAGAAGAAGACGAGCGTGCCCGCGGCCGAGATGAACGAGCCGATCGAGGAGACGTAGTTCCATCCGGCGAACGCGTCCGGGTAGTCGGCGATGCGGCGCGGCATGCCGGCGAGCCCGAGGAAGTGCTGCGGGAAGAACACGATGTTGACCCCGATGAAGGTCAGCCAGAAGTGCACCTTGCCGATGGTCTCGTTGTACATGTAGCCCGACATCTTCGGGAACCAGTAGTACCAGCCGGCAAAGATCGTGAAGACCGCGCCGAGCGAGAGCACGTAGTGGAAATGCGCCACCACGTAGTAGGTGTCCTGCAGCGAGCGGTCGACGCCGGCATTCGCCAGCACCACGCCGGTGACGCCCCCGATGGTGAACAGGAAAATGAACCCGATCGCCCACAGCATCGGCGTCTTGAACTCGATCGAGCCGCCCCACATGGTGGCGATCCAGGAGAAGATCTTCACGCCGGTCGGCACCGCGATCACCATGGTGGCGGCGACGAAATAGGCCTGCGTCGCCGACGACATGCCGACGGTGTACATGTGATGCGCCCACACCACGAAGCCGATGCCGCCGATCGCGACCATGGCGTAGGCCATGCCGAGATAGCCGAACACCGGCTTCCTCGAGAACGTCGACACGATCTGGCTGATCATGCCGAAGCCAGGCACGATCAGGATGTAGACCTCGGGGTGACCGAAGAACCAGAACAGATGCTGGAACAAGACCGGGTCGCCGCCGCCCTCGGGATTGAAGAACGTGGTGCCGAAGTTGCGATCGGTGAGCAGCATCGTGATCGCGCCGGCGAGCACCGGCAACGACAGCAGCAGCAGGAACACGGTGACAAGCTGCGACCACACGAACAGCGGCATCTTGTGCAGCGTCATGCCGGGCGCGCGCATGTTGAAGATCGTCGTGATGAAGTTGATGGCGCCGAGGATCGACGAGGCGCCGGCAAGGTGCAGCGCCAGAATTGCGAAATCGACGGCCGGCCCCGGATGCCCGATCGCCGACGAGAGCGGCGCGTAGATGGTCCAGCCGGCGCCGACGCCTGCCTCACCACGCTCGCCTTCCACGAACATGGAGATGACCAGCAACGTAAAGGCCGCCGGCAGGAGCCAGAACGAGATGTTGTTCATGCGCGGGAACGCCATGTCGGGCGCCCCGATCATCAGCGGCACGAACCAGTTGCCGAAGCCGCCGATCATCGCCGGCATGA
>DAIUEP010000322.1:0-4306 GCA_036845065.1 Xanthobacteraceae bacterium | reverse complement strand
ACTTCGGAATCTTAGGACCACTAGCAACTCTTTGAATCTAGTGCCGCTTTTCGATTTGAAGTTCCTAACTGAGTTGCTGCGGGTGTTGTAGGAACTTCAAATCGACGGCACTAGCTTGCGGCTTCGGCGCGAAGCTGTTGGTTTGCGCGGATGAACCATCAGAACCGACCGGACCCTCGCCTAACGACTGAAGGGGCCCGCCTCGACGACGCCTCCGTGCGTGCGATCATCGCCGGCATCATGCTGGCGATGTTTCTCTCCGCGCTGGAACAGACTATCGTGGCGCCGGCACTGCCGACCATCGGGCGAGCGCTCGCCGATGTCGAGCGCCTGTCCTGGGTGGTGACCGCCTATCTGATCAGCACGACGGTCGCGACCCCGTTATTCGGCAAGCTGTCCGACATCTACGGCCGACGGCGGATGATGCTGATCTCGGTCGGCGTGTTCGTTCTTGGATCCGTCGCCTGCGCGCTGGCGCCCAGCATGGAGGTGTTGATCGTCGCGCGCACGCTGCAGGGCATCGGCGGCGGCGGCATCCTGCCGTTGGCGCAGACGGTGATCGCGGACCTCTTGTCGCCCCGCGAGCGGCCGCTGGTTCAGTCCTACACGTCGGCCATGTTCCTGGCCGCCAGCATCCTCGGACCTGTATTGGGTGGGCTCCTCACCGATCATGTGCACTGGTCGCTGATCTTCTGGATCAATCTGCCGCTGGGTGTGGTCGCGCTGGTCTTGACCGACCGTGCGCTGCGCCGTCTGCCGCGCAACGAGCGTCCGCATCGCCTCGATCTCGCCGGCGCGGCCCTGATGGTAGCTGCGGCGCTGGCGTTGCTGCTGGCGCTGGCCTGGGGTGGTGTCCGCTATCCATGGACCTCATCGGTCATCATCGGTCTGCTCGGTGCGTCGGCCGTACTATGGGCGGCCTTCGGTTGGCGGCTCCTGCGCGCGCCGGAGCCTTTCATTCCGCTCACGATGCTCGCAGAGCCGGTGGTGCTGGGCATCGCGACGGCAGGCTTCTTCTCGATCGGAACAATCGTCGGCCTCTCGATCTTCATTCCGATCTACGTCGAGCTTGTCCTCGGACATTCAGCGAGCGCGTCCGGCATCGTGCTGATCGCCTTCATGGTGGGCGCGACGATCGGCTCCATGGTGGCGGGGCGACTGATGCCAAGGCTCGAACGATACAAGCGCGTGCCGGTCCTGGCGATGCCGGTCGGCATCGCGGCGATGATCATGTTCGCGCTGGCGCCGGCCGATCTTTCGCTGATACAGGCCACGATCTTGCTTGCGGTGGGCGGCGCCGGCATGGGGCCGATGTGGCCGGCCACGACCGTGATCATTCAGAACGCGGTCCCCTTGCATCAGCTCGGCATCGCGACCGGGACGCTGAGCTTCTTCCGCCAACTCGGCAGCGCCCTCGTGGTCGCGATCTTCGCCGCGATCGTGCTGGCGGGAGTGCATGGGTCGAGCCTGGAGCGGCTCTCGGCCGCCGACACGGCCGCGCTGGCGGCGTCCTTCCGTTGGGTGTTCATCGCGGCCGCCCTTTTCCTCGGAATGGCTCTGCTCGCGCTGATGGTGATCAAAGCCCAGCCGCTGCGCGGGCCGGCGGAGGCTACGCCGGGGCCTGCATCCCGAGCGAAGGATTAGCTTTGTGGCTGGCATACCTGCGTCCCACCGGCAGGCATTGAATTTCTGTTGTCGGGACGCGATGGTGGCCATCATTCGCGGAACCCGCGAGAGCGCCAGGGCGCAGCCCGGCGGGTCACCGGGTCATATATGGGTCAGTGGGGCATAAAAGTGAGACGCTACGGCGAGACGCAATGAGTTCGTTCAAGGAGCGTACCGAAACTCAGGCCGCGATCGCGCCGCTCACCCGCAAGGAGATCCACCGCATCTTCTATGGCCTGATGCTGGGTGGCTTTCTGTCGGCGGTGAACCAGACCATCGTGGCGAGCGCGTTGCCGACCATCGGGCGCGACCTGGGCGATCTTCACAACCTGTCCTGGGTGATCATAGCCTACCTCCTGTCCTCGACCGTCGTGGCGCCGCTCTACGGCAAGCTGTCCGACATTCACGGCCGGCGCGCGATGATGCTTGCCGCCATCGGGCTGTTCGTGGCCGGCTCGGCGCTTTCGGCGCTGGCGCCCAACATGACGCTCCTGATCATCGGGCGCACCCTGCAGGGGATCGGCGGCGGCGGCATCGTGCCGATGGTGCAGACCACGGTGGCCGATATGGTGACGCCGCGCGAACGCGGCCTGTTCCAGGCCTATATGGGCATCGCCTGGATCGCGGCCGGCGTGCTCGGGCCGGTGCTCGGCGGCATCATCGCGGACCAGCTGCACTGGTCGGCGATCTTCTGGCTCAACGTTCCGCTCGGCCTCGTCACCGCGATGCTGGTGTCGCGTTCCATGACGCGGCTGCCACGCCACCAGCGGACCCACAAGCTCGACCTCATCGGGGCCACCTTGATGATTGCGGCATCGGTCGCGCTCCTGCTTGCGCTGACCTCCGGCGGCACGCGCGTGCCGTGGGCATCGCCGGCCATCTTCGGCCTGCTTGCGCTGGCGATGGTGCTGACCGCGGCGTTTGCCTGGTGGCTCAATCGGGTGCCCGAGCCGTTCCTGCCGCTCAACGTGCTGGCCAACCCGGTGATGCGGCACGGCACGCTGGCAACATCCTGCGCTCTCAGCGTGATGACCGGCTTTATGATCTACATGCCGCTGCACTATCAACTCGTGCACGCGCTCACGCCGACGCAGTCAGGCATCGCGCTCATTCCCGTCATCGTGCTCACCACGCCAGGCTCGATGTTGTCAGGCCGGGCGATGATGCATCTCAACCACTACAAGGTCTCGCCCTACATCGGAATGACACTCGCCACCCTTGCGGTCGCGGCGTTGGCATGGTGGCCGGCGATGCCGCTCGGCTGGGCGATCTTTGCCACCGGTGTCGTCGGCTTTGGCGTCGGATCAGTGTTCCCCGTCGCAACGGTGTCGATCCAGAACGCGGTCGAGCGCCACGATGTCGGCACCGCGACCGGCACGATGAACTTCTTCCGCGCGCTCGCGAGTGCGCTCGCGGTCGCGATCATGGGGGCAATCCTGCTGGCGGGCCTCGGCATTACACCCGAGCGTGGCGGCGTCGGCCTCGAGGTTGCGGCCATCCATGTAGGGGCTGCCGGTGTCGCGGCGGTGTTCCGGCTCGTGTTTGCGGCAGCGCTTGCGGCGTGTGTCCTGACGTTGATCGCGCTCGTGCTGATGGAGGAGCGCCCGCTCAGCGGCCCGGTTGGGAAGGAAACGACAGCGCCGGCGGAATGAACGCGCCGCCCATCAAGGATGATCAATGTGAAAAGGCCGCCGATCCGGCCTGTCAAAAAAAGAAGCGAGCGGGCAAGAGCCCGCTCGCCGGTGACGACTGTCCCTGAACCAGGGCGGCCCTAGCGTGTTGCCTGCGCCTTGAGCGCTGCGATGTCGGCTTCGCTGCGGAAGGTCATGGTGGCCATCTTGCTCACGCGATATTCAGGGATGATCACCTTGAGCTTGCCGTCGCGCTCGTCGATCGAGATGTGACGCACTTCGGTGCCGCGCGAGGGCAGGTCGAAGGTCGTCCACTTGTTGGTGGCCGGCTCGTATTTGAGGACGACGTCGGAGGTCCACACGTTCATCCAGAGGTTATGGTTCTTGTCGACCGTGATCTGGTAGGGCGACATGCCTTGATAAGGCAGCGGAACAACCGTCGATTCCATCGTCTTGGTGTTGATGCGCACCAGCGACGCGCCCCAGGAGGTGCCGACCCAGACGACGTCGGCGTTCTTGTCGGCGCCCATGCGGCGCGGGCCCTGGTTCCAAGGCACCGGGGTGTTGAAGTCCAGCGGCGCAAAGCTCTCGTAGAACTTGACCAGCTCCGGATCGGTGATCTGGTCGAGCGCAGCCTTCACCGGAGGAAGCTTCAGCTCGGTGGTCTTGCCGGTCTTGATGTCGCCCTTGTTGACGGTGTCGAGCGCCATCTGCAGCCACCAGCCATTGCCGTCACGGTCGGCGGCGAGGCCGTAGGTGACTCCGTTGGCGCCGGTCGTCGGTGACTTGAAGGTCGGTGACTTGAACTCGGTGAACTTCTCGGTATCGGGATCGAAGTGCAGCGCGCCGTCGGGCGAGGTGACCCAGACCTTGCCCTGCGGGTCGACGTCGAGGGTGACGGCGCCGCCCGTTGGCGACATGCCTTGTGGCGGCATGTAGACGTCGATCTTTTCGGTCTTGGGATCGACGCGGCCGAGGCCGCCGCGGCCGGTGTTGGCGTTGAACCAGAG
>DAIUEP010000321.1:0-4329 GCA_036845065.1 Xanthobacteraceae bacterium | reverse complement strand
AGCTGGCGCGGCGTCGTCGGGATGGTTAATCCGACCATGCGGCCCGGCATGACCGAGGAGGTCTGCCGCCTGCTGCCCGAGGGCATCGGGCTCATTCCGCTGTTCCTCAACATCAGCCGCGGCACCGAGGACGAGTTCGAGACCATGATGCCGCACTACGAGAAGCTTGTGGCGGTGCTGGCCGAGCAGAAATGCGACATCATCCACCCCAACGGCGCGCCGCCGTTCATGGTCCACGGCTTCGCGGGCGAGGCCAAGATCGTCGCCGCCTGGGAGAAGAAGTACAAGACGCCGATCATGAGCGTGGCGCAGAACCACGTGCGCGCGCTCAAGGCGGTGAAGGCCAAGAGCTTCGTCGGCGCCACCTATTTCCCCGCCAAGCTCAACGCCATCTTCGCGCAGTATTTCACCGATGCGGGCTTCAAGGTGCGCGGCATGGCCGGCATCGACGTGCCGTTCAACAAGGTGCAGGAACTCTCGGGCGAGCAGATCTACGCCCACATCAAGAAAAGCTTCCTCGCGCACAAGGGTGCCGACGCGATCTATATGCTCGGCTCCGGCTGGCGCACCCTGCCCATCATCGAAACGCTCGAACGCGACCTGCAGGTACCAGTGGTGCATCCGGTCACCGCGCGGGTCTGGGAGTTCCAAAAGCGGCTCAATGTCCGCGAGTCGCGCAATGGCTTTGGATGCATGTTGAGAGATCTGCCCTGACGGCAGCCTTCGAGCGACGTACAAACAAAAAGGAGAAACCTCCGATGAACCCCGGCATTCTTCGCCTCGCTGCATTGGGATGCGGTTTCTGCATAGGAGTTGCGGCGATGCAGCAGGCGGCGGCGCAAACAGCCGAGCAGTTCTACCGCGGCAAGACCGTGACCGTGCTGGTCGGCACCTCGCCCGGCGGCATCAACGACATCACGGCACGCTTCGCGGCCAAGCATTTCGGCCGCTTCATCCCGGGCAACCCGCTCGTCAACGTGCAGTTTACGCCGGGCGGCGGCGGCCTCGTTACCGCCAACCGCATCTACAACGCTTCCGAACGGGACGGCACCGTGCTCGCCAAGCTTGAGCGGGCCACGCCCCAACTTGCCATTCAGGGCTATCCGCAGGCACAGTTCGACCCGACCAAATTGATCTGGCTCGGCAGCATGTCGTCCTATGCGGATGACGCCTATCTGATGCTGATCAACCCCGACCATCCGGCCAAGAGCGTGAACGATATCAAGCCGGGCGGCCCGCAGAAGCTGACGCTCGGCGCCAACAACGCCGCCTCGAGCAATTTGATCTTCGGCATCATCGCCAAGGAGGCGCTACGCCTCAACGTCAACGTCGTGCGCGGCTATACTGGCGCCGCCCCGCTGTTTCTGGCGATGGCGCGCAAGGAGATCGACGGTCAGGTCGTCGGCATCAGCTCGGTCAAGACCGGCCAGCGCGAGATGTGGGAGAAACGCGCATTCCGAGCGCTTGTGCAGTTCGGACGGACGAGCCGCCATCCCGACTTCCCCGACGTGCCGACCGGGCGGGAGCTGGCGCCGGGCCCCGACATGCTGTCGCTGATCGAGTTCGCTGAGATCCCGTTCTTTATGTCACTGCCGTTCGTCGCGCCGCCCGGCGTGCCGGCCGATCGCGTCAAGGCGCTGCAGGACGCCTTCATGGCGATGTGCCGCGACCCGGCCGTGCTGGAGGAGGCCGCTAAGCTCGGCATCGACATGAGCCCGATCACGGCCGAGGAGATCCTCAAGCTGGTCGGCCGCATGGCGGCGACGCCGAAGGACGTGATTGCGCGCTACAACGCGATCGCGGGAGAGAAGAATTGAAACTGTCCGTCGCCTCTGCGCTCTCTGACATTCCGGCCGAGTGAGCGCAGCGAACGAGAGCCGGAATCCAGCAGTCACTGAGTGTTCTTGTGCCGCTGGGCCAACTCACGCCGCGGTGACTACTGGGTCCCCGCTTTCGCGAGGACGACCGGCCAACATCGCGCTCACACCGCTTCCAGGATCTTGTCCTGCTTGCGGAAGTGGTAGCGCGGCAGCTTGTCGAGGTCGGTGCCGGTGATGCGGATCACCCAGGCCTTCTGCTTGTGCTCGGTCGAATGGATCATGCCGGGACCATAGGCGCGGGTCTGGCCGGGGCCGATGTCGTATTGGCTCGACTGTCTCAGCTCGTAGTGCTCGTCGCTCGCCGCGTTGACCCGGCGCCACTCGGTCATGCCGGTCACGTTCTTGGCGTTGCCGTAGATCGCCCACGAGTTGCCGTGGCTGTGCGGCTTGCCTTTCTTGCCGCCCTCCTGCACGTGCGCCAGCACGTAAAAGTCGAGCTCCTTGTCGTGATAGAGCACGCGCTTGCCGGGCGGCATGTCCTCGTTGAAGGTCTCGGCCACGAATTGCGGGTTGACGAGCAGCGTCGACAGGCGCTCGGCGACCTGCGGCAGCGCGTCCGCGAGTGGCTTCGCCTTGAGGATCGTATGCGCATCGGCGCAGAAATTGTCGAGCGAATAGGCCATGGGCGCGTCTCCTTAGCGTTCCGGTTGGCCTTAACTTACTCCCCTGTCCCATGCGGCAGCAATCCCGCGTCGCGACAGGCCGCGAGCGCGCCGGGATGGAGTGCGACGCCGCCAAACGACAGCGCCGCGGGCCCCTGCATACGTAACGGCTCGAACAGCTCGCCAAGCCCGGTGAACAGCGGATTGCGGCGGGCGAGCTCGGACAGGCCCGAGAGGATTGCGGCCACCGTTTCGTGGACCACCGCGTCGGGGACGCGCGCATGCGTCGCCAGAATGTTCACCACCGCAGGCTGCGGCACGTCCTCCGCGAGTCCGCGGAACGCGTCCTTGCGCATGATGACGGGGCGATAGAACGACACCGCCCGCATCAGCCGATCCAGATCGCCCGCCGCGTAGGGCAAGACCCGCACGTCAGCACGCCAGGCAAGCTCGGTCATCACCTTGTTGGGAATCGGGCATTGAAACTGGGAGTCGACCTCGCCCGCCGCAAGCGCGTCGGCACCGGCCGCGAAATCGAGATAGACGGGCGTGAAGTCCGAGAAGCTCAGGCCCAGCACGCCGAAGATATTGTGCGCATGCTGCACCATGCCGCTCGTCTTCAGACCGACCGCAACCCGCCGACCGCGCAGATCGGCGACGGTGCGGATGTCGGAGCCTGCGCGCACGATGAAGAACAGCGGCCCCGCATTCATCGGCGCCGCCATGCGGATGTCGATCGGCTGCGCGAACGGCGCTTCGCCATTCTTGGCGCGGCCGATCCAGTTCGAGGCCATGAAGCCGAAGTCGATCTCGCCAGCGTGCAGCCGGTTGGCGTTCTCGATGCTGGCGGAGCTCGATTCGAGCACCTCGACCGGAGCAAGCGCGGCGCGCGCGTCGAGCACGGCCTTGAGCGCGATCCCCTGGCTGTGGAAGGTACCGTCCCGCTCGGCGGTGCCGATCCGAATGGCCATTCGATATTCGCCTTCTCTTGCGCATACGAGAGCCGCGTCGTTCTCGCTCCCAACCAGCGGCCTGTAGCAGAGGCCGACAGAGGCGTCGAGACAATCACCGCCTGCCATGGCCCGGCTCAAGTGCCGCCCAGCAGGCGCTTGAGCTTCGCGCGAATGGTGGCGTCCGGCTCCTGATGGTTCGTGGTGCCGACCAACCGGCCCGAGGCATCCATCATGTAGATGGTCGCGGTGTGGTCCATCGTATAGCCGCCGTCCGTGAGCGGGACTTTGCGAGCGATGGCGCGATAGGCCGCCATGACGACGGTTATGGCCTCGGGTGGCCCCGACAGGCCGGTGATGCGCCGGTCGAACGAGGAGAGATAGAGCGCAAGCTCTTGCGGCGTGTCGCGCTCGGGGTCGACGGTGATGAACAGGATGTTGAGCCGGTCGGCGTCCGGCCCAAGCTCCTTGAGCCGATTGGTCAGCTCGAACAGGGTCGTTGGACACACATCCGGGCAGTGCGTAAAGCCGAAGAAAACCAGCATCGGCTTGCCCAGATAGTCCCGTTCGGTCACCGGCTGGCCGCGATGATCGATGAGCGCAAACGGCCCGCCGATGTCGGCGATCGCCGGCCAATCGCTGTCGCGGCGCAGCGACAGCCAGGCAAACGCGATCGCGGCGGCCAGGACCAGAGCGGCCAGCGCAACTCCGATCCGGACGAGGACCAGGCCTGTCCGGTTCATCAGTGACCGTGCATCGGCCCGCCTGCGCCGAGACTTTCGACCCTGTACTCGACGTCGACCGTGCCGGCCTTCTCGAAGCGCAGTTGTCCCTTCAGTTTTTCGCCCTGCTTGAACGGCGCGCGCAGGTCCATGAACATCACGTGATAGCCGCCGG
>DAIUEP010000320.1:0-4347 GCA_036845065.1 Xanthobacteraceae bacterium | reverse complement strand
CGGCCGGCCGGATCGAAGATCGGGCGCGCCGCCGACAGCGCCAGCATGACGAACGAGAGCGCCGCGAAGCCCAGCACATAGCGGCGTGAGAACGTCGAGGCCTGGGTGCCGAACATCTGGCGCTGGGTGATGCGCTCGGCGCTTGGCGTCAGCCCGGCGATGATCGGCTTGACCTTGTGGACGAGCCACGCATTGAGTGACAGCCCGATCGCGAGGCCGATCAGCATGCTCGCGCCGATATACGCGAGGCTCTGCGTGGGCAGGAACAGGCCGGCGAGCGGCACGGCGAGCGCTCCCATCATGACGATCAACCAGAATGCCAGCCGCAGCATGGTGCGGTGATGCAGCGCGAGCGTGGCCTTCTGCTCCTCGCTCACGACATAGTGGCGCGCGGGCCCGAACAGCCAGGGACTCGGCGCGCGATAGAGATAGCCTCCAGCGACCGGCTTGAACGATAGTTCCTGCATGCCATCGAGCGGATGCCACCAATGCCGTGCCATGGTCTGTCTCCCGTTAAGGTGTCGGCTCCGCCCCATGCGATCGCCGTCGTGGCGCAGATTGCTGCGTCGTGGCAATCGCCGGCGTGATGGGGATCACAGTTTGTGCGAATTGCGGCGATCGGCGCCGGAGTGAGCGTCTCAACCGGAGCAAGAGCCGCGCCGCCCATGGGTCCCGCCGATGGCTGGACTCCGCGCCATTGTGTTCTATGTTTGTTCTCATGAGTGTGGAGAGTCTCGGGCAGGCATGGCGGGCGGGCTGGCGCATCACGGCGCATTGCCTCTGGTATGGCCAGCCCAAGCGTCGCACTGACCGCCGGGTGCCCTGGTGCGACACCATGACGGAGCTCGACATGAAGACCTTGGTATGGACTCGCGGCGAGCGCTTTCCGCTCGCCGAGCTCGCGAGCCGCTTGAAATGCCCGAAGTGCGGGTTTCGCAACGTGCGGGTCTTCTTCAACGTGCCGGGCGAGCCCGGCCGCGATACGCTGCGCGCGGCGGAGTGATTGGCTGAGACCGCTACCGCCCCACGTCCGCGGCGGCCGCGTCGATCCAGGAGGCGATGTTGGTTGCTCCATCGTCCGCCATGAAATCGTGCTCGGTCGTGAACAGCGAGAGCGGCGCCGCTCGTCCGGGCTCGATGTCGCAGACATAACGCGGCGGCAGCACCGGCTCGGGGTGGTCGGCATAGAGCCGCCACTCGAAGCCGAGCGCGCCGGTGGTGACATCCTTCACGACCTCGTGCCGCTCCACCAGATAGCAGTGGCCGCTTTCATGCTGATAGAAGCCCATCACGTGCAGCGGATTGAGCCCGGGCCGATCCGGCGTGCCGCGGCTGTGCTCGATGCCGTTGATGTGGATCGCGAGCAGACCACGCTCCTCGATCGCCGCGCGGGCGATCTCGTACTTCACCCATCGGCTGCGCCAGGTGTCGGCCCCGACCAGCACGCAGACCGTCGAGGAGTTCTTCACCGCCTCGCGCATAAGCGCGAGCACGCCGGCTTCGTTCCTCGCCGCCCGGCGCTCCCACACGGCGCGGTCGTAGAAGCCGCGCTGGATGGTTTCGCGCACGCCGACCTTGCCGCTCTGCCGCACCGCGTTGACGCGCGCGAGGTCGTCGAACTCGAACGCAAAATAGACCTTGCGCGCGATCGCCTCCGGCCGCATCGGCGCGCGCGGGATCGGAGCGGGACGGCGCATGAGCGCTGGCGGCAGGAAGCTCGGCGGCGGCACGTATTGCTCGAGGAACGCCTCGCTGGTGTCGTCGAGTGTCTCGTCGCTCGTCGCGGGTGCGCGCTGGTCATGCCGGCGCAGCAGCCAGGCGGGCGGAGACCGCTCGAAGGTATTTGCGTCAGAGTCTTCGATGACGAACCGGGAGGCGGACGGTGCCCGCGCCTGCTCGAGCTCCGCGTCGATCGCGTCGGCAAGCCGCGTCAGCTCGGCCAGCGGCAGCGTGGCCAGTGCGGCGCGCCACGCCTGCGATCCGTCTCCGCCGAGAGGGCGCTCGTCGTTACTCTGATGCCAGTCGAGATGACTCATTGAGCTCGCCGTCCTCTGCGCTCGAATCATGCGAGCAAGTCAGGCGGCGAATGGCGACGAGAGTGCGGCACGCGCGCTGTTGTCCCCCGACGATTGTTTGATGTGCATCGCGTGGAGGCAATCGGATACTGACGACGCAAGTGAGACGGTGCAGGAGTAGTTTATAAGATAAGTTGAGCGCAGCGAAACCCATGGCGTGAATTCTTTGGGAAGGTGTGCTGCGCTGATCCTTCGCGCCGCGATATCGACAACGATGCTCCGGCAACGATGTCACGACAACGATCGAGTGTCCCGGCCGGGTCGCGCACCAGCGTCTCGCACAACTCGACCAGCAATTCGTCCTTGCGCATCGTATGACCTAACGTCCGACGTTTCTTATCCTGCTCTATGAACTCGGCCGAAATATAACCGTAGGGGCTCGGCCGACCTGCGGGAACATATTCACGCCTGTCGCATTTTCCTGGCATGCCGAAGGAGCCAATCGTACCGCCGCGTCCTGAGCCCGCCGAGCCACCCGAGCCGCCGGTGAAGGACCCGCAGCCCTATGTCGACCCCGTCGAACCGCCGCCGGCCGATCCGCCCGAGGACAGGCCGCTGCGCGACCCGGTGCCGCCCGAGGGTGACAGGCCCCGCGCGACGCTGAACGTCGTCTAGCGCGTGAGGAGAGGCGGAAACGGAAATATCTTTGGCAGGAACGCGGTGTCGATCCAATTGACAATGAAATCGGTCACGGGTTTCTCGATGCCGTAGTAGCCGTGCTGTGCCAGTGCGTCGCACGGCCCTGAGGACGGGCGGCTACCGCCGCTGAAAATCTTCTTTTCCTTCTTCCACGAACTTGCGAGAGCACCGAGCACGAGGTCGGCGTCGGCGGCGGGCGTGCAAGCGCAGGCGTCGGCGCTGTGCGACACCACGAGCGCCGGCATCTCGATTGCGGCAAGCGTATCGTCGAACACGGTTCGCCCGCATAGGAACTTCACGAGCCGAGTCTGAGTCGAGGTGAAAACGACGCCTGTGGGACGGACAGGTCCGGCAAACGAGCCGGCATTGGCCACCGACATCGTGCCCGAACTGGTGCCGACCAGCCAGACGTCGAAGCCATAGCGGGTACGCACGTCCTGCATCACGGCCGCGAGGTCCTGGGCGTGCGCCGGCGAAAGGCGGAACGCGCCGTTCATGCCCATGGGGCGATCCGACGGGGTGTCGACCGCCACCACGACGCTCGCGCCGCTGCGCAGAAACAGCTCGCGCGAGCGGATCAGGAAATTCTGGCTGAGCGAGGTGCCAACGGTGCCGGTGTTACTAATGCTGAGCTTGCCATTGCCACCCGCGAGCAGCACCAGCGAGACCGGCACACGGCCGCCGAGAAACGGGATCATGGCAACGTAACGCACGCTCACGTTCGGCCGAGTGTTGACATCGACGACGTGGCGGAAGAAGGCCGGCGGCTGTGCGGCGGCCGGCTGCGCGCCGATGAACAGGATTGCCAGCGCGACCGCCAAGCCTCTCATTGCGACCTCCGCTTCTGCGCGCGGATGGTAGAGAATATGGCGCACGGCGTAAAGCAGCGCGTAGAATGGGTCATGCTGTCTACGTCAGGCAACGGCCGCGCCACCGTGCTGCGCTTCGCGCAGGAGGGCGCGCAGGTGCTCGCGGTCGACAATTGGCTCGCATCTGCCGAGGAGACCGCCGCCATGGTGGCGCAGGGCGGCTTGGGCGAATGCGTGCCGTTTGAGGCCGACGTCACCAAGGAGGCGACGCTCGCCGACACGATGGCAGAAGCGCGGGACCGTTGGGGCCGCATCGACGTGCTGCACTACAACGTCGGCCTCAGCATCGCAGGACGCGCTGCTCGCGGAGATCACCGAAGAGGCGTTCGACCGCATCTGCGCGATCAATCTGCGCGGCGCGGTCATGGCCTGCAAGCACGTCATCCCGATCATGCGCGCGCAGGACGCGGGCGTGATCATCACGATCTCCTCGCTCGCTGCCTGGGAGCAGTATCCCTGCGTCATGTATGGGGGATGTCGTCGCAGAAGATCGAAAATTTCCTTGGAATTCCATCTGTGCTAGTTGCGATTGTTGCGACCGTATTACTGATTGTGTCTACGGTTAGGTATGATGATGCGATTTCAGCAATTCTGTTCTGGGTCGTGGTGGTAGTCGGCTTTCTTCCTGCGCTGGCGCTCATTACGTTGAATTACGGTGTGGTAATCGCTTTTCAGGATCGGTACGGACAAAAGTTGAAAGAATTCCAGGACCGACTTTGGGAATTGAGGAAGCAAACATAGTTCAGGATGAGCCATGACTAATA
>DAIUEP010000319.1:0-4352 GCA_036845065.1 Xanthobacteraceae bacterium | reverse complement strand
AGGTGAAGTCGAAGGACGCAATCGGCATCGCGATGCCGTCGGCGACGCTCGGGTCGCGGCAGAACGTGAAGCTGCGCTTCGATCCGGCCTTCATGAAGCTCGCCGCCGACGGCAAGCTCTGATCGGCATCGAAGCGACCAGTGCCGCCGATTTGAAGTTCCTACGACAGTTGCAGCAAACTCGGTTAGAAACTTCAAATCGAAAGCGGCACTAGAATCATGGACTTGCTAGTGCCCCTTTGTTTCCGAAGTTCGTGTCAGAGGGTGCTGCAACGACTCACGAACTTCGGAAACGGGGCACTAGAGGAGCTGCCGCCATTCGCCGGATCATGAACATCGCTCCAGGACGGGGCGGACGCATCCTGCTGGCGTTCATCCCGTTCGTCTTGATCGCGCTCGTCTACGTGGTGAGCTCGGCACAACGGCGCGCGGACAATCCCGACGACAAGCTGTTGCCGCCGATCTCGGAGATGGTGGAGGCGACCCAAAATCTTGCCTTCCGGCCGGATCGGCGTTCCGGCGAGATCGTGCTGTGGGTCGACACCGCGGCAAGCCTGCGACGCCTTGTGATCGGTCTCGCGATTGCCACCGCGATCGGGCTGGTTCTCGGGCTGGCGATCGGCCTCATCCCGCTGGTCGGCGCGACCTTCGGCTCGCTCATTGCGGTTCTGTCGATGATCCCGCCGATGGCGGTCCTGCCGATCCTGTTCATCGTGTTCGGGCTTGGCGAGCTCTCTAAGGTCGTGCTGATCGTGTTCGGCGTCGCGCCATGCCTGGTGCGCGATCTGGCCTTGGCGGTCGGAAAGATTCCAACCGAGCAACTGGTCAAGGCGCAGTCGCTCGGCGCGTCGACCTGGCAGATCGCGGTGCGGGTGGCGCTGCCGCAGGTCATGCCGCGGCTGGTCGAGTCGGTGCGGCTGATGCTCGGGCCGGCGTTTCTGTTTCTGATCGCGGCCGAGGCGATCGCCGCTGATGTCGGGCTTGGCTATCGCATCTTCCTGGTGCGGCGCTATCTCGCGATGGACGTGATCCTGCCCTACGTCGCCTGGATCACCTTCCTGGCCTATCTGATGGACTTCGCGCTGGCCTGGATCGCACGCCGGAGCTTCCCTTGGGCCTATGCGCAGGACGGGCAGCGATGAGCGCGCTGTCGGTTCGCGATGTCTGGGTCGAGTACGGCGACCAGATCGTGCTCGAGCGGATCAATCTCGAGATCGAAGCCGGCGCGTTCCTCTCGGTCGTCGGTCCCTCGGGAGCCGGCAAGAGCACATTCCTCCGCCTGATCCTCGGGCAGGAGCGGCCGACGCGCGGCACCATCCTCATCGACGGCGCGCCGCTGCCGGGCGAGCCCGGTCCCGATCGCGGCGTCGTGTTCCAGCGCTACTCGGTGTTTCCGCATCTCACGGTGCTCGACAATGTCCTGATCGCCTATGAGTTCGAAAAAAGCCCGGTGCTGGCGCGTCTGCGCGGGGCGCCCCGCCGCGACGCCATCGCGGGCAGCGAGCGCCTGTTGGAGCAGGTGGAACTGATCGCGCACCGCGACAAATATCCAAGCGCGCTGTCGGGCGGCATGCAGCAGCGGCTTGCGATCGCGCAGGCGCTGGCGCGGCGGCCGCGGGTCCTTCTCTTGGACGAGCCGTTCGGCGCGCTCGACCCTGGCACGCGCGCGCAGATGCATGCGCTCATCCGTCCGCTCTGGCGCGAGCACAAGATGACCATCGTGATGGTCACGCACGACCTCAAGGAAGCGTTCGGGCTCGGAACGCGGCTCATCGCCCTCGACAAGCCGCGTCATGATCCGCAGGCGCCGGGGCGCTTCGGCGCGGTCGTGACCTACGACCTCGATCTCACCCGCGACGGACCGGTGCCGGTGCTCGGGTTTCTGAAATCACCACAACAACCGGATCAAAGCCAAGGAGCAACCCCATGATGTTTGGCCCAACCGCACGGCGCTCGCGCAAGGCTGGAAGCGTCGCCACGCCCGCGCGCATTCGTCGTCATCATCCGGACTTTGACCGCATGGCGACGCAAGGCTGGAAGTCGGTGGAAGCGGAAGGCCGCTTGCCCGAGCACGGCTGGCGCAAGGAGCAGAAATGGGCGCTCGACATGGGCCTGCCCGGCGCCGAATGCCTCACCGACCGGAGCATTCCTACCTTTGCGCGTGGGGAGCTGCCGCATTTCGCCGGCATCAACACCTTCCTCAAGGCGCCCTATGTCGAAAACGTGCGTGACGTGGGCAAGTACGACGCGGCCATCCTCGGCATTCCGTTCGATTCCGGCACCACCTATCGGCCCGGCACGCGCTTCGGGCCGCAGGGCATCCGCCGCATCTCCGCGCTCTATACGCCCTACAACTATGAGCTTGGCGTCGATCTGCGCGAGCAGATGACCTTGTGCGACGCCGGTGACGTGTTCACCATTCCGGCCAACCTGGAGAAGAGCTTCGACCAGATCTCCCGCGGCGTCGGCCATGTGTTCTCGTCGGGGGCGTTGCCGCTGATGCTGGGCGGCGACCACTCGATCGGATTTCCCTGCGTGCGCGGCATCGCGCAATGCACCTCCAAGCGCATCGGCATCATTCACTTCGATCGCCACATCGACATCCAGGAAAAGGACCTCGACGAACGGATGCACACGACGCCGTGGTACTGGGCGACGAATCTTCCGAACGTCCCGGCATCGAATCTCGTGCAGCTTGGAATCGGCGGCTGGCAGGTGCCGCGCTTCGGCGTGCAGGAGGCGCGCAAGCGCGGCACCAACGTGCTCACCATCGAGGACATCGAGAAGCTGGGGCTTGAGAAGACCGCCGAGATCGCGCTCGAGCTCGCTTGGAAGGATGCCGACGCGGTCTACATCTCGTTCGACGTCGACTCGCTCGACTGCGGATTCGTGCCGGGCACCGGCTGGCCGGAGCCGGGCGGGTTTCTGCCGCGCGAGGCGCTGAAGCTCCTTGGTCTCGTGGCGGCGGAGGGCTTCTGCGGGCTCGAAGTGGTGGAAGTGTCGCCACCCTACGACACGTCCGACATCACCGCGCTGGTCGGCGTGCGCGTCGTCGTCGAGGCGCTCGGCTCGCTGGTCGCGCACGGCAAGCTCGGCTCGCACAAGACCCTGATCGACAAACCGGTCGCTTATTGAGGCATCCCATTTGAGGCACACCATGCATCGCGGACACGATCACGATCATCACAATGGCGGCGGCGGGCTGAGCCAGACCGCCGGCTTGGGGCACAACCATATGGTTCCCGGCCGCCGTCCGGCCCAGTGGCATGTGCCGCATCGAAGCGATGCGCCTGCCGAGGAGGCAACAACGAGCCAGGAGCCCGATC
Organism: Xanthobacteraceae bacterium; assembly: GCA_036845065.1. Taxonomy (GTDB): domain Bacteria; phylum Pseudomonadota; class Alphaproteobacteria; order Rhizobiales; family Xanthobacteraceae; genus VAZQ01. The sequence goes on along the minus strand of DAIUEP010000319.1, from coordinate 1,027 downwards.
TCGACCTGATCGAGGCCGCCTTTGTCGATGGCTTTCGCCAGGCGAGCGATCCCACGAGCTTTCTCCGGCTCGCCCGGGTCCCCTTCGAGGTCGTCATGGCGGATGGGGCGAGGCTCGCGCTGCTGCGGGTCGAGGTCGAAGCGATCGCGGATGTCGGCGCCGTCACGCCGCATCTCGGCGGCGCAAGCTTTCGGTACGACCCGCTGCCGGCCCGCATGGTGTCGCGCCGCAGCCGCCTGCGCCTTGTCTATTTCGATGGCCAGGGATTGCGCGCGCTTTCGCTTGCCGGGGTGCGGGGCCTGTCAGGAGATTGAGCGCCCTGGTGCGATTATTCATGGCGATGCATGGCAGAATCCGCTTTGGTGTCGCGCATAAACAGGTACACGAGCAGAGATATGCCAATCACACCGGTCAGGTAGTAATAAAACCATTCTTCGTGGCCTATAGATTTGAGCGCCAAGGCGACTGAATCCGCGGTGCCGCCGAAGATCGACACGGTGAGCGCGTAGGGAAGCCCGACGCCAATGGCGCGAATATTGGTCGGAAACAGCTCCGCCTTGACCACCGCATTGATTGATGTGTAGCCGGAGACAATCATCCACGCCGCCGCGATCAGAAAGAATGCCTCCAGCGGCCCTTGAGCCGCTTGTAAGGCTGTCAGCAGCGGGATGGTGAACACAACGCCGCCCACGCCGAAGCCAATGAGCAGCCACTTGCGGCCGATGCGATCGGAAAGCGCCCCATAGAGAGGCTGCAAAGCAATGCCAAAAAGCAGTGAGCTTACGGTGACCATCGTAGTTTGATTGTCAGTGAGCCCGACGGAGAGCTTGAGAAATTTTTGCATGTAAGTCGTGTAGGTGTAGAAGGCGGCTGTGCCCCCGGCGGTCAATCCGACGACGAGCAGCAACTCGCGCGGATACTTCATGAGTGTTCGAAGGGACGATGTGCGCCTGACCACCTTCTGCGCGGCTTCAAAGGCTTCCGTCTCATGCAGATTACGTCGCATCACAAGCGCAATAGCGGCAAG
>DAIUEP010000318.1:0-4364 GCA_036845065.1 Xanthobacteraceae bacterium | reverse complement strand
AGCGTCTTGGTTTCGAGATCGAGCACAGCGAGATGGCCGAGCCCATCCGCGACATAGCTTGCGACGATGCGGTCCGGTCCCGCCCGGTCCGGTCTCACCCAAGCATAGGTCGCCGCTCCAAGGCTCCACTGCGGGACACCGAACTCCGCCTGCATGGGCGCGAGCGGCTGCGTGGTCCGCGTTGAGAGATCGTAGCGGTAGAGGTTCCACCAGTTGCTGCGATCGGACACGAACACGATGGCCTGCCCGTCCGGCGACCACTCGGGCTGGAACACCGATTCGGTGGCGCCGCCAGCGATCGGCCGCGGCTCCCGTACGTTGCCGACCGCGTCGAGCTCGGCGACGAACAGCGTCGTGCCGTTCCACGGCATGTTGGGATGCTGCCAGGCCAGCCAGAGCAGCGCGCGCCCATCGGGCGACAGACGCGGCGCCGCAACGAAGTCATTGCCGCCAACCAGGACCTGCCCGGCATCGCGGCCCGGCTCGGCGAGATCGACGGCGACGATGGTGTTGACCGCCTCGCCGCCTGCGGTGTGGTCCTCGCGCACGCCGATCCAACGATTGCGTCCGCGATCGATGATGCCGGCGGCAAATCGCCATTGATGGCCGCTATCGGCCGGGGCCGGTGTCAGCGCCTGCGGGGCAGCCTCGCCGCCGCGCGTGCGGTAGAGGCGGCCATCGGCAAAATTCGAGAAATAGACCACGCCGTCGACGACCGTCCACGACGCGCCCCCATACTCGTGCACGCGCGTGCGGGCATTGAATGGCTTCGGCGTCAGGTCGTTGGTACCCGCAGCATCGCCACACACGACCACGAAGCGGCCCTGTTCCTGCGGCCTGCCCTCGAGCCAGTAGCACTTGTCGCCATCAAGGTGGGTCTCCGACAGCGCAATCGATTGCGCCGCAATCAACTCGGAGGTGATGGGCGACTTCCAGCTGCCATAGCGTGCAATCGTCGGCATCGGCGTTTGACCTCAGAATGGGACTTTTGGATTGAGCAACGGCGCCGCCCCAGCGCATCTCGCTCCAGCTCATCTATAGATAAAAGCTATAGACCTGATTTCTTGAATGTGCAGGTCACCTGCCGGTAGCGTGTCGTTGTCACGCGCCTCTCCAGGCGCCAGCCGTCCAGGCAAACCAGGCAAACGAAGAGGAAAGATCATGTGGTCCACACCGACTCTCGTTGAGATTTGCGTTGGTCTTGAGATCAACGGGTACCTCCCGGCCGAGTTCTAAAGCGGTATTCAGCTCAAGTTCCGCTTGATGGGACGTCTCACCGCGATCGTGCTCGGCTCGGCGGCGGGTGGAGGTTTTCCGCAGTGGAACTGCCGGTGCCCGGTCTGCCAGTTGGCTTGGGCTGGCGATCCCCGGGCCCGGCCACGCACCCAAGCCAGCCTTGCCGTTTCCGCAAACGGCGAGGACTGGGTGCTGATCAATGCGTCTCCTGATCTGCCCGAGCAGCTGCGCCGCTCGCCCGCGCTGCATCCGCGCGGCCAGCCACGCGGGAGCCCGATCAAGGCCATCGTGCTCACCGGCGCCGAGATTGATCAGGTGGCCGGGCTCCTGAGCCTGCGCGAGCGGGAGCCTTTCATGCTGTGCGCCACGGCCTCGACCATGGCTCAGATTGAACAGAACAGCATGTTCGAGGTTCTGGCGCGCGATCAGGTTGAGCGCCGGATCGAGGCCTTCGACGTGCCCTGCTCCCTTCCCGGCGGCCTGACGGCGGAGCTGTTCGCGGTGCCCGGCAAGGTCCCGCTCTACCTCGAAGGCGAGAACCCCATGAGCGAGAGCGACGGCAGTGCGGGGCTTGAGATCCGTGCCGGCGGTGCGCGGCTCGTCTTTATCCCCGGAGCGGCTGCCGTCACCACGTCGATGTGGGACCGCATGGCCTGCGCCGATGCCGTGTTCTTTGATGGCACGCTGTTTCGCGACGACGAGATGATCGCGACCTGCACCGGCAGCAAGACCGGCCGTCGGATGGGCCACATCTCGATTGACGGTCGGGATGGATCGCTGGCGGCGCTGGCGAAGCTGCGCGCCCGTCGCATCTACATCCACATCAACAACACCAATCCCATTCTGGTGGAGGGATCGCCTGAGCGTACCCTTGTGACCAGCCAAGGCTGGGAAGTCGCCGAAGACGGGCAGGACATCGTCTTATGACCAACTTGCTCAGTGACACTGAACTGGAAGCGCGCCTGCGCGACATCGGAGCGCGGCGCTATCATCGCAGCCATCCCTTTCACCACCTTCTGCATGGCGGCCGATGCACCAAGGGGCAGGTCCAGGCCTGGGCCCTGAACCGCTACTACTACCAGGCCAAGATCCCGCAAAAGGACGCCAGCCTGATTGCGCGCTGCGACGATCAGGAGCTGCGGCGCGAATGGCGGAGCCGACTGAGGGATCATGACGGCGAAGCCGCCAACGAAGGCGGCATCGCGCGCTGGCTCAAGCTGACCGACGGAGTCGACCTCGATCGCGACTACGTCGTCTCGCTGCGCGGACTTCTGCCGACGACGCGCTTTGCGGTCGATGCCTACGTCAATTTCGTCCGCGAGAAGTCGCTGCTCGAGGCCGTCGCCTCCTCGCTGACCGAGCTGTTCTCGCCCGGAATCATCACCGAGCGGATCGAAGGCATGCTCAAGAACTACGATTTCGTGAGCGCGGATACGCTCGACTATTTCGCCAAACGCCCGCCGCAGGCTGAGCGCGATGCGCAGTTTGCGCTCGACTACGTCAAACGCAATGCCAAGACGCCGGACCAGCAGGCGGCCGCGCTGCGGGCGCTCGAATTCAAGTGCGACGTGCTGTGGTCGATGCTCGACGCGCTGCATTATTGCTACGTCGCCCCCGGGCACATCTCGCCGGGCGCTTTCATACCCAAGGAATGAGGATTCTCCGATGGGCGAGCAGACCGTAGCCGCCACGCCGATCGCACCTGATGCGCGCCCGCGCCTGCCGCACGGCGTGCGGCTCGTCCACAGCGAGGCGCAAGGCGGCTGGGTCCTACTCGCGCCCGAGCGCGTGTTCAAGGCCGACGCCATCGCCGCCGAGATCGTCAAGCGCTGCACCGGCGAAAGCAGCTTCGCGGCGATCGTCGATGATCTGGCGCAGGCCTACTCGGCGCCGCGCGAGCGCGTGCTGGCCGACGTCACGGTGCTGTTGCGCGGCTTGGCGGAAAAGCAGCTCCTGGACCTGTCTCCCGGACCTGTCACGTGACGGCCAACGGTTCACCTGGCCTCCCGCGGCCGCTGGGTCTCCTGGCCGAGCTCACCCACCGCTGCCCGCTCGGTTGTCCCTACTGCTCAAACCCGCTCGCGCTCGAGCCGCGCAAGCAGGAGCTCGATCTGGCGACGTGGGCGCGGGTCTTTCACGAGGCGGCCGCGCTCGGAGTGCTTCAGACTCATCTCTCCGGAGGCGAGCCGGCCGCGCGGCGCGATCTCGTCGACATCACGGCCGCCGCCCGCGTCGCCGGGCTCTACACCAACCTGATCACGTCCGGCATCGGGTTGACCGCACGACGGCTCGGCGAGCTCCGCGACGCCGGGCTCGATCACGTCCAGGTCTCGATCCAGGACAGCGATCCGCAGTCCGCCGACCACATCGCCGGCTATCAAGGCGCCTTTGCCCGCAAGTGCGAGCTTGCCCGTGAGGTCGTGCGCCTGAAGCTGCCGCTCACGGTCAACGCCGTCATGCATCGCGCCAACATCGAGCGCATCGGCGAGATGGTCGATCTTGCCATCCTGCTGGGCGCGGGCCGGGTCGAGGTCGCGCATGTCCAATACTATGGCTGGGGGCTGCGGAACCGCGCCATGCTCATGCCTGCGCGCGAACAGGTCGAGCGCGCGCTTGCGATGGTCGAGGAGCTGCGCCAGCGCTACCATGCACGCATCGTCATCGACGCCGTCGTGCCGGACTATTTTGCGCGTTATCCGAAGCCCTGCGTCGGCGGCTGGGGCCGACGCTCGCTCAACGTCACGCCGTCCGGCAGGGTGCTGCCGTGCCACGCGGCGGAGAGCATTCCGGGTCTCGAATTCTGGTCGGTGCGCGAGCGATCGCTTGCCGACATCTGGGAGCATTCGCCGGCCTTCAATGCCTTCCGCGGCACCGGCTGGATGAGCGAACCATGCGCGAGCTGCGCGCGGCGGGAGCAGGATTTTGGCGGCTGCCGCTGCCAGGCTTTTGCCTTGCTGGGCGACGCTGCGGCGACCGATCCGGTATGCCATCTGTCGCCCCATCGGGCGCAGGTCAGCGCGCTCGCGCTCGTTCAGGATGACGCGCCATATTTCTACCGGCACATGTGAGCGGCGTTACCACAGCTGCGGCTTGATGATCATCAGCGCGAAGATCGCGATCACGCCCAG
>DAIUEP010000317.1:0-4376 GCA_036845065.1 Xanthobacteraceae bacterium | reverse complement strand
GGCAGGGACAACGCTTTGACGGCATGCGGGTGGGTGTCACGCGCGCCGTGCAGATCGTGCGCAACGAAGAGGAGCGCCGGAACGCCTTCGCGCTCCGCCGCAAGACGCTCTCGGCCATCGGCGCGCTCGCGCGCGGTCCTGGCGCAGAGCGCTATCAGAATGCCCAGAGCTTCGCGGATGCCGACCTTGCGGCCGAGAATGCCGCGCTGATCGGTACGCCGGAAGAGATCGTCGGACAGCTGCGCCAGCTCGAGCGCGGTGGCGTGGCATACGTGCTCCTGATCGATTCATCAGGATCGCAGCACACGCTCCGGACCTTCGCCAACGAGATCATGCCGGAGTTCAGCGCCGAGGCGGACATAGCCGCTGCAGTGCACCCTGACGGATGAGACGCTGACCGATCAGGCGCTGCGCTGCCCGGCCTCGAGCGCGCGCGCCGCCGCGCGCCGCCACACCAGGAAAGTGGCGACCGCGAGCACGACCACGGTGCCCTGCGCCATCAGCGCTTCCCAGGTGGGATTGAAGCCAATCGTCGTCAGCCAGGTTGCGCTCGCCACCGGATCATACGGAACCAGGAGCTGTTCCTGCATTTCCTGGATGGCGGCTCCGATGAACCGCAGCGCCATCACGAATAGAAACGCCGAGGTCACGATGAACAGTGGCCGCAAGGGCAGACGGCGTGCCAGCGCATTGATGAAGACGAACAGGACCACGAGGCCAGCGGCACCGACCAGAAGCCCCGATATCAGCGCCAAGTTCCAGCCGCCGGCCGTGTTGGCAAGCGCGTTGATGAACAGCACCGTCTCGGCGCCCTCCCGGAACACTGCCAAGAAGGCGAGCATCGCGACCGCGAAACCCGTCTGCTTGGCCAAGGCGGCGCCGGCGCGCTGCTGCAGGTAGGATTGCCAGGCGCGCGGATCCTGCCTGACCATGAGCCAGCCGCTGACATAGAGCATCAGTGCGGCAGCCGCGAGGACCACGGCGGCCTCCATGAGGTCGTTGTGCTCGCCGTTGTTGAAGACCGCGAAGATCCAGGCTGCGACCAGGCTTGCCACCACGGCTGCCGCGGCTCCGGAATAGAGCGCGGGCAGGCGATCCTGCGCGCCCGACTTGGCCAGGTAGGCCGCGAGCGCCGCGATGACGAGGAGTGCTTCCAACCCCTCCCGGAGCAAGATCACCACCGCTTCCATGAATGCGTTCGCCATCGTCGACACCCAAATCCTGAACGTTATGCCTTGCAAAACTGCCGCAAAGTGAGGGCGAAAGTAAAGCTCGCTAGTTTTGATTCTATCTAATCAAGCAGGCACTTGGGGGAATGACATAGGTCAAGTCTCGGCAGGACCAGGGTAGCGGCTCAGGATCGCCCCAAGCCCGGTGAGCATGGCCGCGCAGAGGCCGAGCGGCACGAACGCCATCCAAGGAAGTGCGGTGAGGTCCCACAACGCGCCGCTGAGGGTCGGGATTGCCACCGCGCAGCTATAGCTGATGGTGAACATGCCGGCGGCAGTCCGGTGGGCGTCGCCCGCGGGGCTGAGCAGCGGTGGCAGCGCGATGATCACCGCGAAGGTGATCGCGGACGAAAATCCCATCACAGCCGCGGAGACGACGATCCACCAGCCGCTGGTCAGCGCGATCCCGACGAAAGCCACAAGCGTCAGCGGTCCGAACACCAAATAAGGCAGCGCCCGCCGCAGCAGCCGGTCTGCCATGATCAAGAGCACCAGCGATGCGGCGAACTGGGCGGCGTTGAGCGCTGCCAGTGCCGGCCCGATCAGGTCGGCGCGCCCTTGTCCGGCGAGGAAATCCGGCAGGAAGGCGTTGGCGCCGTAGTAGGCGGCGTTGTTGCTGCCGAAGGTGAAGCCGAGGAGCCACGTCAACGGATTCCTCCAGTCCGGCCACCAGCGGATAGCCGTGGTGGCCTCCGCGCTTGCCCTTGGGCGGCGTGGACCGAGCAGAGCGATCAGGATCGCGGTCGCCAGCACCGGGGTCGACCACAGTGCGAGGTCGAGGCGCCAGCTTCCGCCGACCAGTGGCAGGACGAGCGGGATGGTGAGCGCCGGCGCCAGCATCACGGCGGTGAGCATGCCGTTGGCATAGACGGCGGTCCCAAGCCCCAGGCGCTTCGGGATCCATTCGCGCACGATGGCAGGCAGCGTGGGCTGGATGATCGCGATGCCCGCTCCCATCAGCATGGTGATGACCGCGAGCTGCCAGATGTCGCCGGCGCCGCCACGTGCAGCCCCTGCGAGAGCCGTCACCAGGACGCCAGCCAGGAGCGTCACGCCGGTGCCAAGCCGGGCCACCAGCAGCGAGCCGGGTACGGCTGCGACCGCAAACATCAGCACCGGCAGCGCGACCAGAAAGCCAACCTGGGCCTCCGTCATCTGCAGCTCGTCACGAATGAGCGGGATTACTGGTGGAATCGCCAGAATGGTGAGCCGCGTTGCGGTGCCCGCGAGCCACAGCAGGATGAGGAGCCGGACGAGCTGGCCTCTCGGCTCCAGGATAGTGGTCGGTGGCATGGGGCACTCAATAGGCGCGGCGGTGCCCGCCGCAGCGGGCGGAATTCGAGGGAAAGGGGCCGCAGGTCTTCCTGCTCAGGTCTTCCAGCTAGCGGCGCATGCAGAGCCCTACGATACCCGTCGCGCCGCTGCAGCGCACGATGCTGCCCTCCATCACCGGCGTGCCGCTGCCCCGGCAGATCGCCGACACGAGCCGCTCCTCGGGTGCGCAACTGGCGGTCTCGCCGGTGGCATCGAATGCGCGCAGGTTGGCGACGGCGCCCGGCGGACCGGCGGGACCCTGGGGACCGGGCGGACCCGCGCGACCTGCCGGCCCGGCTGGTCCTGCGGGACCGGGCGGCCCCGCCACGCCGGTTTCGCCCCGGTCGCCCTTGTCGCCTTTGGGTCCAGTAACCCCACGCGGCCCAGCATCGCCGTTCGCGCCAGCAGGACCAGGCGGTCCGACTGCGCCGGCCTCGCCGCGGTCGCCTTTTTCGCCCTTGTCGCCCGTGGGGCCGGCTGGTCCGGCGGGCCCTTGTGCGCCTGCGGGGCCCGCGAGGCCTCGTGCGCCGGCTGGCCCCGCCGCGCCGACGGGGCCCTGCGGCCCGGCCGGGCCGGCTGGGCCACGCGCGCCCTCGTAGCACCCGGAGAGGAGCAGGGTCGTAGTGAGAGCAACGATCAGCAGGCGCGGCGCGCGCATAGGCAGCCCCCTCCCGTGGTGGAGCGTACTCTGCGGACTGAGTGTGGCGCTGGTCAACGCGGTCGGCGACCAAATGCGAACGAACTCGAGGCTGCCGGTAGTCGGTGGCTGCAATGCCGCTCCGATTGAGCCTCGACGATGTGCCGAAGTTGGCAATGTTGCACCGCCCAGGTCGGTGTGTTAGCAAGCCGCGCGCTTTCCGCGGGGTTCCGAGGCTGATCGTGAGCCTTCCCGGAAGGTCGAAGTCCCACTTGCATTTCAAGGGCTTGGGGCCCGCCGTCAAGGACGGTGCCGAGCCTGAGAAATTGCCCCAACAGAGCGTCACGCGTGGCACGCGAACTTTCAATTGTATCTGGCATGGCGGGTCGATACGCGACCGCGCTGTTCGAACTGGCGCTCGAAGAGCGCTCCATCGACGCGGTCAGGGCGGATCTCGATCGCTTCGAGGCCCTTGTTGGCGAAAGTGCCGATCTGCGCCGCCTGGTGCGCAGTCCCGCGTTCACCGCGGAGACGCAATCCCGGGCGCTCGCGGCCGTGTTGGAGAAAGCCGGCATCGGGGGCGTCGCGGGTCGGTTTCTTCAGGTGGTGTCGTCCAATCGCCGGCTGTTCGCCGTGCAGGACATGATCAAGGGGTTCCGGACCCTGGTTGCCGAACACAAGGGTGAGGTGAACGCCGAGGTCACGCTCGCGGAGCGTCCCAGCGAGCAGCATCTCGACGCCATCAAGAGCGCGCTCCATTCGGTCACCAAGAAGGACGTGCAGGTCGACGTCAGAGTCGACCCTTCGATCATCGGCGGGCTGATCGTGAGGCTCGGCAGCCGCATGGTCGATAGCTCACTCCGCACCAAGCTCAATTCGATCAAACACGCTATGAAAGAGGTCTCCTGATGGACATCCGCGCCGCTGAAATTTCCGCGATCCTGAAGGAGCAGATCAAGAATTTCGGCCAGGAGGCCGAGGTGTCGGAAGTCGGCCAGGTGCTCTCGGTCGGCGACGGCATCGCGCGCGCCTACGGCCTCGACAACGTCCAGGCCGGCGAGATGGTCGAGTTCGAGAACGGCGTGCGCGGCATGGCGCTCAATCTCGAGACCGACAACGTCGGCATCGTGATTTTCGGCGCCGACCGCGAGATCAAGGAAGGCCAGACCGTCAAGCGCACGCGCGCGATCGTGGAC
>DAIUEP010000316.1:1908-4430 GCA_036845065.1 Xanthobacteraceae bacterium | reverse complement strand
AATGACGACCGGTTGTCTATTCGCTATTCGCTATTCGCTATTCGCTATTCGCTATCTATCGCGACGGCGCGATGATCGTCTTCTGGTAGAGGTCCTGCCACTTCTGCGACTGGTCGAGCATCAGCCCAGAGTCGATGAGCTGCAGCGGGCCCTTGGTGAAGGGCGAGTCGACCTTGCGGCTCGGCGACACGAAGTTGCGGCTCGCGAGCAGCGGCTGCGCCTCCCCGATCAGGAAATCATAGAACAGCACCGCGGCGTGAGGATGCGGCGCGTTGCGCGCGACGCCGGCCGCGGTCGGCCGTGCAATCAAAGGGGGGATGATGAACCAGTCGAGCGGCGCGCCCTTCTGCTTGAGCTGCTCGGCCGAGAAGCCATAGACGGTAAGCGCGAGCGGCACCTCTCCCGCCGCCACCAGGTTGGCAAGCAGGGTGTGGCCCTTGCGCACCGAGATGCCGTTCCTCGCCACGATGTCGCGGAACAGCTTGAGACCCTGCGCCTCGCCGAGGCCAAGCACGACCTGGGCGAACCAGTCGTAGTCCTCGGCCTCGATGCCGAGCTTGCCCTTCCACTGCGGCTTCAGCAGGTCCTGGTAGCTCGTCGGCAGGCTTTCCTTGGCCACCAGCCCGGTATTGAAGGTCTGCACGAAGGTGTTGAGATAGACCGACGCCCATTCGCGGTGCTTGGCGATCGACTCGGGGATCAGGTCGTCGAGATAGGGCGACTTCACCGCCTGCAACAGCCGCTCACGATAGAGCGGCTCGAGCGCCGAGCTCGAGCCGGCCATGACGTCGACCTCGAACCGTCTCGCCTTGGCCTCGTTGACGATGCGCTGCAGGAAGCCCTCCGAGTCGGCGCGCCAGACCTTCACCTTGACGCCATACTTCTTGTCGAAGGCGGCCGTCAGCGCCGCGATATCCTCGACCGGAATCGAGGAATAGAACATCAGCTCGCCTTCCTTCTTGGCGCCCTCGATCAGCCGCTTCTCGCGGTCGGGGCCTTCGTAGGCGGCAATCTCGGACAGCTGGGCGGAGACCTGGGCGGAAGGCTGGGGCGTCTGCGCCAGCGCGGCCGGGTTCCCCGACAGGACTGCTGCGGCGCACAAGAGAAATATCGCGAGCGTTAACCGGCGCTGCAGAAACCGTCGATGACCGCTCATCGGATCCTCCCGGAAGCTCGGGTCAGGGGGCGCTGCGATGTATCACTTCGGAAACGGGGCACTGATGCAAAGCTAGGCCCCGCGACCCGCAAAGGCAATGCGACCGATCGCGGCGGCGACCCTTCCATGCCCGGCTCAATTGTGCGCTAAACTGGCGGCGACGGGGGACACGGAATGAAGATCACCAAGCTCGAAGAATTTCATGTCGACTGCGGATGGGAAATCTATTCATTTCTGAAGGTCAGCACCGATGACGGCCTGACCGGCTGGTCGGAGTTCAAGGAGCACCGCCGCCCCGGCATCGGCGCCGCGATTCACGGCATGGGCGAGCTCATCATGGGCCAGGACCCGCGCGCGGTCGGCCGCATCGAAGCCGCGCTCTATTCCTTCACCCGCACGGTGCCGGGCGGGCTCAACCAGAATGCCGCCGGCGCGATCCTCAACGCCTGCCTCGATATCAAGGGCAAGGCGCTGGGTGTGCCGGTCTATGACCTGTTCGGCGGAGCTGTGCGCGACCGTATCCCGGTCTACTGGTCGCGCTGCGGGGTGATCCGGGCGCGCTGTGCCGAGTATTTCGACGGCAAGGTGATCGACGCCCCGGCCGTGCGCACCGTCGACGACCTCAAGGCCGCCGCCCGCGAGGCGCGCGGGAAGGGCTACAAGGCGATCAAGGCCAACCTCCTGGTGTTCGACAAGAACGGCGGCCGGCAGTATACGCCCGGCTCCTCGCGCGGGCCGGGCCATCCCGAGCTCAACCTGCCCGAGGAGATGCTCGACGCGCTGATCGCCCAGCTCACGGCGCTGCGCGAGGGCGCCGGCCCCAAGGTCCGCATCGCGATCGACGTCAACTTCAACTACAAGGCCGAGGGCTTCCGCCGCATCGCCCGCAAGGTCGAGCCGTTCGACCTGATGTGGCTGGAGATGGACATGTACGAGCCGCAGGCGCTCGCCCGCATCCGGCAGTCGACCACGACCCCGATCGCGTCGCTGGAGACGATCCTCGGCCGGCGCGCGCTCAAGCCCTATCTCGAGGCCTACTGCGCCGACGTTGCCATCATCGACCCGCAATATAACGGCGTGCCGGAAGCGGTCCGCATGGCCGCGATGTGCGACGCCTACGAGCTCAACGTCGCATCGCATTATTTCAGCGGGCCGCTCTCGGCGATCATCTGCGCGCATTTCGCGGCGATCATCCCTAATCTGCGGATCTCGGAATACGACGTCGACGAGGTGCCGTGGAAGCCGAAGCTCCTCACCCATCCGCCGGTGATCGAGAACGGCGAGTTCGTGCTGCCGACCGGCCCGGGTTGGGGCACCGACGTCAACGAGGACGAGCTGCGCGCGCACGCGGCGAAAGTATGAGGAT
>DAIUEP010000316.1:0-1808 GCA_036845065.1 Xanthobacteraceae bacterium | reverse complement strand
CCGCGCGAGCAGGCGGCGCCGTTCTGGAAGGGCCAATGCCCGGCCACGATCGACAATGTGCTGCGCCTGCATGACGAGGTCGGGCTCGACGTCAGCGTAATCTCGAACTCCGGCCACTATCTCAAGGCGTACAGCCGCGAGGAAGCGTTGCCTGCGATTCAGGAGGCTAACCAGTATCTCGCGGCGCTGCGTGACAAGAACAAGGGCCGCATCGTCGCGCTTGCGGTCGCGATTCCGGGCGGCGGTGACGCGCATCTGCGCGAGCTCGAGCGTGCTGTGAAAGAAGACGACCTGCGCGGCGTGCTGATCAGCTCCAGCCATCGCCGCGCCTATCCGGACGACGACGACGCGCGGCCGTTCTTCCGCCTCGCCTGCGACCTCGACATTCCGGTGTTCATGCATCCGCCCTCGGTCGGTTTCGGCGAGGAGCGCATGAAGGAATTCCGTCTTGCGTCGAGCGTCGGCCGGCCGTTCGATTCTTGCCTGGCGCTCGCTCGGCTGATCGTGCGCGGCGTGTTCGAGGAGCTCCCGAAGCTCAAGTTCGTGGCGAGCCATCTCGGCGGCGGCATCTGCGAGATCATCGGCCGCATGGACTATGCCTATGAGCTGCGCGACAACCCGCTGATCCTCGGGCCCTACGGGCCGCCGATCTACATCACGCGCAAACCGAGCGACTATCTGCGCATGATCTACTACGACACCGTGAGCTACCACGCGCCGGCGGTGGAGTGTGCGATCAAAACGGTCGGCGCCGACCGTTTGATCTTCGGCACCGATTCCCCGATGATGCTGGCGCTCAAGAAGCGCGGGCGCGACCTGATCGACCAGGTCGAGCTCAGCCCCGCCGACAAGGCCAAGGTGCTCGGCGGCACCGCCAAGATGCTGCTCAATCTGTAAAAGGAGACCACCATGAAAGCCGCTGTTGTCGGCGAAACAGGCGCCGAAGTGCGCGAGGTGGCCAAGCCCGAGCCCGCGCCCAACGAGGTTCTGATCAAGGTACGCGCCTCAAGCCTCAACCGCGCCGACGTCGGCGTCGCGGCCGGCCATCAGCACGGCCGCGTCGGCGGCATCGGATCACGCATCGGGCTCGAATGCGCGGGCGAGGTCGAAGCGATCGGGCGCGACGTGAAGGACTTCAAGCCCGGCGACCGGGTGATGGGCTCGGCGCCCGGCAGCTATGCGGAATATGTCGTGGCCGATCCGGGCCGGATCGCCCGCATCCCGGCCAACAACATGACCTACGAGCAGGCCGCCTGCCTTCCGGTCGCGCTGCAGACCCTGCACAACGCGATCGTCACCGCCGGCCGCTTCAAGCGCGGCGAGACCCTGCTGATCCAGGGCGCGAGCTCCGGTGTCGGCCTGATGGGCATGCAGATCGGCGAGCTCATGGGCGCCTCGCTGGTGATGGGCACCTCCACCAATCAGGGGCGGCGGGCGCGGCTCAAGGAGTTCGGCTGCGACCTCGCCATCGACACCACCGATCCGAAATGGCCGGAGGCGGTGAAGAAGGCGACTGCCGACAAGGGCGTCGACCTGATCGTCGACATGGTGTCGGGCGGCGTCGCCAATGGGAACCTGGAGGCGGCGGCGATTCTCGGCCGCATCGTCAATGTAGGCCGGCTCGGCGGCCAGAAGGGCGAGTTCAACTTCGACCTGCACGCGCTCAAGCGCATCGACTATATCGGCGTCACCAACCGCACGCGCACGCCGGAGGAGCTCAACGAGGTGACGCGCCGCATGCGCGCCGACCTGTGGCCGGCGGTCGAAGCCGGCAAGCTATCGCTGCCGATCGACAAGACCTTCCCGCT
>DAIUEP010000315.1:0-4436 GCA_036845065.1 Xanthobacteraceae bacterium | reverse complement strand
CCGCCGAGACACGCTTCCTGGTGCTGCCGATGCGTCCTTCCGGCACCGAGGGCTTGCGCGAGGAGCAGCTCGCAAGCCTGGTGACGCGCGATTCCATGATCGGCACCGGCCTCGCCAAGCGGCCGGACCAAGCCTGAAGCTCCACACGCGCCGCGCGTCCGCCGCCTACTTCAGATAGGCACGCACCACGTCGATCAAGTCCTCGGCGCCGCGCGCGCGCTCGCTGTCGGGCTCGCATTGTGGATCGATGACGTGCAGGCGAATGTGGTCTTCCATTACCTCCGCCATAAGGCCGTTCATGGCACCGCGCGCGGAGGCGATGAGCTGCAGCACCTCGGCGCAGTCGACCTCTCGCTCGAGAGCGCGCTCGATCGCTTCGATCTGGCCGCGCAGGCGGCTGACGCGATTGAGAAGCTTGCTCTTTTCTCGAACGGTGTGGGACACCGATGGAACTCCGAGGCACACGCAGGATACCCCGGACACACTATCTTTGAACGAAGCTTGTTGCAACGAAGTTGCAACAAGCGGGGGGTGTAGGCTGTAAGCTTTGGTGAACGCTGCCGGTCACGAGCGAGGCAGCCAAACAGAGTTAATGGGCGCGTCGCACGCGGAACAGCATCCCGGCACTGCTGCGGGGAATGCCGGGGCAGCGCGTGGTCGCGGCCGGCGAGGACCCTTCGGTCGTCGCGGTCACCGGCCATCGCTTCGCACCCGCCAATGTTCGCGCGACGTTGCGACAGATCAAGGCTGGAGAAAGCGTCGTCACTCGCGGCCTGGATGGCGACACATGGGCGTACCACGCTCGGCCGCGATGACGAGGAGCATCACCGCTAGCGCGGCGGTGCCGGTCTCAACCGCATTTAGTTATTCTTTTGGAAGGTGGCGTGACAGCCGTCGCAGGTCAGGCGCAATTCCGTGACGCTTTTCCTGAATTGCGTCTCGGTCTCGGCCCGGCTGGCGTCAAATGCATATTTCGCCGCGGTCATGGATTCCTTGTAGAAGAAATCGAATTGGTCCCAGATGTGCGGATCAGCGAATGTCGCCGACGCGGGATCCGCCGTGCCCGGCTTGTAGGCGTTGGTATGCGCCGGAAACATGAGCGGGAATGCCTGCATCATGGCCGCAATCGAGTCGGCATGTCCCCTGCCCCTCTGCAGATTGATCTTGCCGGTGTAGACCATCTCATCCAAGGGATACATGTTCCTGGCAATGACGGACATCAGCGTCTTGCGCGCCAAGATGACGTCACCTGGAGGTAATGCCTTGTCCTGCCCCCAAGCCACAACGGCGTCCCCAAGCACGAGTGCCCCGAGGCACACGCCCATGAGGATGCTACCAACTCGACGACGCGATGATTGACGACGCGATGATTGACCACGTGCGATAGAACGATCCATTTGCTCTTCCTCCCATTTGTTTTCTTGCTAGCTCGCGGGCGCAAGCGAGCATTGATCCAGATCAATTGGAATGACGCCACACACGTGCGCACGGCAGATGGCCGTTCATCCAACCTGACACGAGCAGAAGAATGCGAGGCGTTCAGTCCCGCCGCGACTGATGCGCCTTGATGAGGCCTGCGATGGCGGCGATTTCCTCGTCATCGCAGCCGTGCGGGGATGCCTTCAGGGTGGCTGCGAGATAGGCCTCATCGCAACGGCGATCTTCCAGCACGATCGCGCAGCCGCCGTCGGTGCGGTACGCCGTGAGCGTTGCGTGCGCGCGGCCAACGCCTGAAATCTGAAACAGCGGGCGGCGACCGAGCAGGCGGCCATCACCGAACAGCGCGCCTGCGAGATCGGCGCTGCGCAGCGACACCGCGTTGAAAGCCGCGCCGTCGATCCTGGCGCCCGCAAATGTCGCACCGGTGAGATCGGCGTCGAGCAAGTTGGCTTCGCGCAGATCGGCGGCGCGCAGATCGGCATTCGCCAGGATGGCTTCGCGCAGGCCGGCGCGCCGCAGATCGGCGCCCACCAAACTGATGCCGCGCATATCGGCGGCACGGAAGCACGCCCCGGCCAGCACCGCGCCATCAAGGCGCGCGGTCGCCAGCCTGCTGCCGCGCAGATCGATGTTGGGCAGGCGCGCGCGGCGCAGGTCCTCGGCCGCGAAATCGGAGCGGCCGAAGCAGGCGCCGGTCTCAACCGCTTCCTCGAGCTTGGCGATCCAGGACGACGCGCCGCGCTCGGGCGCATGAATACCGATCAGGCTCATGGTAGCCCTCCCTCGGAGCGCCCGTCAGGCGCAAAGCGCGCGCACGTGCTGCGCCATGTCTTGAATAAGCCAAGCAGGAACCAGAATGCCGCCGACGACAGCCGCCTTGCGGGCACCTTCGAACCACTCGGCCCGTATCTCCTGCTTGGACCGGACGCGATGGACTCGCGGGTTGGCCCGTGAGCACACCTCGAACACACTGTGCGACCCGTCGCCGCCGTCGTCGTACAGGATGACGAGATCGGCCTCGCGTGCGAGCGCAGCCGCATCCTTCTGCCGCCCGTGCGAATCGCTGCACATGGTCTTGATGATCTTCACCGGCGCCTTGGAGTCTTGCAGCCGCTCGATCACCGCCTTGAAGGTCTCCGTGTTGCCGGTGACCTGCCCGACCAGCGCCAGCGGCGCCCCTTCGCCCAGCGGCAGCTTGTCGAGGTCGGCGACCTGCTCGATGACGAAACAGCGGCGGCCGTGCTGCGCGGCGATCGCCTTGGCGGTCACGCAGTGATGATTGTTCTGCGTACCCACGATTGCAATGTCGAAGCCCTGTTCGACGTGGCGCTCCACGACGCGATCGAGCTTGGAAATGAACGGGCAGATCAAATCGTCGAGCAGGTCGACGCCGCGCGCCGCGAGCGCATCTTTGGCCGTATTCGGCAGACCATGAAAGCCCAGCACCAGCCGGTCGCCGCGATCAAGCGTGTCGATCTCATAGGCGACCTGGAGCCGATCAAGCGCCGGATAGCGATTGAGCAGCTCGGTGTCGCGCTGCTCGATGCGGCGCAAGGTGTCAAACTCGCCCTTCGAATTCTGATGCGCAACGCTAAACGGCGCATCCTGCAAGGCGCGCTCGTTCATGCCACGATAGGCACGCTCGATCCCGATGCAGAAGCCGAAGCTCGCAGTGAGGACTTCCATACGCGTCACCCGAATGCCTGATACATCCTAGGCCTGCTTCCAGGCGCCAACAAGCCTGCTCGCCCACGAATCCCAGTTGGCTCTCCGCACAATCGAGGGCATGATGGAATGCTGTTCCGTCAGCATCAGGCTTCGGTGAAGGGCTACATGTACTGGCAAGGTATTCTGCGTTCCATTGTGCTGGCGGGCATGGCCGTCACCTCGACGGCGGGCCTGGCGGAGGATCAGGCCGCTGAATTCTACAGAGGCCGGCAGCTGACCATCGTGGTCGGAACACCGCCCGGCAGCAGCGCCAGCCTCTATTCCCAGGCGCTGGCGCGCCATATGGGCCGGCATCTGCCCGGCGCTCCGACTTTCATCGTCCAGCACATGCCAGGCGCCGGCGGGCTCGTCGCCGCCAATCACACCTATGCGGTGGCGCCGCGCGACGGCTCCTCGCTGGTCATGACCAACCGCACTGTCCCGATCGAGCCCTTGCTCGGCGGCAAGGGTGCCCAGTTCGAGGCGCTGAACTTCTCCTGGATCGGCGGCACCAACGTCGAATATACGATCTGCACGACCTGGCACACCTCGCCGGTCAAGACGCTGCAGGACGCCTTTGCCAAGGAGGCGGTGATCGGCAGCTATGGCGCCGAAGGCCCCTCGGCGGTATTCGCGAAGGCCGCCAACAAGCTCGCCGGCACGAAGTTCAAGGTGATCGGCGCCTACCAGGGCGGGCCGCAGGCCATGCTGGCGATGGAGCGCGGCGAGGTCGAGGGCTTCTGCGCCATGTCATGGAGCGAGCTGAAGCTGCGCAAGAGCGAATGGTTGACGCAGAAGAAACTGAACATGCTGTTCCAGATGGGCCACGAGCGGCATCCTGAATTCCCGAATGTGCCGCTGATCATCGACCAAGCCCGGACGCCCGCGGATCGCGCCGTGTTCGAGCTTCTGATTGCGCCCAATGACATGGGTTTTCCGCTCTACGCGCCACCTGGCATTCCGGCGGAGCGGCTTGCCGCGTTGCGCCTGGCCTTCGAGCGCGCGCTCAAAGACCCGCAGTTCCTCCTTGACGCCGAGCGGATGGGCCTTGACGTCCAGCACGTCAGCGCCGATCGCATCGAGCGGCTCCTGCTGCGCGTCTACGATGCGCCGAAGTCGGTGGTCGAGCGCGCCATGACGATTGCGGAGTAGCCGCGCTGACGCTTAAAGTCAGTGCGAGAGGTAGGTCGACATGAACGGCATCCACGACATGGGCGGCATGCACGGCTTCGGTCCGGTCGAGCCGGAACCGAACGAGCCGCCGTTTCATTCGCGCTGGGAAGCCCGCG
>DAIUEP010000314.1:2742-4446 GCA_036845065.1 Xanthobacteraceae bacterium | reverse complement strand
CCTGGCGCAGCGAGGCGGCCGAGCCCTTGCCGACGTCGCCGAAGCCCGCGACCATGGCGACCTTGCCGGCCATCATCACGTCGGTGCCGCGGCGGATGCCGTCGACCAGCGACTCGCGGCAGCCGTAGAGGTTGTCGAACTTGGACTTGGTCACGCTGTCATTGACGTTGATCGCCGGCCACAAGAGCGTGCCCTTCTTCTGCATGTCGTAGAGGCGATGCACGCCGGTCGTGGTCTCCTCGGTGACGCCGCGGATCGACTTGCCGTTCTTCTCATACCAATCGGGCTTGTCCTTGAGCCGCTTCTTGATCGAGGCGAACAGGATCTCCTCTTCCTCGTTGGTCGGATGGTTGAGCACGGCCGGATTCTTGCGCGCCTCGATGCCGAGATGGACGAGCAGCGTGGCGTCGCCGCCGTCGTCGAGGATCATGTTGGGCGTGCCGCCATCGGCCCATTCGAAGATGCGGTGCTGGTAGTCCCAGTAGTCGGTGAGGTTCTCGCCCTTGACCGCGAACACCGGCGTGCCGCCGGCCGCGATCGCGGCGGCCGCATGGTCCTGCGTCGAATAGATGTTGCATGAGGACCAGCGCACGTCGGCGCCGAGCGCTTTCAGCGTCTCGATCAGCACGGCGGTCTGGATCGTCATATGCAGCGAGCCCGCGATGCGCGCGCCGCGCAGCGGCTGCTCGGGGCCATATTCCTCGCGTGTCGCCATCAAGCCGGGCATCTCGGTCTCGGCGATGGCGATCTCCTTGCGGCCCCATTCGGCAAGGCCAATGTCCTGGACGACGTAATCAGCAGCGGCGCCTTTCGGTAAAGCGGACATGTCGGTTCCTGTGGTTGAGCGGAAGAGGGGGGCACCTCGGGGGCGCCCTTGGGGCGTGGCTATAACAAACACGGCCCAGTAGCACAATAAAGATATAAAGATTTCTTTATGTCACAAGGATGAGTTTACTCGCCTTCGGTAAAGCGCTCAGCCACCAGCGTGGCAAGCGCCTCGACCACCTCGGCGGCCTGGGGGCCGCTGGCCTCGACCGTGATGCTGGTGCCGGGCCCGGCGGCCAGCATCATCAGGCCCATGATCGAGGTCCCCCCGACCCGCTCGGAGCCGCGGGTGACCCAGACCTCGGCGTCGAACTGCTCGACCGTCATCACGAACTTGGCGGAGGCGCGGGCATGCAGGCCGCGCTTGTTGCAGATTTCCAATACGCGTGTGACGACGGGCCCCGGCCCTGCGGGATCGGAGGGGGTGCCCGTCTCGCTCATTTTCCGTTCAGCACGCGGCTCGCGATGGTGACGTATTTGCGGCCGGCTTCCTGCGCGGCCAGCACGGCATCCTGCAGCGGGCACTCGTCGCGAACCTTGGCGAGCTTGACCAGCATCGGCAGGTTGATGCCGGCGAGCACCTCGACCTGCGGCCGGCTCATCACCGAAATCGCGAGGTTCGACGGGGTGCCGCCGAACATGTCGGTCAGGATGGCGACGCCCTGGCCGGTATCGACCCGCTTCACCGCCTCGATGATGTCCCGTCGGCGTTGCTCGACGTCATCGTCGGGGCCGATGGTGACCGCCTCGATCTGCTGCTGCGGGCCGACGACATGCTCGAGCGCCGAGCGGAACTCAACGGCAAGCCGCCCGTGGGTGACAAGAACTAAGCCGATCATTGAACTCCCCGCGGGCGCGACGCGCCGCACGAAAGGTGCG
>DAIUEP010000314.1:0-2642 GCA_036845065.1 Xanthobacteraceae bacterium | reverse complement strand
CGGATGCCGAGGCCGCGCACCTCGATCAGCCCCGCAAGCGCCTCCGGTGCGCGCGCCAACAGCCGGCCGTGGCAGGCCTCGAGCCGGACACGGTCGTCGGCGACGAGGCGGGCGAACGGCAAGAGTCCCGAGCGCGCCGCCTCGATGAGCCTGAGCGCAAGCCGCGACTTGCCCGAGCCGGCCGGTCCCCGGATGAGCAGCGCGCGCGTGCCGACGAGGACCGCGCTGGCGTGGACGGTCGGTGCGTCCGCCATCACGCGGCCGGCAGCCGCACCGTGAAGCGCGCGCCCAGCACCTTCGGCGGCTCGGAGCCTTCTTGAGCGGCGACGCGGTTCTCCGCCCACAGGGTGCCGTCGTGCGCTTCGAGAATCTGCTTGGAGATCGACAGGCCGAGGCCGGAGTTCTGGCCAAAATCCTGGTGCGGGCGATAGGTGTAGAAGCGATCGAAGATCTTCTCCATCGCTTCCGGGTAGATGCCGGGGCCGTCGTCGTCGACCACGATGTTGATATCGGAACGGTGTCGCCGGCAGGTGACGCGGACGGTGCCGCCTTGCGGCGAGAACGAGCGGGCGTTGTCGATCAGGTTGTTGATCACCTGGCCAAGCCTCGAATCGTGGCCGAGCACCGAGAAACCGCCGCTGCCCTCGAACGTCAGGGTGACCACGGTGCCGTCCTCGCGCGGCACGTCGTTGGCGACGCTGACCACGGTGGTGAGCAGCTTCTTGAGATCGACCGGCTCGGCATCCTGGCGCTGCATCTCGGCATCGAGCCGGCTCGCATCCGAGATGTCGGAGATGAGCCGGTCGAGCCGCTTCACGTCGTGCTGGATCACTTCGAGCAGGCGGGCGCGACTCGCTTCGCTCTTGGCGAGCGGCAGCGTCTCGACCGCCGAGCGCAGCGAGGTGAGCGGATTCTTGAGCTCGTGCGCGACATCGGCCGCAAAGCTTTCGATCGCCTCGATGCGCCGGTAGAGCGCGCTGGTCATGCTGCGCAGCGACCCCGAGAGATGCCCGATCTCGTCGCGCCGGAAGGTGTAGTCCGCGATCTCGCCGCGCGAGCGCACGCGCCGCCGCACCACCTGCGCGCTTTCGGCCAGGCGCCGCATCGGGCCGCCGATGGTCCCGGCGAGCACAAACGACAGCACCACCATGACGCCGGCCGCGACCATGAACACCTTGAAGATCGCGAGCCGCTCCTCGGTCACGATCTCGTCGATGTCGGCGCCTTGCGTCTGCAGCATCAACGCACCGCGCACCGCGCGCGATCGCTTCACCGGTACCGCGACCGAGACGATCACCTCGGCCCGCTCGTTGATGCGCACCATGCTGGCCTTGAGATCATTGAGCGCCTGCCCGACCTCGTCGTAGCCCCTGCCGTTGCCGGTGAGCTCCCGATAGCTCGGCAGATCGCCCTTGGCGATCCAGCGTCGCAGCGCCAGGAAGCGACGCTGGAAATAGTTGGGCCGCTCTTCGTCTGGCGGCGGCAGGTCGAACAGGATCACGTCGTAGATCGTGCGGCTGTCGAGCAGCAGCGCGCCGTCGCGGTCGTAGATGCGCGCCCGCGTGTTGGTCGGCGACACCAGCCGCCGCAGCACCGGCGCGACGCGCTCCGGGTCGATCGGGAAATCGAGCTGCGCTTCGTCCTGCGGCTTGTAGGTCTCGCCGGCCTGCAGGTCGAGCAGCCGTTCCAGGTCGATCGGCGCGTTGTCGGGATCGGCGGTGGTGGAGGAGGCCGCGATGGCGGCGGCGATGATCTCGCCTTGCACCAGGAGGCTTTCCCGGCGCGCGTCGATCAGGCCGGCGCGAAACTGGGAGAGATAGAGAATTCCGAGCACGAGCGCGACCAGGCTCGCGAGATTGAGGAAGATGATCCGCCGGGTCAGGCTCGAGGAGCTTTGCCGGACGAAGAACTGCCAGGCGCGGCGCACCAGACTTGCGCCGCTTTCCGACGGCGGCGTGCCGGCTTCGGCGGCCGCCTCGAGCTTGCCGTCAACGAGCTGTGCGGTTCTTTCAAGCACGATCGATCTGCCGGGTGTCCTTCAAGGCGACATTCTAGTGCTGCCGCTTCGAAGTTCCTACAACAGTTGCGGCAAATTCGGCCAGAAAGTAGGCCCAGCAGGCCTGCGAGCCGGGTCACCCGAAACTGGCGACCGCGGCACTACATTTCCTTGAAGCGGTAGCCGACGCCGTACAACGTTTCGATCATGTCAAAATCGTCATCGACCGATTTGAATTTCTTGCGCAGGCGCTTGATGTGGCTGTCGATGGTGCGGTCGTCGACATAGACCTGATCGTCGTAGGCGGCGTCCATCAGGGCATTGCGGCTTTTCACCACACCGGGCCGGGTGGCGAGCGCCTGCAGGATCAGGAATTCGGTGACCGTGAGCGTGACCGGCTCGTTCTTCCAGGTGCAGGTGTGCCGCTCCGGGTCCATGCGCAACTGCCCGCGCTCAAGCGCCCGGGCATCGACCTCCTTGGGGGTCGTGCCGTCCTTGGGCGTGGTGCGACGCAGGACGGCCTTCACCCGTTCGACCAGCAGGCGCTGGGAGAACGGCTTGCGGATGAAATCGTCGGCGCCCATCTTGAGCCCGAACAGCTCGTCGATCTCCTCGTCCTTGGAGGTGAGGAAGATCACCGGCATGT
>DAIUEP010000313.1:0-4533 GCA_036845065.1 Xanthobacteraceae bacterium | reverse complement strand
AGTTGTTGTAGAAGATGTCGCCGAACGAGGTCGAGATCACGCAGCGGATGCCGAAGTCCATCAGCGCCCAGGGCGCATGCTCGCGCGAGGAGCCGCAGCCGAAATTGTCGCCAGCGACCAGGATCTTGGCTTGGCGATAGGCTGGCTTGTTGAGCACGAAGTCCGGATTCTCGCTGCCGTCGTCGCGATAGCGCTTCTCCGAAAACAGGCCGGTGCCAAGCCCGGTGCGCTTGATGGTCTTGAGGTACTGCTTGGGGATGATCATGTCGGTGTCGACGTTGATCATCTTGAGCGGGGCGGCGACGCCTTCCAGGGTGGTGAACTTGTCCATCAGCGTGGTCCTGAGCCTGCGGAAGGCCTTCTCATGGCGGCTTGAAGCCTGTGGGTCAAGCCCACCGATAACGCAGCCCTTCCGGGTGACCGGCCGCCCTGATAACCTGCCCCAAAGAGAACGATTGACGAGGGAGCAGAGATGTCGATTGCAGAAGCGAGGGCTATCTCGGTCACCAAGCTGCATCCGGTCATCGGGGCGGAGATTGGCGGTGTCGATCTGAGCCGGCCCCTGGATCCCGAGACCATCCAGGAGATCAAGGATGCCTGGCACCGGCACACGGTCCTGGTGTTCCGCGACCAGACCATCTCGGAGGACGATCAACGCCGGTTCGCGTCCTATTTCGGCCCAATCGCCAAGCGGGTGCCGCCGCGCGCCGGCGCGGCCGGGGTCGACAGCCTGCTCAACTGGGAAGACATGCTGCTGATCACGGACAATGTCGACGACAAGGGCAGGCCCAAGGGCGCGCTCGGGCATGGCGAGATGTGGTTCCACTCCGACAAGTGCTACCACCGGCGCCCGCACCGCGCCTCGTTCCTCTACGGCATCGAAATTCCAACGGAAGGCGGGCATACGCGATTTTCGAGCTCGTACGCGGCCTACGACCGGCTGCCCGCGGAGGTGAAGCGGCGCATCGACGGCGCGATGGTGATGCAGGGCCACCAGTACACCACTGGGCGCCGAATCGATCTGAGCGTCGATATCGAAACCATGCATCACTGCCTGCAGCCGATGGTGGTCACCAATCCGGGCTCCGGCCGCAAGGGGCTTTATGTCACCAGCCAGAACACGATGTGGATCGAAGGCATGGACCGCGCCGAGAGCGAAGCGCTGCTCACGACGCTGTTCGACATCGCGGAGGATCCCGCGATCATCTACGAGCATGTGTGGCGCGTCGGCGATCTCGTGATGTGGGACAACCTCGCCTGCCTGCATGCGCGCACCGACTGGCCGAGCGACCAGCGCCGCACGCTGCGCCGCTGCACCACCGAGGGCGAGCCGCTCTACTAAGACATTGTGAGCGCGCATTCAGGCGTGCGATGGCCTTGAAACGCTTGCAGTCGACCGCCGCACCGATGGCAGCGCTCGCCGCGCTGCTGGTGGGGATCATGCCTGCCGCCGCTCAGACGAGCCTCGCCGGCAAGACCGTCACGATCCTGTCGGGGTTCGGGTCGGGCGGTGCTGTCGACTTGTGGGCGCGCCTGGTGGCGCATCATATCGGCAAGCACCTTCCGGGCCGGCCGAACGCCGTGGTGCAGAACATGCCGGGCGCCGGCGGCCTCAACGCCGTCAATCACATCTACAATGTCGCACCGAATGACGGCACCGTGATGGGCATCACGGTGGGTTACACGGCCTTGGGCCCGATCACCGGCGCGAGCGGCGCCCGCTTCGATCCGACCAGGCTCACCTGGCTTGGCAAGCCCACCGGCGAGACCAATGTCTGCATGGCGCGCAACGTGCCGCAGGTGAAGGTGAAGACGGCGCGCGATCTCCTCGACAACGAGCTGATCGTGGGCTCGACCGGTCCGGGCGCCGGTTCCTATTCCTATCCGAAAGGACTCGGCGCGCTGATCGGATTGAAGTTCAAGATCATCGCCGGCTTCCCGTCTGCTTCCTCGGTCGTCCTCGCCATGGAGCGCGGCGAAGTCGACGGCCTCTGCCAGAGCTTCGCCGGCATCTCGCTCAGCCGGCCGGACTGGATCGCCAATCAGACGGTGCTGATCCTGTTGCGCGGCGGCAAGGTGCACAATCCGGCGCTGCCGGGCGTTCCCTACGTCGGCGACCTGGTCCGCACCCCTGATCAAAGGCAGGCCGTGGAGTTCCTGTACGCCGCCGACACCATCAACCGCTCGTTCATCGCGCCGCCCAACATGCCGGCCGAACGGGTCGGCATGCTGCGTGCCGCGTTCAGTACCACCATGAAGGATCCCGAATTTCTCGCCGACGCCCGAAAGCAGAAGCTCGAGGTCGAGCCGGAAGAGGGCGAGCAGCTCGCCGCTTTGATCAGGAAAATCTACGACACGCCGGCGCCGATCGTGGCGAAGATCGTCGAGCTGATCAGATAGAACCTGCCGTCACTCGACGCTCGCCTCGATCGCCGTGATGTCGTCGTCGGAGAGGCCGAAATGGTGGCCGATCTCGTGCACCAGCACATGGCTCACAATGGCGCCGAGCGTCTCGTCGTGCTCCGCCCAGTAGAGCAGGATCGGCACGCGATAGAGCCAGACCATGTTGGGCATCTGAACCGGCGCGCTCTCCGACTGGAACGGCAGGCCGACGCCCTGAAACAGGCCAAGGAGATCAAACTCGGTTTCCGCCTTGAGCTCGTCGAGCACCTCGTCGGTCGGAAATTCCTCGACATGGATGACGAGCCCGTCGCAGAGGGCGCGGAACTTGTCAGGCAGCCGCCGATAGGCCTCCTCGGCGATCACATGCAGCTCGTCGAGCGAGGGTGCCTTGATCGGCCGCCAGGCCATCGGATCGGCGAACGGGTCGGTCATGCCGTCGTTCTATGCGAGGGCGGAGGATTGGCCAAGACTCGCATAGGTCCGCGCGCCGGTACCACGCTCCTGTGTACCGTCCTTCAGCTCAACCAACGTGGGCGTTGACGGGCGGATCGGGATCGGCGAGCGTAGGCGCATATGAGGGGCGAACATGACGGCAAAACTCGCAATATTGACCGTTGCGCTCGGCGTAATCGGGTTCGGCGGCTCAGACACGGCATCGGCACAGACCCGCGAACGCGGCGTCACGCGCTCTGACACTTCCGCTTACGCGCAGGCTCAGCGACCGCGCATCCGGGTGACGCCGCGCTGTCCCTATCGCACGCAAACGGTGCCCTATCCGACGCCCGCCGAATGTGACTATCCGGGTCCGGGCTTCGTGCGCCAATGCACCGCCCAGCTCGTGAAGGAATATCGGCCGAGCGGCACCGTCATCGTGCCGACCACGCGCTGCTGGTGGGAGCCGGGGCGCGGGTGAGGGCGTAGTCGCACCACCTCAACTTCCTCTCGCTGTGCCCCATCCACATCGTCATGGCCGGGCTCGTCCCGGCCATCCACGTCTTGTTGGGTCGAGGACGCTAAGACGTGGATGCCCGGCACAAGGCCGGGCATGACGAGTCAATGATTGAGACCGAGGGCATCACTTCCACTCCCGAATATCCACGAAGTGCCCGGCAATCGCCGCCGCCGCCGCCATCGCGGGCGACACCAGATGGGTGCGGCCCTTGTAGCCCTGGCGGCCCTCGAAGTTGCGGTTCGAGGTCGAGGCGCAGCGCTCGCCCGGCGAAAGCTTGTCGGGGTTCATCGCGAGGCACATGGAGCAGCCCGGCTCGCGCCATTCGAAGCCGGCCTTGACGAAGATCTTGTCGAGGCCTTCGGCCTCGGCCTGCTCCTTCACCAGCCCTGAGCCCGGCACGATCATCGCCTTGACGTTGGCGTTGACGGTCTTGCCGTCGGCCACGCGCGCGGCTTCGCGCAGGTCCTCGATGCGCCCGTTGGTGCACGAGCCCACGAAGGCGCGGTCGATCCTGATGTCGGTGATCTTCTCGCCGCCCTTGAGGCCCATATATTCGAACGAGGTCGCCGCCGCCCGGCGCTTGTTCTCGTCGGCGATTTCTTCGAGCTTCGGCACGCGGCCGGTGATCGAGACGACCTGCTCCGGGCTCGTGCCCCAGGTGACGAGCGGCGGCAGCTTGGCCGCATCGAGCCTGATCTCGCGGTCGAAATGCGCGCCGTCGTCGGAGCGCAGCGTCTCCCAGTAGCGCATCGCGTCGTCCCAGGCTTTGCCCCTGGGCGCCTTCGGGCGGTCCTTGAGGTAGGCATAAGCTTTCTCGTCGGGCGCGATGAAGCCCGCCTTGGCGCCGCCTTCGACCGACATGTTGCAGACCGTCATGCGGCCTTCCATCGACAGTGCGCGGATCGCCTCGCCGGCATATTCGAGCGCGTAGCCGGTGCCGCCAGCGGTGCCGATCTCGCCGATGATGGCGAGGATGATATCCTTGGCGGTGACGCCTGCCGGCAGCTTGCCGTCGACCACCGCGCGCATGTTCTTCGACTTCGATTGGATCAGTGTCTGCGTCGCCAGCACGTGCTCGACCTCGGAGGTGCCGATGCCGTAGGCGAGGGCGCCAAACGCGCCGTGGGTCGCGGTGTGGCTGTCGCCACAGACGAGCGTGACGCCGGGCAGCGTGAAGC
>DAIUEP010000312.1:0-4585 GCA_036845065.1 Xanthobacteraceae bacterium | reverse complement strand
CGTCCGAGCGCCGTCCGGTCGCCGCCGTCGCCGACCACCACGAGGTGCGCGCGGTGCACACGGTCGAGATCCACATGGACCA
Source organism: Xanthobacteraceae bacterium (assembly GCA_036845065.1). Taxonomy (GTDB): domain Bacteria; phylum Pseudomonadota; class Alphaproteobacteria; order Rhizobiales; family Xanthobacteraceae; genus VAZQ01. The sequence goes on along the minus strand of DAIUEP010000312.1, from coordinate 4,503 downwards.
CGGCATCGCGATGAACCTGTTGTTCGATCCGGGCCACAGCCTGGAAGAGCGCATCCTGCGCGAGCAGTTCGGGTATTGAGACCAATGAAAACGGCGCCCGGCTTGCACCGGGCGCCGCAAATAATGCCGTGGAGCGGTGTGCGGCCGCGTCAGCGGCTCGATACCTCCACGCCGAGCGCAGCTCCGATCTCGGCCTGCTTGGCGGTGGTGCCATGGCCGCCGGCGATCAACGAGTCCTTGATGCCGTACTTCTTGAACGCCTCGCCGACCGCGAGCGTACCCTCGGTGCGCGCCACCGGGCCGCGCGGCGAGATCAGGTCGGTCACGAACACGACGTTCTCCTTCACCACGTGCCCGAGCAGATAGCCCTCGGCGTGCGGGTTCTTGATGTTGTAGATGCGGATCTCACCGCCCGCATCGTCCTTGAGCGTCATCTGGTCCTTGATCCCGGTGACGCGCACGGGCTTGCGCGCCGTCTGCTGCGCGTCATTGGCCACCGTGCGCGGATTGCGCAGCGCGCGGCTGAAGTAGGCCTGGGTCGGATCCGCCACCAGGATGGTCGCGCCCTCGGCCACATAGGCCCGCAGGCCGCCGGAATGATCCATGTGGTGGTGGGTCTGGACCAGATACTTGATTGGCTTGCCCGGATACTTAGCCTTGGCCAGATCAATCACCGTGCGCGACAGCGCCTCGCCATAGGGCGCGTCGAACACCACGAGGTGATCCTTCATCGCCACGATCAGGTTATTGCCGCTGGCGCCTTGGGCGTGCTGCACGTTCGGCGCAAGCTCGACCAGCTTGACGCTGACGCCCGCCGGCAAGTACGGCTGCTCGGTGTCCATGTAGCGCGACATGAACAGCCGCCGGATGATCCACTGATACGGCACGTTGCTGGTCGCCGGCCCCTTGAGCGCGGAGCGCACCGCATCGGGAACCGCAAACGCGTCGCCTGCGATCGTCGGATTGGCCGTGACCTGCGTATAGGTCACCTTGCCGACCTCGATGCCGCCGATCCGGTAGGACAGCGCATGCGCAACCTGGACGCCGCCCACCGCCTTCCAGTCGTTGAGCACGGCGTCGTAAGGCTGATCGCCCTGGACGCTGTCGTCGTCCATCGTACGGATCGCCGCCGGCAGCTTGGTCCTGGCGTCGAACAGGATGATGTAGCTCACGCTGCCGTCGGTAAAGCTGACCGCCCGGTAGGATTGCCGCCCGATGCGCTGGTTGCCGATCGGACGCACGTCCTTCGGATTCTCCATCGCCTTCAGCAGGAGCGTCGGCGACGCGCGGTTGAGCTCGCGCACAGCCGCCGCCATACGCATGCTCGCCATCGCGGTGTTGGCGCCCTTGTCGTCGGTGACGAAGCCGCCGTTCGGCAGCACCGTCTCGGTGTATTTGATCATCAGCGCGGGGTCGGGATACTTGTGATCGCGATCCCATTGCGTGCGCGCACGGCCGCCCGCAAGGTCACGAGTCATCGTGAACTTCACGTCCTCGACGTGCTTGGGATCCTTGCCGGCAACCTTCGACTGGCCGGGCTCCCAGTACTTCGCCTCTCCCGTGATGGCGACGGCCTTGAGGCCGCGCAACGCATCGGCGCCACCGAGCGCCTGGACGGCGTCGCTCACAAGCTTGTGGACGGGCGCCGGTTGCTGGGTCGGCTGGGCGGATGCCGGCTGCCACTGGCATAGCGCCAGCAGCAAGGCGGCCGAGATCGATAGAGCGTATTTCATGCGGTTACCTCCCGTTTCGCGTTGAAATGACGGACCTGTGCTTGCAGCCCTCCGGGCACCCCAGGTCCTTGCACGCACATTAGCACCAATAATTCCGCCGCGCATCGGCCCGCAGCCTCATTTTGAGACTGCGGGGCTGTGCATCGCGCTGGACGCCTAATTCAGCTTCAACAGCCGCGCGGCGTTGCCGCCCATCACCTTCTCCCGCTGTACGGGCGTCATGCCGATCTGGTCCATCATTTTCAGGCCCTGCAGCTTGAGCGGGATCATCGGCGGAGAATCGGTGCCGAACAGGAACTGGTCCTCGCCGATGGTCTTCAGGCACATCTCGGCCGCGAGCGGGGTGTAGGAGGCGGAATCGAAATACATCATTTTGAGGTAGTGGCTCGGCGCGTGCTTGATCAGCATCGGCTCGTAGGTGCCGAGGAAGAACGAAAAGTCGAGCAGGTTGTAGGCGTAGTCCATGCGCCCGATCACCTCGCAGATGCCGCCGCCGAGGTGGCTGCCGACGAGCTTCAATTTCGGGAACTGCTCGAAGATGCCGCGCACGATCAGCCGCGCCAGCGACAGGCAGTTGTCGGCTGGGCGGCCGATGCTCGACGCAAGGCGATAGTCGGCCATGGCGGGCGTCGTGCAATCGCCCGGATGCACGAATACCGGAATGTCGAGATCGGTGACGAGCTTGAAGAACGGCCGCGCCGCGTCCTCGTCCGGATAGTGCCCTTGGTGGCTGGAATTGATGATCACCGCGCGCGCGTCGTCCTGCTTGACCGAGCGCTCGAGCTCCTTGAGGCACTCGTCGCCGCCGCCCGGCACGCAGGTCGCCATCAACACGAACTTGTCGGGGTTCTGGTCGCGGCACTTGGCGAGATAGCGGTTCGAGCTCTCGAGCGCGGCGGCGGTCTCCTTGGCGGTCTTGCAGAAGCGCAGATAATGCACCGCGTTGCTGATCACGGTCTTGTCGAGGCCGGCGAGCGCGTGCGCGGCGAGCACGTTCTCCGGCGTCATCGGGCACTTGCCCTTCCAGTAGGGGTTGAGCTGGTCCTTGATGTCATGGATGTGCACGTGCCAGTCGATCAGCAAAGTCAGTCTCCATCTGTCAGCGGGTTCGGTCGGGACGCTTATAGCTTATTGGATACTCAGGATCTTCTTCAGCGTCACCAGCGCCTCGGCCGGGGTCGCGATGGTGCGGTTGACGATCTCCGTGAGCGCCTCGCCGCGTGCCGGCGTCACGTCGAGGCCGCGCTTGTCCGCATCGGCCCGGAACTCCGGATCGGCCGCCATCGCGTCGAAGGCGCGGCGCAGGAGCGCGACCCGCTCGGGCGGCACGTTCGGCGGCGCCACCACGCTCCAGCCGATGCCGGCATCCGAGTTCTGGAACTCGAAGATGCGCCGGCCCTCCTCGGTCTTCGCCAGCGTGCCGATCAGCGGCACGTCGGTGAGCTCGGGATGCGACGTGATGCCGGCCTGGAACGGGATCACGATGAACTTGTCGCGCAGCCACTGCGCGCGCTGGGTCTTCATCAGCGTCCATGACGCCATGCGGCCGTCGACCTCGCCGCGCTCGACCGCGAGGTCGACGTCGGGCCCGCCGCGATAGCCGCTGACGATCTTGAACTTGGTATCGGCGAGCGCGTTGAGCAGCGTCGGCGTGATGAAGGTCTCGCTGGTCGGACCCCAGGACCCGGCCACGACCGGAATGCGGCGCAGATCCTCCGCGGTCTTCACGCCGGTGCGGGCCGCGATGAACATTACGCCCGGATAGGTCGCGAGCGTGCCGATCCAGTTGAAGCGGCGCGCGTCGTACTTGGCGGTCTCCGGCCGCAACCGCTGATTGATCGCGACGTCGCGCGGGAGAATGGCGATCTCGCTGCCATCCTGCGCGGCCTTCTCGGCGAAGTGCAAAATGCCGACGAGGCCGCCGGCGCCCGGATGATACTGCACCGTCATCGCCGGCTGGCCGGGGAGATGCTTCGACAAATACGTGGCGGCGAGCCGGGCATAGAGGTCATAGGAGCCGCCCGGCTCGAACGTGATCATGAGCTTGATGGTCTTGTTGCGGAAGACATCGGCATCGCCCTGCGCCCAAGACACACTGCAAGCCTCGTGCCCGAGCGCGGCGCACAGCACGACCAGCGCCATGAGACGGACCGCCGCGAGCATGATTGTTTCCCCCCACGCGGCGCGGTTGTGCCGCGCCGATGCTATCGCACACACCCAATCTTGGATGAGCGGCTGCGGGAGTTCAAGCGCCGGCCAGCGCTCGCACCCGCTGCCGAAAATCTGAACAAATCATCGAGAGTCAACGCCGCTTGGGTTGGCGCCGAAATCTAAATAGAGCAATCTCCGTCATCGAACCGCCAAACCGGGGGCCACCGGATGAAATCGATACTGGTTCCGATGGAAAGCATCGACGGCATGACGTCGGCGCTGGAGACCGCGTTGCTGCTGGCGCGGCTGCGCGGAAGCTACATCGAGGGCTTTCCGCTGCGATTCGCCATCAGCGAGTTCATCGCCATCGATCCGGCTGGCAGCATACCGCTGGAAACCTACCGGCAGGACAGCCTGGAGGAAGCCGCGCAGGCGCGGCGGGTGTTCGAGGCTTTCATGCAGGAGCGCAATGTGCCGCGCGCAAGCGGGCCTGGCCTCTCCTTCGGCTGGCTCGACAACGCCCCGGCGGGTGAGAGCTTTGTCGGCAGCTATGGCCGGGTGTTTGATGTGACGGTTCTGTTGAGACCCAATCCCAACACGGTCGGGCTGCACAACCGCG
>DAIUEP010000311.1:0-4629 GCA_036845065.1 Xanthobacteraceae bacterium | reverse complement strand
CCGAGGAGGCGCTGTCGCCTTCGACGCCGCCATAGGACTGCTCGAACACGAGGCTCGCGAACAGCGACATCGGCGTGTCGAGCGCGTAGCGGCCGGCCAGGAAGCCCGACAGGATCAGCACGCCCTTGGAATGGATCGGGCCGCCGAGCTCGACCTCGCGCTCGATATCGACGACCTTTCCGGCGCCGGGCCGCACCTGGCAGGTGATGCGGGTCGGCCGCCCGAACGCGAAGCCGCCCAGCTGGAGGACGCTCAGGCCGTTGATCTGCCCGACCTGGGCGCCCGCGGTGTCGATCAGAGCCACCTTTTCGAGGATCGATTCCTGCGCCCGGTCCCGCAGCCGCGCCGCGCGCCGGATGCGGGCGGACAGCGTATCCTCCACGTCGGCGCGCGTGACGACGTCGCGCTTGGCTTCGCGGGCACGAAAATCGGCCTCGATCAGGACCTCCCGCAACTGCTCGACCACGAGCGACAGCTTGCCGGCGTGGTCGGCGAGGCGCGCTGCGTGTTCGAGCACGAGAGCGACGGCCTCACGATCCGCCGCGTTGAGCCCGTTGCGCTGCGCGACGGCGGCTATGAGCCGGGCGAGAATGGCCTCGCTCTCCGGCGTGCGCGCAATGTCGTCCTCGAAATCGGCAAGCACCTTGAAAAGTTCGGTCAACTCAGGATCAAACGCAGTCAACAAAAAATAGAGCAGCCGGTCGCCGAACAGCACGACCTTGACCTTGAGCGGGATCGGGTCGGGCTCGAGCGACACCGTGCTGGTCAGGCCGATGAAGCGCGCAACGTCCTCGATCACGATCTCGCCACGCCGCAGCGTCCGCTTGAGCGCCGTCCAGCTGAACGGCTCGACCAGCAGGCTGCGCGCATCGAGCATCAGGTATCCGCCGTTGGCGCGATGCATGGCGCCAGCTTTAATGAGACGGAAGTTGGTCACCAGGGCGCCACGCATCGAGATGTACTCAATGCGGCCGATGAGGTTGCCCAGCGTCGGGTGCAACTCCTCGACAATCGGTGCGCCCGAATCGCGGCCCCCTTGCGTCACCAGAACATTGACCTCGTAGCGATCGAACGGGCTTCCCGGCTTCAACTCGCCCGGCTCGTTCTCGCCTTCCTCGCCCTTGGCGATGAAGATCGCGACGTTCTCGACCAGGTCCGCCTGTATCGTCTCGATATGCTGGATCACTCTCGGGATATCGCTGAATGCGTCCTTGGTGTCGTCGATCAACTGGTCAACTGCGTATTTTGCGGTCTCCCGACTGAGCTGGCGCACATCGTCGCGGCGCTGCTTTTCCCACTGCGGAACCTGGTGGATGATGCGCTCGAGGTCTTTCTCCAGAACCTCGATGGTCGCTTGCATCTCCTTGCGCTTGGCTTCGGGCCAGGCGTTGAACTCTTCGGGCGGGACGACCTGGCCGTTGCGCGCCGGCGCCATCGCAAAGCCAAGTGGCGTGCGCAGGACAACAATCTCCTTTTCGGCCGCCTTCTCACGCAACGCGGAAAACGCCTCGCCCTGCCGCTTCTGAAACGCTTCGTCGATCGCACCGCGCCTCGTCTGGTAGTCCTCGCTCTGAAACACGGCCGGCAGCGCGATCGTAAGGTCGTCGATCAGCTTGTGCATCGCGACATGGAATTCCGGGGCGCGCCCGGCGGGCAGCTCGATCGCGCTCGGCTTGTCCGGATCGGTGAAATTGTTGACATAGACCCAGTCGGAGGGGCTCGGCCCGGCCCGCGCTTCATCGGCCAAGACGGCCCTGACCGCCTCCTGCATACGCGCGCCGTTGGGGCCGATCACAAACAGATTGAAGCCATCCTTTTCGACCTGGGTGCCGAATCGGATCGCTTCCAGCGCGCGGGCCTGGCCGACGAGCCCGTCGATCGGCTGCAACTCGGCGGTGGTTGCGAATCGCAACTCCGAAAGGTCGGTTGGGCGATAAAGCCGGTCGGCCGCCAGCGGCACGACAAGGGTCCCGGTGACGGCAGAATCCACGCTCGCTTACTCCCGATTTCTTAAGGCATTTCAGCCGCGCACGCCGGCATCGCCTTGATGTGCATCAAAGCCCGTTTCCGTGCGCCGGCAAATCAGCTTAGGGTGGACGCGTACGGCGGGCAGATACGGACCTACACATGACGCGAGACGTCTGGGCGGCGGAGCTGCGGCATCGCCTGTACGACATCCTGGAGCATGGCTCGGTCGGAGACCGAACGGGCGCGATCGTGGGCCGGCTGATCGCCTTGCTGATCGTCGTCAACCTCGCCGCCATGACACTCGAATCGGTTCCCGCGCTGGAAGCACGCTATGCGGCGCTCTTCACGGCGATCGAGCTTCTATCGCTGATCGTCTTCACGGTCGAATACGGATTGCGGGTCTGGGTGGCGCGGGAGCATGATCCGCATCGCCATCTGAGCGCACGCCAGGCGCGCTGGCAGTTCATGTCGAGCCCGCTCGGCGTGATCGATCTCTTGGCGGTGCTGCCGTTCTGGCTGACGCTGGCTGTCCCGGCCGACCTGCGCATGATCCTGGTGTTTCGCATCGTCCGCTTCCTCAAGCTCGCCCGCTATTCGCCCGCCATGCGCTCGCTGCTGGACGCCCTCTACCGCGAGCGGCGCGCCCTGGTCGGGTGTTTCGTCATCCTGCTCGGCGCCACGCTGTTCGCCGCCAGTATCATGCATGTGCTGGAGCGCGACGTGCAGCCCGAGAAATTCGGGACCATTCCAGACGCAATGTGGTGGGCGATCGTCACGCTCGGTACGATCGGATACGGCGACGTGGTTCCGGTCACGATTCTGGGACGCGTGGTCGCGTCCTTGACGATCTTCCTGGGCCTGATCATGGTCGCCCTACCGATCGGCATCGTCTCGACCGCCTTCGCCGACGAGATTCATCGCCGCGACTTCGTCGTCACCTGGAGCATGGTCGCGCGCGTCCCGCTGTTCGCGGAGCTGCGAGCGAGCGAAATCGCCGACATCATGCGCTTGTTGCGCGCCCAGCAGGTCGAGCCAGGCGCCATCATCGCGCGCCGAGGCGAGCCGGCACACTCGATGTACTTTGTCGCTGCCGGCGAGGTCGAGATCGAGCTCAAGGAGCGGCACATTCGGCTCGGTCCCGGGCATTTTTTCGGGGAGGTCGCGGCGCTGCGGCGAGCGCGGCGCTCCGCCACCGTCGCCGCGACCACGCGCACGAGCCTCCTGGTGCTCGACGCCCACGATCTGCATGCCTTGATGGAGCGCCAGCCGCGCATCGCGGAGCGCATCCGTGAAGTGGTGCGCAGTCGGATCGGCCGCGACATCGTCTCCCCCCGCGGCGATATCGTGACCGAGGAGATTGAAGACGCCGAGACACTGGAGCAGCCTTTCGGCTCACCGCCCGGCAAGTCCTGAGGAGGCAGCGCGGTCAAGGCGGACAACCGGAGTTTGACCTAGCTCAAGGCGCTGCCCATTCCCCGTGAAAAGAATGCCATATAGGAGAGCATCAGCCATGAGACACCTCGCGAGACATATCGCGCGCCTGATCGGATCGATCGCCGTTGTCGCAACCGCATGTGCGGGAGGGCAGGCCTTCGCGCAAGACACCGCCAATGCGGGATTGATTCTGGCGCGTCAGCTCTGCTCGGAATGTCATGCCGTCGAGCGTGGGCAGCCGCGGTCGCCCAATCCCGCCTCTCCGACGTTCGAGACGATCGCCAATGTCCCCGGCATGACCGGTATTGCACTGTCGGCGGCGCTCCAGAGCCCGCACCGGTCGATGCCCAATGTGATGCTCGACGCCAATCAGCTCAGCAGCATCGTCGCCTACATCCTCAGCCTGCGGCAGGCGAACTAGCGTGTTTCGATGAAGTTGAATCGCTGCATCTCAACCGTTCGTCCCCGCGGAAGCGGGGACCCCGTGCGACAGACTGAGAAATCGGTGCAAGTGGCCCTGGGTTCCCGCTTCCGCGGGGACGAATGGAAGGATGCGAATCGACCCGGACAAAGAAATGGTCAAGCCATGCGCCGGCTCCTGACCGCCGCGATGCTGTGGACCTGCCATGCGGAGGCAAGTTTCGCACAAGAGCCGGATAGGCTGATCGAGCAAGGCAAGCTCCTGGCCATGACCCTGTGCGCCGAGTGCCACGCCGTCGGCACGACCGACGCCAGCCCGCATGCTCAAGCCCCGGCATTCCGCGCGATCGATCGCCGCGTCGACCTCGACAGCTTCTTCCAGCGCCTGCGCGAGGGTGTCACGTCCGGCCACCCCGACATGCCGACCTTCCGCTTCGGGCGTGAAGACGCGCGCGCCTTCATCGCCTATCTGCGGTCCATCCAGCGCTGATTGCGGCGCGCGCTTACGCGCGCCGCAAGGCCCTGGTGACTACATCGATGCTCACTACACCGATGCGGGCGCGACGCCCGGACGCACGATCAGCGCCTCGCGCGCGGCGTCCTTGAACGGCGGCTCCGGCGGCAGGATGACCGAGGCCGAACGCACGCGCTGGTGCACGAGATCGACGCCGGGCGGGGTGACGCCCTGCTCGGCCAGCGCCTTGGCGGCACGCAGGAGGCGATGGCGCGCCATGATGATGCCGTTGTCGGTCGAGACCAGGTTCTCCTTGGTGCGGTCGATGATCGGCCCCATGCTTTCCTGCAGCG
>DAIUEP010000310.1:2185-4634 GCA_036845065.1 Xanthobacteraceae bacterium | reverse complement strand
CGTTCGTCATGCTGGCGCTGTCGGCGGCGCGCCCGATCTTCGATCCGGCCGGCCGGGACCTGATCGCGATCATCGGCATCGGCCTGTTCGGTCTCGCCACGATCTACTGGTGCGCGCTCTACCTGGCGCAGTGCCGGCGGGAGACGGCGTAAACGATCGTGCGGAGTTCAACCGAATGCACTCTGCAGAAGCGGCTGTCGTCCCGGCCGAGCAAAGCGAGAGCCGGGACCCACCTTTCCTTAGACGTCCTTCAGCAAGAATGGATCCCGGCTCTCGCTTTGCTCGGCCGGGATGACACGTACCAATGTGCACAGGCCTCCCAAAGAGGAGAGCCACAATTGCAGCCGTGACTTTTACGTTGCGCGCTTGCCTCTCACCGCGGCGCATCGAGACTTGCGAACTCGCCGTTGCCCTTGAACACCGCCCAGGTGGCGACTTTCGTGGTCTGTCCGACGCCGGGCTTGGCATAGTCGCACACGCCGTCGGGGAACACCTTGCGCAGCTGGGCAAGCTGCTCGGCGGTGGGCGCGACCGTATAGTCCTTGGGGTCCACCGGCTTAAGCACGCACTTCAGCACGTCATCGGTCGCCGGCGCTCCTGCCACGAGCCGCGCGTCGGCCGCATAGGGAAAGAACGCGTTGCAGCGCGCCGGGTCGGTGACCTTCTCGATCGCCCCGATCAACGCGCCGGCCTTTTGCGGAAAGCAGGCATCGACCAGATCGGCGGGCTTGTTGTCGGCGACCTTCTGCGCCTTCGGCTTGTTCGAGGCGTCGGCCGCGATCGCGCTCAGCCACTTGTCCATCTGGGTGAGCGCCTCGGTCGAGACGAGGTTGAGCGGCGAGCGCTCGGTGCGGGCGTCGAGCTGCGGAGCCCCGAAGGTGGCCGCGGTCAGCATGACGTGATTGGCGGCGCTGCCGTTGTATTTGAGAAGCCGCGCGCGCACGATGAAGCTGTGATAGCGGTCGTGCACGTCGACGTTGGGATCGCCGCGCCCGAGCGGATCGCCGTCGTTATAGGTGCGGATATCGACGATCGGAATGGACCCGACACCGCCCGTGAAGGCGTTCATGCGCCCCGTCTCGTAGGCGCGCCGGATCGCCTCGGGGTCGCCGACCGTGCGCTGCGGCACGATCTTGCCATCGACGTCGTGTCCGCCGATCCGCGTGTTGATGTCGATGAACTGATCGAACGTGATCTTGCCGTCGTTGAGCGCCTTGAGGCCGTATTGCACGCCGACATTGTCGAACGGATTGCGGGCAAAGCCGGTCTTGGGATCGGTGCCGAACACGTTGACCAGATTGTCCTGGTACGTGCAGCGCACGCGCTTCCACTCCGCCTCGTTCGCGACCATGTCCTTGACGGTGGCGTCGCAATAATCGATGCGCGCATGCGGATAGCGGGCGCCGTTGCTGACGCAATAGCCCCAGTACTTGCCGGACACCGCGTCCATCTGAGCGCGCGTCCAGGTGCCGGTCTTGAACGTGTTGGCCAACAGCTCGCAGTCGTAGAGCGGCTGCAGGAAGGTCACGGTGTCGGCGAACAGCCGCGCCGGCATGATACCGTCGAGCAGGCCCGGATAAGCGTTGGCGATCATCTGCTGCTGCATCGAGCCGCCTGAGGCGCCATGCCCGATGGTGAACAGCGGCTGGCCGAACTGCTTGATGAAGTATTCCTTGATCTTGGATGCGGTCTCGGCCGATTTCACGTCGTCGCTGTTGGTGCCCATCACGTTGAGCGATCCGGCCACGATCGCGTAACCGCGCGCGATGAAGCTGTCGCGATAGCCGACGCTCAGGTCCTCCATGAAGAACTTGCCGTCGGTGCCGGTCATCATGCCGAGCCCGCGACCCATGTGGTAGTTCGCCTGCACGCCGGGGCCGAAGCTGTAGATCAGCTTGCGGTTCCAGCCCGAGGCCGGCGACGACGTGGTCGGCGTCGGCAGCGCGCCGGCGGCCGGATCGTGCAGGATGTTGATGAGATAGGCGGAGCGGTTGATGATGCCCTTCTCCTGCCGGACGATCAGCGGCACCTCCTTGCCTTCGGTGGTCGTGGTCATGCCGATGTCGGCCGGCCGCTCCGCCTTGGGATCGAACGGTTTCCATTCGCCCGTCTTGTTGCGATAGAAATATTTGACCGTGCTCGGCGCCGCGCAGCTCGCGTCTTTCGCGGAGGCCAGGCCATGGCTTTCGTTCTCGCACAGAAACGGCGTCTGCTGCGGCCCGGCAAACAGCGTGGCGTTGATGGCGTGGTTCTTCAGCGTCAATGCGGCTTCGCGGCTGTCACCCTTGGCGACGAGGCGGTTGTCGCCGTCCTTGAGGCCCTCAATGAGGCCGACCCAGCGGCCCTCTGCATCGGCCTTGAACGCGCCCGAAACATCCTTGCTGTCGACCGTGACGGCCGGCGCCCCTGAGGAGCCCACGATCCGAATGAGCGCGCTGCCGCCGCTGAC
>DAIUEP010000310.1:0-2085 GCA_036845065.1 Xanthobacteraceae bacterium | reverse complement strand
TCACGGGGACTGCTTCAGCTCCTTCGGCGGCGGGAAGATCATGTAGGGGTTGGCGAGCGCCTCGGTGACGGTGAGGTCGGCGATGGTGCGGCCGTTGACCTTCTGCACGATGCGGGTCGGAAACATCACGCCATAGCCCTGGAAATCCTTGTAGTCGGAGTAGTCGCCCGTGAACACTTGCGCGCCGATCCTGATCTCGACGCGGGTCATCAGGTGCGCGGCATCGAGCACAGCCTTGGCTTCGGCGCCGCCCGGCAGCGGCACGGTGAGCTCCCGCAGGCCGCCCTTCTCCGCCGCGGCGACCTTGTCGAGCGCCTTGGCGCCGGCGAGGATCACGCCATGCGGCAGGAGCCAGATAAGCTTCAGCCGCTCCGCCGCCGAGGTGCCGGCTGGGCGCAGATAGATGCCGGGGGTCTCTTCGTCCCAGGCCAGTGCCCCTGATGCGACCTCGATCGTACGCTGCGGCCCGCTCTGCGACGCCTTCTCGATGTCGACGCGCGCGGCCGGGATCACATAGTCGTAGGCGGCGGTGATGCGGTTCACCTGGCTCAGCGCGCCCGACGCATCGGCCATCGTGCCATTGGCAATGTATTCGAACATGTTGACAATCATGAGCGAGCGCTCGAGGCCGCGCACCATGCCGAGCGCATTGGCGGCCTCGGTCAGCGTCGCGCGCGCCCGCGGATCAGGCCCCTGCGCCGACGCCAAGGAGATTGCGGCCAACAGTCCCGCGATCACAGCCGCGCACGTCCGATACCACATCACTCAACTCCTACGCTGTTTCGCCACGCCACTGACGGAACGCTACCGCGCTCCCGCCTGGCCGGTGTCGGTGTTGCGGACGTCGAACCTGCGGCCATCCGGGAAAACCAGCGTGACCAGGAGGCCGGTCGGCGAGCCGTTGCGGCTCGGATTGATCACGAAGGTGAAGGCCCCGCCGACCTGGAAGCTGCTCTTGCTGTCGATGCCGGCGCGGCGCAGCCCGGTCACGCCGAGCGACTCGACGGCGTAGCGCTTGACCTCGCCGTCCTCGGTGACGTCGAAGTGCATGTAGGTGTGCGGGTTGATCCAATCGATCTTGACCAGCTTGCCCTGCTTCTCGACCGTCTGGTTGACGTCGAACTGCGCCTGCACGGCATGATGCGCCTGCGACGGCACGACCGCACAGGCGAGACCGACGACAGCGGCGGCGGCAAGAGCTGGTTCAAGAACTCGCTTCAATCGCATGGACATCCTCCTTGATTCATTGCAGCGGGACAGGCGCCAACCCGGGCGCTCAGCCGCTGCGCACCTTCGACACCATGTGCTGGAGGTCGCGCTCCTCGCACGGCAGGTCCTCCGGCACGAACGCCTCGGGCCGCGCGTCGAGGACGCGTGTGATCGGGTTCATCGTCCAGGGCTCGAGCAGCACCTCCGGGTCGTCGACCGTCGCGACCCAGCGCAGTGTGTTGCCCTCGCGCGTGAAGCGCTCGACGACCTTGAGCTTGAAGCCGTGGAAGTAACCCGATTTGTGCAGCCAGCTCTCGTCCGTAAAGCCAATCGTCTCGATCACCAGCGTGTCGCCTTCCCAGCGGCCGACCGGATCGCCCTTCCAGGTCTCCTGGGTGACGCGGGCCTGGTTGTGCGCTCGGCCGTCGGTCGGCACCACCCGGAAGGTGTTCTGCCCGGCAAAGCCGCCGGCATAGAGCAGCACGACCTGGTCCTTGGTCTGCACGATCTGCGAGGGCGCGCCCATGCGGGGCACGCCATAGGGCCGGCACTTGAACTCGGGATCGAGCTCGTTGCCGTTGGCGTCGTTCTCGCGCACCTTGCTCCAGAATTCCGGCTTGTAGAGCGGCTTGTTGCGATCGCTCAGACGGCGCAGTGCATTGTCGTTCTCGAAGTTCTCGAAGCTGTTGTCGCGGCCCGCAAACACGGTCTCGCCGCCCTGCTCGTTGTAGCGTGAGGCACCGCCGCCGCGAACGGCGGGGATCCAGATCCCGGTGAGATCAGGCTTGCCATCAGGGGCGCGCGGGGTGGGGGGCTGGGCGACGGGCGGAGTTGGCGCCTGCGCCAGGCTCATCGTGCCATGGAGCAAGCCGCCCA
>DAIUEP010000309.1:0-4660 GCA_036845065.1 Xanthobacteraceae bacterium | reverse complement strand
GGCGGCACGGTGCGGGGTGTCGGAACGCTCGATGAGCTGCGCGCCCAAACCGGACGTCAGTCGGCGGCTCTGGAGGACGTATTCCTTGCGCTCACCTGACGTCATCGCGGCTCGCCGCACGCCGCTTCGTCCCCTGCTCATCAAGGAGCTCGCGGGCGTCTTGAGCGGCCGCGCGCTCTGGACGATGCTGTTGATCCTGTGCCCGATCGTCGGCTTCAGCTTCTTTCAGGCGGTCTCGCTCTATGGTGAAGCCAGTGCCTCCGTCGGCGACGCCGCCGCGCTCGCGAGCGGGCTGTCGCCGCTCGACGGCGTGCTCGTCCCCACTTTCGGCGCATTCTATGTCACGGTCACGCTGCTGTTTCCGTTCGTCGCCATCAGGGCTCTGGGCCGCGAGAAGGAGACCGGCACGCTGCGCCTGCTGGTGCAACTGCCCTATCGGATGCCGACGCTGATCGCCGCCAAGGCGGTGGCCGTCACAGCCGCCTGGTTGATCGCGCTCATTCCGGCGGGCTGCGCCCTCGTGCTCTGGCTTGCACTGGGCGGACACCTGCACGGGCCTGAGACGCTCAATCTGCTGCTCGGCCACCTGCTCTACGGGCTCCTGGTCGGCGCGGTCGCGCTCTTTGCCGCCGCGATCGCGGAGAGCGCGGCGACGGCCGCGATCATGACGCTCGCGGTCACCATCGGCTCATGGATTCTGGACTTTGCATTGGCCGGGCAGCCCGGGCTTGCCGAGTGGGTGTCCCGCCTGTCGCTGACGCAGACGCTGCGGCCGTTCGAACAGGGACTGTTCTCGGTGGGCCTCGTTCTGGGCACCCTGACTGCGGTCGTGGGCCTCGCGACGCTCGCCGCGCTGTGGCTGCATCCCGGCGTGCCGGTGCGCGTCAAGCTGATGCGATCGCTTCTGTGCGTCGCCGCAGCCGCCGCGCTGCTGCTCGTGGCCGCGCAGGCAAGGACAACGATCGACGTCACGCAGGACCGGCGCAACTCGTTTCCCGCCGCCGACCAGCGCGCGCTCGCCGCAATGCGCGAGCCGCTCGTCATCACCGTCCACCTGGCGGCGGAGGACCCGCGCTACGTCGATCTGCGCCGCAACGTGCTCGCGAAGCTCGAGCGGGTACTTCCAAATGTAACCATGAAGCTCGTGGCCGCAAGCCACAGCATCCTCGGCCGCACCGGCGAAGACTCCTACGGCGAAGTCGAATACAGTTATGGCGGCCGCTTCGATAAAAGCCGCTCGACCAGCCATCGTGAGATCCTGCCGCTGCTCTATGGCTTGGCCGGCGTGCCGGTCCCGACGCCAGCGCCTGGCGAGGACTATCCGGGCTACCCGCTGGTGGCGAGCTCGACGGCTACGCTTCTTTGGTTTTTCGGCGCGCTTCCGCTCCTGATCATCCTGGCGTGGTGGTGGAGCTGCCGCGCCCCTCGCATCCCCCGCGAACTGCCCCAGAAGGAGGTTGAGTCATGACCAAGACCATAACGACCACAAAGACCATGTCGCTGGCCGGAGCCGCGTTGGCGGCCTGCACGCTGTGCGCTGCCGCGGCTGAGCCGCTGAAGCTCGACTTCTCGAAGGAGACGGTCGGCGCCGACGCGGGCTCGTTCGTGAACGTCGTCGGCGTCTGGCGGGTTGAAGCCGAGGGCGACAACAAGGTCCTGGCCGTGGACGGACGCCAATGGAAGGAAGGCCAGGCCGCCGCCGGCATTGCCGACAAGGCACGCACGCTCTATGGCGAGCGCTACGCCGAGTTCCTCGATCGCGTGCAGGCGTTCGCCTATTTTCCCTACACCGTCGCCAAGGACGTGGCGGATTTCCGCAATGGCGAAATCTCGCTGCGCTTCAAGGGCATCTCCGGCCGCATCGACCAGGGCGCCGGCATTCTGTTCAATCTCCAAGCGAACGGCGACTATCTCGCCATGCGCGCCAATCCGCTCGAGAACAATCTCGTGCTCTGGAAGTTCGAGAAGGGCAAGCGCTCGTCGGTCAAATGGATTCGCAACACGCCGACCCCGACGCGCACCTGGCATGATCTCAAGCTGCGCATCGCCGGAACCAAGCTCGAAGGCTACATCAACGGCGAGCGCTTTCTCGAGCACGTGCTGCCGACGCCGGTCGCCGGCCGCGTCGGCCTGTGGTCGAAGGCCGACAGCTATGTGTATTTCGACGACTACACGGTGACGCCGGCGGACTGAGCGGGGCGGAGGCAGGGGCGAGAGTCGGCCCTGGCCGACTTGCCGCCCCCCTCCCGGCCGCAGCAATTTCGCCGCAGTTTACTCATAGCTTCGGCATAGCAAGTCGCGGCAGATCACGGGCAGAAGTGATCGGCGGTCCCGATCCTTGCAATTTCGCTATTGCGTTAAGCCCGGCGACCCACCGCTTCCAGCCAACAACAGCTTGGGAGGAAGCACCATGGCGCACTTTCACATTCTTGTCGGCCAGGCGATCGACACCCCGCCGGTGGTCCGACACATCACCTTCGCGGACCTCATGGACGCGCTGCGCAAAGGCATTGCGGATTTCATGGCGATGCCGAGCCATGCGCTGTTTCTGTGCCTGATCTATCCCGTGGTCGGGATGGTGCTGGGCGCCGTCACGTTTGGCTATGGACTGATACCGCTCGCCTATCCACTGGTGGCGGGCTTCGCGCTGCTCGGGCCGCTCGCGGCGATCGGACTTTATGATCTCAGCCGGCGGCGCGAGCGCGGCCTCCCCACCGACCTGGGCCGCAGCTTCGAGATCATCCACCTGCCCTCGTTCGGCGCGATCGCGGCGCTCGGGCTCCTGCTGATGGTGATCTTTGTCGTGTGGCTCGCCGTCGCACACTGGATCTACGTGGCCAATATCGGCTCGGCGCCGATAGCCTCGATCGATGAGTTCGTCCATCAGATCCTGCGTACGCCGGAAGGCTGGCGCGTGATCATCCTGGGCAACACGGCCGGCTTTCTGTTCGCGCTCGTCGTGCTCACCATCAGCGTGGTATCATTCCCGCTGCTGCTCGATCGCGATGTCGGCGCCGTCGAGGCGGTGCTGACCTCCTATCGGGCGGTGCGGGCGAACCCGATGGTGATGGCGGCGTGGGGCCTGATCGTTGCCGTGAGCCTGCTCATCGGCTCGCTGCCATTCCTCCTGGGCCTCACCGTCATCATGCCGGTGCTCGGACACGCGACCTGGCACCTCTATCGCAAGGCGGTGGAGCCTGACCCGACGCCCCGGCCGGAGCCGCCCGGGCCGCCGGAATCGGAGCGGCGGCGTTACGCCGCGCAGTTCCCCGCCTCGCTCCTGGGCGGCGAGAAGCGCCCCTGAGGTCATACGGCGGGGCGGATCGCCGCCCCGTCAATCCTCTCCGGCCCGCGCCACGTCAGGCCGCCGCCAGAGATAGATCGCGATCGCCATCATCACGACGCTGACGGCGGCGCCGACGACGTAGAAGGCGCGCTCGAGCCCAAGCGCCTCGGCGAGCGCGCCCATCGCGAGCGGCGCGGTGATCGAGGCGATGCGGTTGGCGGTGCCGCGCAGCCCGATCGCCTTGCCCTGGTTCTCGCGCCCGGCCCCGCGCAGCACCAGCGTGATGACCAGCGGCTGGGCGAGCCCGTTGGCGCCCGAGCGCAGGAACATCGCGATCTGGAGCAGGAGGTAGGTGCCGAACAACGGCGTCGCGCATATCAGAAGCACGCCCAACCAAAGCGAGACCAGCGCCACCCACAGGCCGCCGAAGCTGCGCGACAGCGGCGCGCTCACCAGCGAGAACAGCGCCGCCGCGATGGCGGCGGCCGGACTCAAAAGCCCGATGGCGGTGCCGGTCAGCCCCATGTCGCTCAGCCAGGCGACATAGAACGAGCCCTGCACCGCATTGCCCACGTGCATCAGGGCGCCAAGCAGCACGATCAGCACGACCGCAGGCAGCCGCAGCAGCCGGAAGGCGGTGATGTAGTCGGAGAGGCTCGGCAACAACGCGCGCAGCGTCGGCCGGGCGTCCGGTGCAGCCGATGCGTCGGCGGCTGCCGGCAGGAACAGCGCACAGGCCACCGCGCCGAAGGCCCACAGCGACATGAACGTGAAAGCGCCCCACGGGCCGCCCAGGTCCCAGGTCAGGCCCGCGAGCGGCGCAGCGCCGAGTTGCCCGATCCGGATGATGAAGCTCAGCCGGCCCGCATAGTGCGTCTTGCCGTGCATGTACTGGCCGATCATGGTCTGCGTTCCCAGCCAGCCCATGGATTCCGACATGCCGAACAGAAGCTGCAGCGCGACCAGCGCCCAGATCCACGGCGCCATCGGATAGAGGAGCGGCACGATGGCGCCGAGCGCCGTGCAGACGAGCATCACCCGGCGGGCACCCAGCCGGTCCATCAGCGCGCCGGCGTGAATCGAGAGGAACAGCGGCAGGAGCTGGGCCGAGCTGAACACCAGCCCGAACATCAGCGGCGACGGGTTCATGGTCGCCGCGTAGAGCGGCACCACCACCGATCCAATCTGAAATATCGAGGTGTTGAACAGCCCGAGGCCGTAGACAGCGCCCTGGATGCGCCAAGATACCTCGTCGCTGCTGCTCATGCGCGGAGTGGTATCGATGAAAGAGGGGCGTGGACGCAGGCCATGACTACGCAGAGCACTTCGTGCGCGCGGGTGTCAACGCACTGGCCCCCCAAAAAGGACTGGGCC
>DAIUEP010000308.1:0-4668 GCA_036845065.1 Xanthobacteraceae bacterium | reverse complement strand
CGTCCGATCACGCTGGTGGTGCCGTTCCCGGCCGGCGGCGGCAACGATGCGCTGGCGCGGCTCGTCGCCGAGCGCATGAGCAAGACACTCGGCCAGCAGGTCGTTGTCGAAAATCGCGGCGGCGCCGGCGGCACGGTCGCCACCCGCGCGATCGCCAAGGGCCCGGCTGACGGCTACACCATTCTCCTGACCTACACGGGCACGCTTGCGATCAACCCATCGCTCTATCCCAATGCCGGTTACGATCCGCGCAAGGATTTCGCGCCGATCGGCACCATCGGCACGCTGCTCAGCGTGCTGGTGACGCATCCGTCGCTGCCGGTGCGCTCGACCGCCGATCTCATCACGTACAGCAAGGCCAATCCGGGCAAGATCAACTATGCGTTCGTGCCCGGCACGGTCGGCCACATCTCGACCGAGATGTTCGCGCAGAGCGCCGGCATCAAGCTCACCAACATTCCCTACCGCGGCAACGGCAACGCGATCGCCGACCTTCTGGGCGGCCATGTCTCGATGATGTTCCTCTCCATCCTGCCGGTGATCGGGCAGATCCAATCCGGCAAGCTCAACGCGCTTGCGGTGGCGAGCCCGACGCGGTCGGCGCTCATCCCCGACGTGCCGACGATCGCCGAATCGGGCGTGCCGGGGTTCTCGGCCGTCATTACCTACGGGCTCGCCGCGCCCGCCGGTACGCCGCGCCCGATCGTCGAGCGGCTCAACAAGGAGCTGCGCGCGGCGCTGGAAGACAGTGAATTGCGCACGCGGCTCGCCGCCGAGGGTGGCCAGGTCCTGCCGGGCACACCTGAGGACTATGCGGCCGAGATCGACCGCGAGGAAAAGAAGTGGGGCCCGCTGGTGAAGAGCCTCGACCTCAAGGTGGAGTAAGCACCCATGAGGCATCCGGCGCCGGCATTCGGCCTCGTTCTCGCAAGCGCCCTGGCGGCCTCATCCGCCGCACACGCGCAGGCGGTTGCCGACTTCTATCGCGGCAAAACCATCACGCTTCTGGTCGGCGTCGGCGCCGGCGGCGAGTACGACGTGCTCGCACGCCTGCTCGCCCGCCACATGGTCCGTCACATCCCGGGCCAGCCGGCCGTGATCGTGCAGAACATGAGCGGCGCCAGCGGCCTCAAGATGGCGAATTTCCTGTTCACACAGGCGCCGCGCGACGGCACCCATATCGGGATCGTGCAGAACACCATGATCGCCGCGCAGGCCGTCGGTCTGCCCGGCATCCAGTTCGATGCCACGCGCTTTCGCTGGCTCGGCTCGATCGCGCCGGTGGTCGAGACTATGGCGGTGTGGCACACGACCGGCATCAAGACGGTCGCGGAAGCGAAGACCAAGCAGATCATCGCCGGCAGCACCGCACGCGGGGCCGTCACCTATGGCTTTCCGTCGCTGATGAACGAGCTGATCGGCACGCGCTTCAAGATCGTCTCGGGCTATGACGGCGGCAACCAGATCAACCTTGCGATGGAGCGCGGCGAGGTCGAGGCCCGCAACAATTCATGGTCGAGCTGGAAGGCCACCAAGGCGGCCTGGCTCAAGGACGGCAAGATCGCGATCATCGCGCAGGCGGGACCGCGCGCGCCCGACCTCGACGCGCCATCGCTCGAGGATATGGCGCGCAACGCCGACGAGCGGCGCATCATCGAGCTTGTCACCTCTGGCACCCAGTTCGGGCGCCCGTTCGCAATCACGCCCGACACGCCCGAGGATCGCGTCAAGGCGCTGCGGGACGCCTTCCTCGCCACGATGCAGGACAAGGATTTCCAGGCCGAAGCGACAGGGCTCAATTTCGACGTGACGCCGGTCACCGGTGAGGCGCTGGAGCAGGTCGCGGCGCGGGTCACCGGCACGCCCAAGGAGCTTGCGGCCCGGGCGCGGCAGTTCCTCGAGTAATGCTTGGAGTGAGTGTGTGCCGAAGCCGCTTGAGCGACACTATGACGGCATCATCATCGGCGCCGGCCATCACGGCCTGATCCTCGGCAGCTATCTCGCCAAAGCCGGCCTTAATATTCTTGTCATTGATCGCCGGCTCACCTATGGCGGCGGGCTGGCGACCCACGAGGTCACCGAGCCCGGCTTCTATCACAATCTGCATTCGATCAATCATTTTCACATCAGCGAGACGCCCTGGTTCAAGGACTTAGGGCTAGACGACAAGGTCACCTACATCACGCCGCGCTACGAGTTCGGCCAGGCGCACCGCGACGGCACGGCGCTGGTGCTCGGACGCGACCTCGAGGAGACGGTCGCCAACATCGCGCGCTTCTCGGCCCGCGACGCCGCGACCTTCCGCGACTGGAACCGCCGCGCCGAGGCGATCACGGCGCGCATTCTGCTGCCCGAGCGGTTCTCCGAGCCGCTGCCGCAGCACGAGCGCGAGGAGATTTTGTCGCGCACCGCGATGGGGCGCGACTTTCTGGCGACCACGCGCCGGCAGCCGCTCGACCTGGTCGAGGAGCTGTTCGAGAACGAGCATGTGCGCCTCCTTATGCTGTTCAAGATCTCGCTGTTCGGCACCTGGCTGACCGACACGCTGTCGAAGACGAGCCCGATGGGCTCGGTCATCCGGGCCTTCGACCTGCAGACCGGCTACCAGCTTTGCCAGGGCGGCTCGTTCAACCTGGCGCGCGGCCTGATGGAGACCTTCATCGCCTCGGGCGGCAGCTTTGCGCCGCAGGCGCATGTCGCGCGCATCCTGATCGAGGGCGGCCGCGCGACCGGCATCGCGCTCGCCGATGGGCGCAGCGTGCGCGCGCGCCAGTTCGTGGCGAGCACCATCGACGTGCACCAGACCTTCGAGACCATGATCGGCCGCGACCAGCTTCCGGATGACCTCTGCCGCAAGCTCGATGGCTTCCGCTACACTCCGTGGACGCTGTTCGGCCTGCACCTCGCGCTCAACGAAAGCCCGCGCTTTGCGGCCGCAGGCTTCGATCCCAACGTCGACCGCGCGCTCAAATGGAGCATCGGCGCCGACACGATGGCGGAACTCGCCTCCGCGCACCAGGACGTGCAGGCCGGCCGCGTGCCGAAGATCGTGCAGTTCGGCGCGGGCCCCTTGAGCCTGATCGACCCGACGCAAGCGCCGCCCGGCAAGCACACCACCTATGCCTGGCACGTGATGCCGCTCGATCCCGATCTCGGCGGACGCAGCGAAGCCAGCTTCCGGGCAGAGTTCGCGGACGCGATCATCGAGACCTGGGCGCGCTATTGCCCCAACATGACGAAGCGGAACATCATCGGCAGTTACGTTTACACCGCGCGCGACTATACGCGCGAGCTGATCAACATGCGCGACGGCGACATCTTCATGGGCGCGTTCAACGCCGAGCAGGTCATGTACAACCATTTCGGCTATCGAACGCCGATCCCGAACCTCTACATGGCGGGCTCGCCGTGCCATCCGGGCGGCGCGATCTCGGGCGGCGCCGGCTATATCGCGGCCGGCCTGATCGCGCGCGACCTCGGCGTCAACACCTGGTGGCAGCCGTGCGACGCGCGCCCTGCCCTTGAAGCCTTGGTCGACGGGGCATGAGCATGACAGCATCGCTCAACGGCCGCGTGGCCATCATCACCGGCGCCGGCCAGGGCATCGGACGCGCCTTCGCCAAGGCCTTCGCGGCCGAGGGCGCCATCGCGATCATCGCCGAGCGCAACCATGAGCGCGGCGAGGCGGTCGCGGCCGAGATCACCGCTTCGGGCGGAAAGGCGCGCGCGATCGCGACCGACGTCGCCGATCCGGAGTCGGTGGCCGCAATGGCGAAGGCGGTCGACGACGAGCTTGGCCGCATCGACATCCTGATCAACAACGCCGCGATCTTCTCGACCTTGGAGATGCGGCCGTTCGACCAGATCCCGCTTGAGGAGTGGGAGGCGGTGCTGCGGGTGAACGTGACCGGCGCCTTCCTGTGCGCCCGCGCGGTGGTTGCGGCCATGCGGCGGGCGCGCTTCGGCCGGATCATCAACATGGCGTCCGGCGCGGTGACGCTCGGGCGGCCGAACTACCTGCATTACATCGCCTCGAAAGCCGCGCTCGACGGGATGACGCGGTCGCTGGCGCGCGAGCTCGGACCCCACGGCATCACGGTCAACGCCATCCTGCCAGGCGCCACCTTCACCGAGATCGAGCGCAAAACCGTCACGCCCGAGCAGAAGGAGCGAATCATCGCGCTGCAGTGCATCCCGCGCCCGGAAGGGCCGCAGGACCTCATTGGCACCGCCCTGTTCCTGGCCTCCGACGCCGCCTCCTTCCTGACCGGTCAGGCCCTTACGGTCGATGGCGGCGCCACACACCCGTGACGCTTGCCGCACCCCCGGTCGAGTGTTATCTGCCGCCCATGACGGTCACCCCTATCGATACCATCCGGAACTTCGCGATCATCGCGCATATCGACCACGGCAAGTCGACGCTCGCCGACCGGCTGATCCAGCTCACCGGGGCGCTCGACGAGCGGGAGATGGCCGGGCGCGAGCAGGTGCTCGATTCCATGGATATCGAGCAGGAACGCGGCATTACCATCAAGGCGCAGACCGTCCGGCTGACCTACCATGCGCGCGACGGCAAGACCTACACCCTCAACCTGATCGACACCCCCGGCCATGTCGACTTCGCCTACGAGGTCAACCGCTCGCTCGCCGCCTGCGAGGGCTCGCTGC
>DAIUEP010000307.1:0-4669 GCA_036845065.1 Xanthobacteraceae bacterium | reverse complement strand
TGAGTCCGTGCTCACCCAATGAGGTCTACGTCGAGCGCGACGCACGAAAGGCAAGCCTCAGGGAATCGCGCGCTCGCGCCGCCGCGCCGGCAGCCCATAGCGATGCAGGTCGGTGCCGCGTGAGTCGAGCCAGCCCTTGGCGCGCTCGTAGCCGGGATGCAGCCGGCGCACCAGCCGCCAGAACCTTGGCGAGTGGTTGAGCTCGACCAGATGGGCGACCTCGTGCGCGGCCAGATAATCGAGCACGAACGGCGGTGCCAGGATCAATCGCCATGAGAACGACAGCACGCCCGCCGACGAGCAGGAGCCCCAGCGGCTCGACTGGTCGCGCACCGATATGCGGCTGACCTCGACGCCAAGGCTTGCGGCATGGCGACGGCTGGCGTTTTCGAGCTCGCGGCGCGCCTCGCGCTTGAGAAAATCGGCGATGCGGCGGTCGAGATGCGGCGGGTCTCCCGCAACGCACAGCAACCGGTTGCCGTTGCCGTCGGTCTCGGTCCAGACCGTGCCGCGCATGCCGCGCCGATGAACGATGCGATGCGGCACGCCGCGCAGCGGCACCTCGATGCCATGCATGAACGGCGCCGCCTCCGGCATCCGCTTGAGCCTGGTCGCAATCCATCCGCCATGCGACTGGGCGAAGTCGCGCGCCTCCTTGAGGCTGCCGCGCGGCGGGATGGTCAAGATCACTGCCCGCGTCACCGCATCGATGCGCAGCGTGTAACGGCGCGCCTGCCGGTGCCGGCGGAGCTGCACCAGGAAAATCGATCGCTCGAAAATGATCTCGATCGCCGAAGGTTCGCTCGGACGGCGATAGAGCAACGCGCGCCACATGGCCGAAGGTCCATCCAGAAAATGTCGGGGACGAAATAGTGCCATAGCCGCAATCCCCCGCAGCGCGGGTCGCCATGAAATTTAGGGCTTCCCCAAGGTCATGGGTGATGCCTATGAGCCGACCACAATATCTTGTGGCCACCAACACATGAATCCATCTTCACATCATCTTTTTTGAAGGTGTCCGGTGCCCGCCGCCCGGTCACACTTTGGGTGCCCCCGTAGTCATTGAATTTCATGAGGTAATTCAATGGATTAAACCTCATTTGCTGGGCGCGAAACCTCGAATCAAGCAAGAAACCCCGCTGTGACGGGGCTTCCCGGCCTCTGACACAATGGTTAACGGCTATTCGGCCGCCGGCAGATGCGCCGCGCCATTCGAGGTCGCGCGCGGGCCAGCGGGCGTACCGGTGCGATTGGCGCCAGCAGAGTTGATCGAAAGCACGAAATCGGAGATGCGCGGCACGATTTCGGCGCGAAAGCGCGAGCCGTTGAACACGCCGTAGTGCCCGACCTCCGGCTGCAGCCAGTGCGCCTTGCGAGCTTGCGGAATGTTGGCGCAAAGCGTGTGAGCGGCTTCGGTCTGGCCGACGCCGGAGATGTCGTCGTGCTCACCCTCGACCGTCATCAGCGCGACGCGACGGACGGCAGCAGGGTCGATGCGGATATCGCGATGCGTCATCCGCCCCTTGGGCAGCGCGTGACGGATGAACACGGTCTCGACGGTCTGCAGATAGAACCTGGCGCACAGATCCATGACCGCGAGGTATTCGTCATAGAACTCGCGATGCTTCTGCGCGGAATCGCCGTCCCCTTCGACCAGGTGCTGGAAAAGCTTGCGGTGCGCCTCCAGATGGCGGTCGAAGTTCATGCTTACGAAGCCATGCAGCTGCAGGAAGCCCGGATAGACGTTGCGCATGAAGCCCGGATTGGGGAACGGCACCTTGGTAATAACGTTGCGGCGGAACCACTCGACACCGCGCCGCTCGGCCAGCGCATTCACGGCCGTCGGGTTGACGCGCGTATCGATCGGGCCGCCCATCAGCACCATGGAATGCGGCACATAGGGATCGCCGTCGGCTTCCATGCGTGCGACCGCGGCGAGCACCGGCACCGACGGCTGACACACCGCGATCACGTGGCAGTCGCCGCCCAGGAAGTGCAGCATCGAGATCACGTAGTCGATGTAGTCATCAAGATCGAAGGTGCCGAGCGTCAGCGGCACCATGCGGGCGTCGATCCATTCGGTGACATAGACGTCGTGATTGGGCAGAAAGCCTTCGACCGTGCCGCGCAGCAGCGTGGCATAGTGGCCCGACATCGGCGCTACGATGAGAAGCCGCGGCTGCGGGCGGCGCGGCGGGCGCTCCAACGCGCGCTTGAAGTGCAGGAGACGGCAGAACGGCCGCTCCCAGACCGATGAGATATGCACCGGGACACGCTCGCCCCCGACCTGGGTCGTGGTGACGCTCCAGCCCGGCTGGCCATAGCGCCTGGTCGAGCGCTCGAACAACTCAAACGCCGCCGACGTCGCTTTTCCAAACGGCGTATGGGCGAGCGGATTGGCCGGGTTCTTGAAAAAAAGACGCCCGGCATCCGCGAAGGCGCGGGCCGGATTGAGGGCGGCGTGGCTCAGCTCATAAAGCCAATAAGCGGGCGCCGCGTACATCGGGCCGTGACCGCCCGCAGCGGCTGCGGCACCGCCGAATTCACCAATCGGCATCGACCGGGCCCCCCGCCCGTTATTGTGCAGTGCAGCATCCTGTTCTTTTTTCATCACCCAGTCAACCTACACGCAATTCCTTTGCACCCCTTTAAGTAGTGATTTTTTGTGGTGAATCAGTACCCTTCGGCAAAAATGGCCGCTACTCGCCGCTTTGGAGCAGGGAACCGATGCGCCGCGCGCTGCGCAGCAACGCCAGGAACGCCGCAACCGCAAGTGCGAAGTAGATCGCGTTGAGCCCGAACGACGCGAGCATCAGGTCGGCGCGAAACTGCTGCTCGAGGATCAGCGCGCGCATGCCCTCGAACACATAGGTCGGCGGCAGCGCCCAGGCCACCCATTGCAGCCACTCGGGCAGCACGCTGACGGGATAGTAGACGCAGATCACCGGCATGATCAGGAACATCATGGTCCAGGCCAGGCTTTCAGCGCCCATGCCGTTGCGCATCACGAGGCCCGACACCACGATGCCGACCGACCAACTGGTCAGGATCAGGTTCATGAAGAACGCTGCCAGTGCGAGACCCAGCCCATAGATGTTGAAGTCGAAGAACGCGATCGCAATCAGCGTGACCGGCACCATCCCGATCGCCAGCCGCACGACGCTCATGATCATCAGCGCGAACACGAACTCGATCGGCCGCAGCGGACTGATCATCAGGTTAGCGAGGTTGCGCGACCACATCTCTTCGAGAAACGAAATCGAGAAGCCGAGCTGACCGCGGAACAGGATGTCCCACATCATCACGGCGCCGATGAAGACGCCGCCGGCGCGGGCGAAGAAACCGGAATTCTGCGCGATGTAGAACTGCAGGAAGCCCCAGACCAGGAGCTGCACCGCCGGCCAGTAGATCAGCTCCAAGACCCGCGACCACGACGAGCGCAGGAGATACAGATAGCGCAGCACCATGGCGCCGACGCGATGCGGCGCGAGCGTCAGCGCGGTCGCGAATGGTGCCCTCATTGCGCGGCCTCGCGCGCAGCTTCGCCCTGTCCGCGCGCGACGTCGAGGAACACCTCCTCCAGCGTCTCGCGGCCGTAGCGGGCGAGCAGGCGCGCCGGGGTGTCGTCATCCTCGATGCGGCCGCGCTTCATGATGATGACGCGCTCGCAAAGCCGCTCGACCTCGGCCATGTTGTGGGAGGCCAGGAGCAACGTCGCGCCGCGTTCGGCCCGGTAGCGCTCGAGCCGCGCACGCACCCAGTCGGCGGTATCGGGATCGAGCGACGCGGTCGGCTCGTCGAGCAGCAGGACGTCGGGCGTATTGATCAGCGCCTTGGCGAGCGCCACCCGCGTCTTCTGGCCGGCCGAGAGCCGGCCGGTGGGGCGGTCGAGGAACTCGCCAAGATCGAGCTCGCTCGCGAGCTGCGCGATGCGCGCGGCAAGGTCGGCAACCGCATAGAGGCGCCCGAATACGGCGAGGTTCTGCCGCACCGTCAGCCGATGCGGCATGTCGACATAGGGGCTCTCGAAATTCATCCGGTGCAGCACCCGGTAGCGCTGCCGCGGCATCTCGGCGCCGAGCACGCGTGCCGAGCCGGAGGTGGGCATCACGAGCCCCAGAATCATCGCAATGGTGGTGGTCTTGCCGGCGCCGTTGCCGCCCAGGAGCCCGGTGACGGAACCGGGCGCGAGCGCAAACGAGATGCCGTCGACCGCGCGCGTGGTCTTGTAGACCTTAACCAGATCCTCGACGGCAATGGCGGGTTCGGCGGTGGTCATGGGCCCCAGATGTGACGCCGCGCCTCCCCTTGCGCAAGCCCTGCCGCGCCGCTTGGGCTCCGCTTGGGCGCCGCCGTCTCCGTGACGCGGGACAATCCACCACGGTTGAGCTTAGCATGCCGGAAGGTAGTGTCCCGGCATGTCGATCGAGCTTCATGAACACGCCGGCCGGCCGGGGCGCAATGTGCGCCTCGATACGCTGGTGCGGCTGCGCTGGGTGGCGGTGATCGGGCAGACCACCGCGGTGCTGGTCGTCTATTTCGGGCTCGATTTCGAGCTGCCGATCTGGGCCTGCCTGGCGGTGATCGTGCTGGCGGGCTGGCTCAACGTGGCGCTGCGCGTGCGCTTCCGGGTGACGCAGCGGATCGAGCCCGACCGGGCGGCGTGGCT
>DAIUEP010000306.1:2529-4685 GCA_036845065.1 Xanthobacteraceae bacterium | reverse complement strand
TGGCGCTGCGCCAGGAACAGCGCCGTCATCCCGCCCATGGAAAGGCCACAGAAATGCGCGCGCTTGATCGGAAGCGCGTCCATCAGGGCGACCACGTCGGCGGTGAGCATGTCGAACGTGTACTTGCCGTCGGGCGCCTGCGTGTCGCCATGGCCGCGCTGGTCGTAGCGCAGGATGCGGAAGCTGTCCTTGAGCCCCGCCACCTGGTCGTCCCACATCGTCAGGTTGGTCATCAGCGAATTGCTGAAGATCAGCCAGGGCGCCCCCTCGCGGCCGTCGATCTGGTAGTTGATGCTGATGCCGTTGGCGTTGACTTGCATGTCACCCCTCAATGAATGGCTTTACTTCTTGAAGAAATCGAGCAGCAGCCGCAGCAGCGTCTTCGGTCCGGTCGTCGGCAGGAAGTGCCCGGCCTCCTCGATCAGCTCGAAGCGCGCGCCGGGAATCTTCTTGGCCAGCTCCTCGGTGCCGGCCGGCGGCCGCACAGTGTCGTGCTTGCCGGCGACCACCATGGTGGGCACGTTGATCTTCGGCAGCATGTAGATCATGTTGGTCATCGCCAGCATGCGGTGGGCGAGCCCGAAGCCGACCGGATCGTTGGCGAGGTAGCGGCCGCGATAGGCCTCGTAGGCTGCGCGCTCGCCGAGGTCGGGCGGATAGGACTTGTCGAGCGTGATGCCCATCACGCCGCGAATGCCGTCGCGCTCGGCGAGATCGGCGCGCTCCTTGAGTGCGCCGGCACGGCTCGGGTCGACGCCGGGCGCCGGATTGCACAGCACGATCGAGGCCACCTGGTCGGGATGGCGCTCGAGGAAGCGCAGCACCTGGGTGCTGGCGGCCGCCACGCACACGAAGTTGTAGGGCGGCTTGAGGTCGAGGTTCTTGAGCACGCCTTCGAGGTCGTCGACCGCGTCGTCGTTGCTGAACTGCGCTCGCACTTTCTCGGACAGGCCGGCGCCGCGCTGGTCGTAGCGCAGCACGCGGAACTGCGCGGCGAGCCCCGGCGCCACGGCGTCCCAGCTGTCCAGCGTGCCGCCCATCTCGTGCAGGAGCACGACCGCGGGGCCGTGATCGCCGGCGAGCTGATAGTGAAGGCTTACTCCGTTGGCGGTCATCCAAGGCAAGGCGGTATCCTCCAGGTTCGCTGCTCGATTAGAGCATGAACCCGCAAAGTGGAAGCCGGAATTCGGAGAAAAAAGCTGATCCGGCGATACAAGAAATGGGGTCCGCTACCGCTTCTTGCCCGTGGAGGTGCCGCCCGGCGCGGGTCCGGTGCGTGCGAAATCGGGGATGCGCGCCAGCGCAGCCTTGAGCGGGTCGGCGGCCCAGGCCCGGGTCATGAAGTCATTGTGCCGCACGTCATCGCCGACAGACAGGAAGGTCACGCTGCCCGGCGTGAGCCGCGTCGGCAGCGCGGTCACAAAGCCGACGCCGCGGTCGGTCAGCAGGCGCTGCAACTCGGCGTGCTCGGTGCGGGCCGTCTTGCCATAGGCGGTGAAAAAGAACGCCGGCGGGCGCTTGGCGAGCCAGTCGGCGAACTTGTCGATCTCCGCGAACAGGCCGTCGAACAGCATGACGCCGTGCACGCGCTGATTGGCACCGCCGACCGCGAGCGCGAAGGCGGCTGGGTTGTAGCCGCCGCTATAGCCCGCGATCACCACCGGGGCCCGTTCGAACGCGGCGCGCGCCTGGGCATCGCCATGCAGCCTGGTCAGCTTCTCGATTGCCTCGTCGAGAAACTTGGCGAATACGCCCGGCTCCCAGAACCGGCCGCTCGATGAATCGAGCGCGTCGACCGCGAATTGCGGCGCGACCAGGACCGCGTTGAGGCCCGACTGCTCGATTTGGCGCGGAATCTCCTGGCGGTTGCGCACGTCGCGCGTGAGCGTCGCCAGATTGCCGTGCAAGAACACCACGATCAGCGTCGGGCGGCGGACGTCGAAGCCGCGCGGGATCGAGAGCAGCACGCGCTTGTCGCTGTAGGTCACGTCCTCCCAGTAGACACCGCCGCGCGGCGCGGTGTGGCCGCGCCGCTCGCCGTTGACCACGTCGAGGAAGGTGATGTTCTTGTCCGGCACCGGCCCGCTGTAGGGAAACGGCGTGACGTCGAATGGCACGAGCTGGGTCTTGGCGGCCGGCATCGGAGCCTGCGCGAA
>DAIUEP010000306.1:0-2429 GCA_036845065.1 Xanthobacteraceae bacterium | reverse complement strand
ATCGGGACCAGCGCGGCACCGATGACCGAGAAGCAGCCGTTGATGCCCCAGGCCCACAGGAACATGTGATGCTTGCCGAGCCGGCCGAGCGTGGTCATCGCGGTCGGCATCGGGAAGCCCATCAGGAAGGCGGGCGGGAACACCAGCACGAAGCAGAGCAGGAGCCGCACCAGATAGGGGAATGTCCCGATCCAGTCGAGCACGCGATCGAGCACGAGCCCGTAGCCGATCAGGATCATGCCGATCGCGACGAACACGATCGGCATAACGCCGCGTGCGCGGTCGAGAAAGCGCTCCGACACGAAGCTGCCCAGGCCTGAGAACACCAGCATGCCGGTGATCAGGATCGAGGCCGAGACGGTGGCATTGCTGAGCGCCAGGATGAACTCGGAGATGAGCCCGACCTCGACCATGATGTAGCCGGCGCCGAGGCAAGCGAAGTAGATGATGGTGCGGAACTTGCCTGGGTTGTGGCTGAAGATCGTGCGCCAGCCGAAGATCACCGGCAGGATCACCAGCGACAGCGAGGTCAGGCACGCAATGGCGAGGGTCGCCCAGATCAGCAGATAGCCCCACTCGTCCTGCAGGAGCTCCAGGCGGTCGGTGACGCGATGCAGGTCGCCGGGCTTCACATAGGCCGCGAAATAGGGGCGGTTGTTGGTGAGGAGGCGCGAGTCGAACACATAGGCGTTGGCGATCTCGTCCCAGCCGCCGTTGATGAGACGGTGCCAGGCTAGCTGTCCCATCGTGGTGGCCGGCACGAGATTCGAAGTCGGCTCGGGCGGCGGAGCGCCTTCCGGCGGCGCGCCGTCGACGGGGGGCTCGGCCGGCTCCGGCTCCTCGCCGTCGGAGAAAATCTGCTTGCGGTAGTCGTCGAGCACGCGCACGGTCTGGGTGTCGTCGTAGGCAAAGCCCTTGTAGTAGATCTCGTCGAACGACATTGAGCGCGTATGCGCGCGCAGCTTATCGATCTCGGCTGCCGTGAAGCCGCCGCGCTTGAACAGCACGGTTGCGGTCGAGAGATAGCTCGAGGCGACGAAAAAGCTGTCCGCCAAACGTTCCGGATCGAGCTCGCGCGCGGCCGCCGCCATCGTGGCGTAGAGCTTGAGCACCGATTTCGGCGGCTCCTCCTTGTTCCACAGCGTCACGGAGAGGATGCCGCCGTCCTTGAGCGCGCGCATATAGCTGAGCATCGCCTCGCGCGTATAGGAGAATTTCTCCACGATCGCGAAGCCGCCGGGGTTCGACAGGCCGGCGGAATCGGCGAGGCTCAGATCGATGATGTCGTAGCGGTTGCTGGTATTGGCGAGGTAGAGCCGGCCGTCATAGTCGATGACGCGGACCTTCGGATTGTTGAGAATGTCGCCGGTGAAATCGCGCAGTCCCTTGTCGGTGCGGAACGCGTTGAGCACCGCCGGATTGCCTTCCGCCACCGTCACCGAATTGGAGCCCGAGCGCAGCGCGACCGAGGTCGAGATGCCGCCGCCGAACTGCACCACGAACGTGTCGGGCCGCTCCTTGACCAGGTACGGATAGACCATCGGCAGAAAGCGGAAATAGACAGTCTCCTCAGGCGGCAGATCGCGGATGATGCCGATCGGGCCGTCGCCGTCGATGTACATGCCGAGATAGGCGTTCGCCGGCATTTTCGGCAGGTTGAACGCGGCGTTGTCGGAAAGCCCCGGCGCGAAATGCAGGTATGAGCTCGCATAGACCTCGAGATAGCCGAACGGCGAGGCGTTCTCGTAGACGCGCTGGCTGTCGGGGAACTTGCGCGCGTAGGCGACGCCCTTGTAGTCGGAGACCGCAAGCTTGCTGACGCCGAGCATCGAGGGCACCGTAAAGTGCGCCGCGATGGTGACGACCGCGAGCGCCGCGAGCGCCGCGATGCGGCCCGGTCGACCGGTCGCTACCAGCCAGAAGGCGCTGCCGACAAGCCAGAGCAGCAACGGCACCACGATGAGATTGTCGGGCACGACGACATACATCGCCAGCAGGAAGGCCAAGCCGCACAGGCCGGCGCCGGTCAGGTCGGCGAAATAGACCCGGCCGAAAATCTTCTGCGCCTTGAGAAAGACAGTGCCGAGGAAGAACGCGCCGGCCAGGAACGGCAGCATGTAGAGCATGAAATTGGCGGCGAGCCGC
Source organism: Xanthobacteraceae bacterium (assembly GCA_036845065.1). GTDB lineage: Bacteria > Pseudomonadota > Alphaproteobacteria > Rhizobiales > Xanthobacteraceae > VAZQ01. The sequence continues at coordinate 284 of DAIUEP010000306.1, read as the reverse complement.
CATTTCTGCATCGGGTCGGAGACCAGGAAGATGGCATTGAAGGGAAGCTGTTGCGCCAACAGATTGGCCGCCACCGCCAGCGGCCCGAACAGCACGAGCGCGGTCGCGGCGACGCCGCGCCAGTGCCGGTCGAACCATGAGGTGGTGACGCACATGATCGCGCTGGTCAGCCCGAAGCCGAGCATGGCGAGGCTCACCACCAGCGAGCCGAAATGCGACCAGCTGCCGACCGAGAAAATGCGCATGATGCCGATCTGCAGCGCGATCACGGCGCCGGCGACCAG
>DAIUEP010000305.1:0-4764 GCA_036845065.1 Xanthobacteraceae bacterium | reverse complement strand
TTATTGACGATGAAGTGCACCGAGCCGCCGGTGCGGTGGCCGCGCAACCCCGACAGGCCGAAGCACTCGGCGATGACACCCTGCCCGGCGAACGCCGCATCGCCCGAAATGAGGAGCGGCATCACCATCTCGCGGTGCTCGGGCGTCGCGCCATGCTGATCCTGCTTGGCCCTGACCTTGCCGAGCACCACCGGGTTGACGATCTCGAGGTGGGAGGGATTGGCGGTGAGCGACAGATGCACCCGGTTGCCGTCGAACTCACGGTCTGACGAAGCGCCGAGATGATATTTGACGTCGCCGGAGCCCTCAACCTCGTCGGTGGTCGCCGAGCCGCCCTTGAACTCATGGAAGATGATGCGGTGCGGCTTGCCCATCACCTGGGCCAGCACGTTGAGCCGGCCGCGGTGCGCCATGCCGAGCGCGATCTCTTTGACGCCGAGCGCGCCGCCGCGCTTGATGATCTGCTCGAGCGCCGGGATCATCGATTCGCCGCCGTCGAGCCCGAACCGCTTGGTGCCGGTGAACTTGAGATCGCAGAATTTCTCGAAGCCTTCGGCCTCGACCAGCTTGTTGAGGATGGCGCGCTTGCCCTCGCGGGTGAAGGTGATCTCCTTGTCGGGCCCCTCGATGCGCTCCTGCATCCAGCCCTTCTGGGCGGGATCGGAAATGTGCATGAACTCGACGCCCAGCGTCTGGCAGTAGGTGCGCCGCAGGATGACGAGGATCTGGCGCAGGGTCGCGAATTCAAGCCCGAGCACGCGGTCGAGAAAGATCCGGCGATCCATGTCGGTATCGGCAAAGCCATAGGAGCGCGGGTCGAGTTCCTGTTCGTCCTTGGGCGGCTCAAGCCCGAGCGGATCGAGATTGGCATGGAAATGGCCACGCGCGCGGTAGGCGCGGATCAGCATCAGGGCATGGATCGAGTCGCGCGTCGCCTGCTGCACCTCGGCGGCCGACAGCTCGACGCCGCCCGCCTGCGCCCGGGCCTTGACCTTGTCGCCCACGACCTTCTCGACCTCGCGCCAGTCGCCGTCGAGCGCGGCCGTGAGCTCGCTGCGTGCCGCCACCGGCCAGTTCGGTTTGCGCCAGGACGGGCCGCGCGCAGCCTTCGCGGCATCCGGGCCCTCGTCCTTGAGGCTCTGGAAGAAGGCCTGCCATTGCGCATCCACCGATGTCGGATCGGCCAGATAGCGCGCGTGCAGGTCTTCGACATAGGCGGCATTGCCACCGTACAGGAACGAGGTGAGAGCGAAAGCCGCGTTGGCGTCCTGGCGGGACATGTCCAAATCCTGATTGGTTACGATTGTTTACTGGGCCGGCCGCATTGTGGGGCGAATCTCGACCGCGCCTTACCTAGCATTATTTGTGCCGGGTCGGAGCCAGAACAAGCTCAAGAGATGAAATTGGAATCAACTCTTGACGGCCAGGGGCAACAGGTAGCCCGGCCGTTCGAATGCAAGAAAGCCCCGCGGCGGCTTCGCCCCGGGGCTTCCTAGAATTTTGCAGCTACCCGGTCGGCAGCGGCAACTGCGATCGCCTATCGAGCACCGAACCTGTAGGTCAGGCCAATGCGGCTGACCCACAGCGAGTCGCTGTGTCGGAAGTTGAATGTGGTACCGGTGAACGTGGCGGAGTGGTCGCGGTCCGTGAAGTTCGCGTAGAGCACCTCGCTCTTCAGGCTGAGGTTCTGCGTCCAGACCCATTCGGTGCCGAAGCCGGCAGTCCAGCCCCAACGCCAATCTCGGACATCCACACTATTGGCGCCATCCGACCACGTGGTACGGAAGCGCGCCCCCGCAACCCCGCCGGTGACGTAGAGCAGGAGGTTGTCGAGCGCCACGCCAGTGCGTATGCGCGCAGTTGCCATTGCGTCGACACGGGTGGTGATGCCATCGGCGATGTTGCCGCCCCCGTTCGGATCGTCGGGCAGGAAATTACGTGTTCCGAAGACCCCGCTGCCGTCGATCTCGATGCCCCAGACCGTGCTGCAGGTGGCCCAGTCGTATCCAATCCCGCCGCCGGCGTGACCGCCCCAATGATTCAAAGTCCATCCGGAATTGTCGGTCAAGAAGCCGTCAGTATCTCCCCGTTTGGCCTCGTGATACAGACCGCCGCCGTGGATTCCGATGTGCGCCCCCGCGAACTGCTGGGCCGCGCAGGTGAACGGGGCCCCCGCCACGCGCGGCCCCTTCAGCGCCATGTCAGCGGCGCTGGCCGTCCCAGATGCAAGCGCCACGATTGCTGTGGTCGAAAGAATGAGATTCTTCATAAGCCCTCCAACTTCCCGGATTGGCGCCGCATCCGGGCGAACTCGCTTCGCCCTGGGCGTTTGGAGGTACAGCACTACACTTGGATGTGTTATTTTCTAGTAACCATACTGCAACACCTCCGCACAGATCGAATATTTCTTTTGGAACAAAGCCTTATGCTGTGGATAGCGGACTACCGCTCGCTCATCGCGCCGCCCTTCTTACCTCGATCCCGAATGCCCCGAATCAGAGCCGCGAATCAGCAGGCAGGACCACGGGTGCCCTAGCGGCGCAGCACCTCGACCAACGTCTTGCCGAGCCGCGCCGGCGAGGGCGAAACCTTGATGCCGGCGGATTCCATCGCGACGATCTTGGACTCCGCGTCACCCTTGCCGCCCGCGATGATGGCGCCGGCGTGCCCCATGCGGCGGCCGGGCGGCGCGGTGCGCCCCGCGATAAAGCCCACCATCGGCTTCCTGCGCCCGCGCTTGGCCTCGTCTTTCAGGAACTGGGCGGCGTCTTCCTCGGCCGAGCCGCCGATCTCGCCGATCATGATGATCGATTCCGTCGCCTTGTCGGCCAGCAGCATCTCCAGGACCTCGATGAACTCGGTGCCCTTCACCGGGTCGCCGCCGATGCCGACCGCGGTGGTCTGGCCGAGCCCCTCGCGCGTGGTCTGGAACACCGCCTCGTAGGTCAGCGTGCCCGAGCGCGACACGATGCCGACCGTGCCGGGCTTGAAGATCGAGGCCGGCATGATGCCGATCTTGCATTGGCCCGCCGTCATCACGCCCGGGCAGTTGGGCCCGATCAGGCGCGACTTCGATCCGCACAGCGAGCGCTTCACCTTCACCATGTCGGCGACCGGGATGCCCTCGGTAATGCAGATGATGAGCGGAACCTCGGCCTCGATCGCCTCCGCGATGGCGTCGGCGGCGCCTGCCGGCGGCACGTAGATCACGCTCGCGTCACACCCGGTCTTCGCGCGCGCCTCCGCGACGGTGTCGAACACCGGCAGCCCGAGATGGCTCGAGCCGCCTTTGCCGGGCGAGGTGCCGCCCACCATCTTGGTGCCGTAGGCGATCGCCTGCTCGGAATGGAAGGTGCCATTCTTGCCGGTGAAGCCCTGGCAGATGACGCGGGTGTTCTTATCGATCAGGATGGACATAGGGCCCTCAGGCTAGGCGCTTCCTTCGAGAGTCTGACCACTGCTTTAGCATCACCGTTGAGATCACCAGAAAGGGTATGATCTTCAGCGCCGAGAAGACCAGGAGCAAGAGCACCGGCCCAGACCACTCACATTGCGGGAACGGCGGTTCTTCAACAAATTTGCAGAGCTTCAGCTCGGCGTAGATGGCGTAGGCAACGAACGCAGCAACCAAGACAATGGTCGCGCAGCTCAGGAAGACACCGATTTGCCGCCTCAGGACGATCTCCACGCCCCACAGCAACGTGCTTAGCAGGACCGCTAGGCCAAACGCCATGCTTGCATACATGAGCAGTGCGTAGATCACCCTTTCACCGCCTTGACGATCTTCTGCGCGGCGTCGTCGAGATCGTCGGCCGCGGTCACGTTGAGGTTGGACTTGGCGAGGATGTCCTTGCCCTGATCCACGTTGGTGCCTTCGAGCCGCACCACCAGCGGCACCCGCAAGCCCACCTCACGCACCGCATCGACCACGCCTGACGCGATCACGTCGCATTTCATGATGCCGCCGAAGATGTTGACCAGAATTCCCTTCACCTTGGGATCCGAGGTGATGATCTTGAAGGCGGCCGCGACCTTCTCCTTGCTGGCGCTGCCGCCGACGTCCAGGAAGTTCGCGGGCGATTCGCCGTAGAGCTTGATGATGTCCATTGTCGCCATGGCGAGGCCGGCGCCGTTGACCATGCAGCCGATGGTGCCGTCGAGCGCCACGTAGTTGAGGTCGTGCTTCGAGGCTTCGATCTCTTTTTCGTCCTCCTCGCTCTCGTCGCGCAACGCCGCGATCTCGGGATGGCGAAACAGCGCGTTGTCGTCGAAGCCGATCTTGGCGTCGAGGCAAATCAGCTTGCCGTCCTTGGTGACCACCAGCGGATTGACTTCGAGCAGGCTCATGTCCTTCTCGGTGAACGCTCTATAAAGGCCCGTGAGCAGCGGGCTCATCTGCTTTTGCTGGTCGCGATCGAGGCCGAGCGCCTTGGCGACCCGCAACACATGGTGCGGGCAGATGTTGGTCGCCGGATCGACCGTGATGGTGACGATCTTGTCGGGCGTGTCGTGCGCGACCTTCTCGATGTCCATGCCGCCTTCGGTCGAGACCACGATCGCGACCCGCGACATCACGCGATCGACCAGCATCGACAGATAGAGCTCCTTGGCGATCGCGGAGCCCTCCTCGATGTAGAGGCGATTGACCTGCTTGCCCTGCGGGCCGGTCTGGTGGGTGATCAGCGTCGAGCCCAGAATTCGCGTCGCCTCCTTCTTCACGTCATCGATCGACTTGACCACCTTGACGCCGCCGGCCTTGCCGCG
>DAIUEP010000304.1:0-4806 GCA_036845065.1 Xanthobacteraceae bacterium | reverse complement strand
CTCGGCCTGTGTGTTCATCACGATCGGCCCATACCAGGCGACCGGCTCCTCGATCGGCTTGCCGGAGATCAGCAGGAAGCGGAGGCCCTCGTCGCCGGCTTGCACGCTGACCTCGTCGCCGGAATCGAACACCACCAGCGAGCGGTTGCCGGTGCGCTCGCGGATGAGCGTCTCGCCCTGCGCAGTGTCCTTCTCGGTGAGCACGCCGAACGGCTTCGAGGCGTCGTCGAAGGTGCCAGATCCCTCAAACACATAGGCAAAGGCGTGCCGGCCAAGCTCGACCGGCAGCGTCTTGCGCCGGCCGGGCGGCACCGAGATATCGAGATAGCGCGGTTCCGCCGCGGTGCCGTCGACTGGGCCGCGCTTGCCCCAAAGCTCCCCGCAGATCACGCGCACGCGCGTGCCATCGTCGTCGACCATGTCGGGGATCTCGATTGACGGAATGTCCTGATAGCGCGGCGCCGTCATCTTGAGCGAGGAGGGCAGGTTGGCCCAGAGCTGAAAGCCGTGCATGCGGCCCTGCGCATCGCCTTGCGGCATCTCCTGATGCAGGATGCCGCTGCCGGCCGTCATCCACTGGACGTCGCCGGCCCCCATCTTGCCTACATTGCCGAGACTGTCGCCGTGCTCCACCGTGCCGGCCAGCACATACGTAATCGTCTCGATGCCGCGGTGCGGATGCCATGGAAAGCCTGCCCGGTAGTCGTCGGGCCGGTCGTTGCGGAAATCGTCGAGCAGCAGGAAGGGATCGAACTCGCTGGTCGTGCCGAAGCCGAACGCCCGACGAAGCTTCACGCCGGCCCCCTCGATGGTCGGGGTCGATTCTGAAATTCGCTTGACTGGCCTGATCGACATGACGCGCGCCTTTCTGTCCGAAGAGCCGGTATGTGGCCACGGGCCCGCAACCTGTCCAGGCCCACTGCCTGCCGGGTCCGCGGGCCGGGCATGTGGCGCTGCCGGGCGGGGCCTATTGCGCGGACGCGGGTGTCAGTCTTGGGACGGGCTGCTTCTGGGTCGGCGACCGTGGCGCTGCCACCTGCTTGGGTGCCGCCGCCTGCTTCGCCGGCGCTGACGCACTGGCGATCTGGTTGTCGGACATCCTGGAATCGAGCTCCGCGATGGCGGATGCCGGATCGATCAGGCCCCAGCCGAACTGATCGTCACGTCCTCTGGGATTGAGCTTGCGGGCGGTCGAGGTGAGCACCTCGAGGATGGTTGCGGCGTCGACCGTCGGATGGCGCTCGATCAGGAGCGCAGCAACGCCGCTCACATGCGCGGCCGCCACCGACGTGCCGGTGGTGAGCTGATAGGTCTCTTCCGGCGCCGGCACCATGACGTCGACGCCGGGAGCGGCGATCGCGACATGCGGACCGCGCACCGCCTGGGCGAACAGCCGGTCGTTCTCATCGATCGCCGTCACCGCGATCACGTGCGGATCGGCAGCTGGATAGAGCGGTGCGGACTTCGGACCAAGATTGCCGGAAGCGGCGATCAGCACGACACCTTTGGCGTGCGCGTTCTTCATCGCGAGCTGCAGCATCGGGTCGTAGGGGCCGGCAAAGCTCATGTTGATGACCCGGGCACCCTTGCGCACCGCCCAATCGAGGCCGGCGAGGATCTGCTTGGTGGTCGCCTCTGGCGACTGCCGGGTGGTGCTGCTGAAGGCCTGGATGGCGAGGATCCTGGCCTCGGGCGCGATGCCGACGAGCTTGCGATGGGCCGCGATGGCGCCGACCATGCCGGTGCCGTGGAAATGCGGTTTCTCGCGCCGGCCGACCGCGTCGTACTGCTCGACGAATGCGCCGGCGAGATCGGGATGGTTCACGTCGATCGCTGAATCGACCACCGCGACCAGCACGCCACGGCCGGTCGCGACCTTGTGCACGTCGCTGAGCTGCAGCTTGTTGACGACGTATTGCTCGGACGTTCGTCCCTCGCTCCGCCCCGCCAGATCCGCATCTTCTGCGGCTTCTGCGGTGGGCTGCTCTGGCTCGTTTTGGAACAGCTGGTAGGTGTAGTTCGCGGACGGAATGCCGATGCTTTCCGCCTCAAGCGCGCGAATGACATCCGCCACCGGTCGGGTGCCGGCAACACGGAAATGGTAGACCGTGCCGCCGGCGAGCCCAACGTTCTCGGAGCCGATCGTGGTCAGCCCATGCCGCTGCGCGGCTGCCTGAAGGGCTTGCGGTGACACGTTGGGGCCGACGCGGAACACCATTTCGGTCGACACGAACCGGGTCTCGCCAACAGGCGGCACCGCGGTGAAGCCGCGCTCGCCGGGCAGCAATCGCACCGGCAACAGCCGCCGCGCGGTCAGGAGCTCACGCCGATGATCGGCCCGCAGCTGCAGTCGCTGGACCGGCGTGGCCCCGCGCAACGGGCCCGTCAGCGCCGCTTTCGGGTTGATGCCCTTCGGGTTGATGCCCTTGCCGAATAGGGCGTTGCCCTTCGGCAGGTCGGTGGCCTTGCCGAGCGCGGTCTTGGTCTCGGTGCCCTTGCCGAGGTTGCCGAGGGGCCCCTTGGCGTTCTTGGGATCGCCGACATTGCCGATGGGCCCCTTGGCGTTCTTGAGGTCGCCGGCCTTGCCGATCGTGCCCTTGGTGTCGCCGACGCTGCCAACCGTGCCCTTGGCGTTCTTGGGATCGATGCCCTTGCTGAGCACGTTGCCCTTGGGGTCAGGAGCCTTGCCAAGCAGGCTCTTGCCAGGCTGGTTGTTGCCGGGGAGGTTCCCGGGCAGGTTCTTGCCGGTGAGGTTGCCGGGCACGCCCTTGCCAGGAAGGTTTTGTAGATTCTTAGGCGCGACCACGGTCTTGGCGGCGTCCTTCTTGCCGGAGAGGACGCCAGGCAACTTCTTCTTGGGGTCTTCCTTGGCGATGCCCTTCTTTTTCAGAAGCTCCAGCAGCTTGCGCGGGTCTTCTAGCTGCGCCGCTGCCTGCCGGCTGCCAGCCAGCCCAAGCACCGCAACCGCCAGGACGATAACCGTCGATCCGGCGAAAAATCGTCGTCTGGTCTGCCCCGGTCCGCTCTGCCCCGGTCCGCGCAATGACATGGCTCAAACCCTGGTTGACCGGTCCATAGGGCGAGATTGCGCCTACTTTGCGTCTGGTTCCAGGGGTGCGGCATCCCTGCACAGGTTCAAATTCGCTTGTTCCCGCGCGCTTGCGAGCGCCTCCGGCCGAAACATCGTATGAACCACGAACGTTAATCCTCAGGTGGCTCATGGCCAAGACCCGCAAGGCGAAATCCCACAAGACAGGCTCCGGAACCAAGACCAGCAGTGCCATAATGGTTCGTGTGGGCAAGGCCCGAAACAACCGCCCGATGGCCGAGGATGGGCTCGCGGAGCTCAGGCGTCGCCTCTTGGAGATCGCCGACCTCAACGCCGCCGGCTCGGTCCTGTCCTGGGACCAGGCCACCTATATGCCCCCGGGAGGAGCGGCCGCGCGCGGGCGGCAAGGTGCGACTTTGCGCCGGCTCGCGCATGAGAAGTTCATCGATCCTGCGCTTGGACGACTCGTCGATGCGCTCGCACCGCGAGCCGAACGCCTCTCCGAGGACGATGCCTGCCTGATCCGGGTGGTGCAGCGCGACTTCGACAAGGCGATCAAGGTGCCGGCGGAATACGTCGCGCGCGCGAACGCGCTTGGGACAGCCTCCTACGACGCCTGGACGCGGGCGCGGCCGGCAAACGACTTTGCCGCCATGGTGCCGTTCCTGGAGCAGCTGCTCGATGTCAGCCGCGAATATGCCGAGTTCTTCGCCCCCTACGAGCACATCGCCGATCCGTTCATCGACGACGCCGAGGAGGGTATGACGACCGCCTCGGTACAGGCCGTGTTCGCAGGGCTGCGGCGCGAGCTTGTGCCGATGGTGCGCGCGATCGCGGCGCAGGCGCCGGCGGACGACACTTGCCTGCGCCAGACCTTCGGCGAGGCGGAGCAGCTTGATTTCGGACTCGAGGCCGCCCGGCGCATGGGCTACGACCTCGACCGCGGCCGCCTCGACAAGACGCATCATCCGTTCTGCACCCGGTTCTCGTCTGGCGATATTCGCATCACCACCCGGGTTCGCGCGGACGACCTTGGCGACGCACTGTTCTCCACGCTGCACGAAGCGGGTCACGCCATGTACGAGCAGGGCGTGAGCGCGGCGCTCGACGGCACCCCGCTCGGCCACGGCGTCTCGGCCGGCGTGCACGAAAGCCAGTCGCGGCTGTGGGAGAACGTGGTCGGACGCAGCCGTGGCTTCTGGGAGCACTACTTCCCGAAGCTGCAGCAGCGCTTTTCCAATCAGTTCGCCGGCATTTCACTCGACACCTTCTATCGCGCCATCAACAAGGTCGAGCGCTCGCTCATCCGCACCGATGCCGACGAGGTGACCTACAATCTCCACGTCATGCTGCGGTTCGGTCTCGAGCTCGACATGCTCGAAGGCCGGCTGCGGATCAAGGACTTGCCCGAGGCTTGGCGCGCGGCGATGAAGGCCGACTTGGGCGTGGTGCCACCCGACGACCGCGACGGCTGCCTGCAGGACGTGCACTGGTATGGGGGCGGCGTCGGCGGCGCGTTTCAGAGCTACACGATCGGCAACATCCTGGCCGCCCAGTTCTACGCGGCAGCGATCGCGGCGCATCCCGATATTCCGCGCGAGATCGCAAACGGCACGTTCTCGACGCTGCACGGCTGGCTCCTCGACAACATCTATCGGCATGGCCGCAAGTACCGACCGGACGATCTGGTGCAACGGGCAACCGGTTCGCCGATGCGGATGGAGCCCTATCTCTCCTACCTGCGCGCGAAGTACGGG
>DAIUEP010000303.1:3272-4831 GCA_036845065.1 Xanthobacteraceae bacterium | reverse complement strand
TCCTTCACCAGCGCTTCCGCGATCTTGGTCTTCTCCGCATAGAGCCGCGGCGCATCGGCGCTCGCATACATCCAGTCCACGCTCTCGCGATAAGCGCGCGCAAAGCGCAGCACCGCGTCCTTGCGGTTCTTGAGCGTGTCGGCGTTGACGATCAGCACCCGGATGGTCTGTCCGTGCAGCGAGGTGGCGTCGCTGCCGCGCGCGATGATGCGGATCTTGCCGTCCTTCTCCTCCTGCAGGCCGAACGGCGGCGCCGCCCAGCCGATGTCGATCTGCCCGGACATCACCGCCGTCAGCGTGGCGGGCGGGCCGCCGGTCGAGGTCGGCTTGGCCTTGGTGCCGAGATCGCTGACGAAGGCGAGAACGATGTTGTGGGAGGTCGAGCCGTTGGTCGAATACGCGATGCTGTGCCGGTCGGTCGCCTCCTTGAGCGACTTGATTGGCGAGTCCGAGCGCACATACCAATAGATGTCGCTGGTGCCGGTGAACATCGGCAACAGGATGCGCACCGGCGCGCCGCGCTCGAACGCGCGCATCACGCCGGCGACGCCGACACCGGCGCCAAAGTCGGCGCTTGCCGCGATCACCGGCTGCATGGTCTCGCCCGCCCCGGCAGTGCCGAACGTCTCGAGCGCGAGATTGTGCTTCTTGAAGTACGCATCGCCCAGCGTCGGCGCCTGGTTCTCCCAATTATTGATCTGGCCGATCGCGACCTTGAAGCGGTCTTGAGCGTGCGCTGCCGACAATGCGAGCGGCAACGCGAGCGCAACAGCGCCGGCAATTCGCGTCAGATAGTTCCGTGTCATGGCTTTCTCCTGATCATGCGCGAGCGCGCCGGGCTTTGCCGCGTGCCTGCGGTCGTCCCTTCCCGCGTGATTGTGCCCCTTTCCGCGCCGGAGCGCTACGCGGGGGCAAGTGCCCTGCGTGATCAAGTCGCATCGACCAATATTCCCAGGTACGGCCGACCACATTGGGCATCGCATTGATCACGCCCGCAAGCCTGGTCTCGCCGCTCGAGAGCGGCACGATCTTGCCGAGCAAGTGTGCCTGCAATTGATAGTGCGCGTTCTGGCACATGAAGATCGCGCGCGAGACCAGCTCGCGCACGTCGGCGCCCACCACGGTCGCGCCATGGTGCGTCATCAGCACCGCCGGATGCTGGCCGAGCGCGCGCGCGAGCGATTGTCCTTCCTCCGGTTTGACCACGAGCAGATTGGTGTCGCCGAACTCGTCGCGCTGATCCCAGAACGGAATGTCCTCGCCCACCGCGGCGCCGAGATGGAACACCGGCACGATCGGTACGCCCGCGATCACGAACGGCAGCACCGCCGCCGCGTGATGATGAACCACAGCCATCACGTCGGGACGCGCCTGATAGATGCAGCCATGAATAACGCGCTCGGCGAACAGCTTCTCGGTCGCGGGCTTCACCGGCTCCGAATCGAGCGTGAATTCGAGCACGTCTGCGGGCTCGATCAGTTGCGGCGAGCGCGAGCGCGGCAGCAGATAGCGGCCAGGATCGGTCGGATGGCGCAGGCTGACATGCCCGAAGGCGTCGA
>DAIUEP010000303.1:0-3172 GCA_036845065.1 Xanthobacteraceae bacterium | reverse complement strand
AGATAGCGGCCAGGATCGGTCGGATGGCGCAGGCTGACATGCCCGAAGGCGTCGAGCACGCCCTCGTTGGCGAGCATGCGGCTCGCAAGCGCCAGGTCATAGCGGACGTCGTTGAGGGAATTGGCCACGGGTCTCACCTGTTTGGAATGCGGGGGGCAGCCGTGGCCGCAATACGCATGCCTGCCCGCGCTCTGGCAAGCCGCTCCAGCAGGGCTGCACGAGCCGGCTGGTCCCGTCCTGTTGCCAAGGAGACCGGCGGCACTCAGGCGGGAGCCCAAATCAGCCGCCTTGCATGTCATGTAGACTATTAGGCAAGTCCTTGATGCACGGCGCGATTTTTAATTTTCGCCAGGGCGTCCGGTGCAATTGTATAGGCTGGCGAGTGGCGTGGGCGGTCCGTTGCCTGAACCGCCCACGAACCGACCGCGCCTGCAACGCCTCAATCGCAGTACGTGACCCGCCCGTAGTTCGGATCGACGTAGCAGCGGCCTTGACCACGGTAGGGGACGCCCGCCGGCGGCCGCGGCGCGTAGTCCACCGCATAGGGCGGAACGTAGGCCGGCTCGCGTCCGCCATAAGGGTACGGCGCGTGGACCGGCTCGCGCAGCCCGTGATGCGGCGGCGCGCCATAGTAAGCGGGCCGGCGCACATGGTTCGACGGCGCATAGCCTGGATCGTATGTCGGCGCCACGTAAGGCTCGGCGTGTCTCGGGCCCGGCGTGACATAGACCTGTGCCGAGCCGATATAGACGCCGCCCGGCGCGACGTAGACAGAAGGCGACAGATCACCGGCCGACGCTTGCGTCGACGTCAGCGCCGCGATCGTGAGCATGATTGTTCGATACATCATTGTTACGCTCCCTGTTACTCAGACGCCCACCAGCACGACGAAGTGTGACTGACGTTTTGGTGAATCGCAAATTAAAGCGTACGATAGGGATGTATCATTACGGGACAGCACGACGCTGCGGCGAGACAACTCGACGCGCAAGCAAACGACGCGCAAGCAAACAATGAAGTGATTTTTGATCGCGTCTGTATTAGACTGCGAACGTTCGGCTCCACCGCCACATTCCGCCGCCACTTTGCCTATTGCGGCATTGAGACGAGTCTCAACGGCGAGAGACGGCCATGATCGACATCGCACTCAAAGCCTTTGCCCTCACCGCGCTCGCCAGCATTGCGATCGGCGCGGTGCGATGGCTCGTGCGCCGGCCGACAGCGTTGCTGTTGGCGCTGATGCTGCTTGGTGTATCTGCGCTGCTGGTGCAGTAGCGGGACTTCCACAGACATCGCTTCACGCGCGCTCCTCGGAAGGAGGCAGAAGCGACACGAAAGCCAGCGTGAGTAGTCGCTTGCGCGGGCGACAAACCCCAAGCGCACGGTTCCCAGCCCCCCGCGCAAAAGGCTTGCCATCGACCACCGTAGGCCGCAGGATTTGGCCTTGAAACAATAGACAACTCCCGGAGAACAGGATGACCCCCGTCGTTGCAGTGATCGCGCCCGGCATGATGGGCGCGGCGGTCGGCCGAAGGCTCGCCGATAACGGCCTCAAGGTGCTGACCTCGCTGACGGGGCGCAGCACCGAGACCATCCAGCGCGCGAGCGCCGCCCGCATGATTGACGCCTCCGACGAGGAAATCGCGGCAAGCGACTTTATTCTCTCGATCCTGCCACCGGGCGATGCGGTCGCGCTGGCGCAGCGGCTCGTGCCGGCGCTCACCGCCAGCAATGCCAAGCCGATCTTCGTTGACTGCAACGCCATCAGCCCGCCGACGCTCGAGCGCGTCGCCGCCGCGATTGCGCCAACCGGATCGCCGCTCGTGGATGCCGGCATCATCGGCAGCCCGCCGCAGCCGGGCGACGCCGGGCCGCGCTTCTACGCCTCCGGCTCGAATGCCATACGCTTTGCTGCGCTTAAGCCCTACGGGCTCGACATCCGTGTGCTCGAAGGTCCCCTCACCGCGGCCTCGGCGCTGAAGATGTCCTACGCCGGCATCACCAAGGGCACGCAGGCGCTCGGCGCCGCCATGATGCTGGCGGCGACCCGCGGCGGATCCGCCGACGCCTTGTTTGCCGAGCTCTCCGGCAGCCAGCCGCAGATCCTCGCCTGGATGAAGAAGCAGCTGTCGATCATGCCGCCGAAAGCCTACCGCTGGGTCGCCGAGATGCACGAGATCGCCGACTTTGTCAGCGAGGATCCGTCAGCGCACGAGCTCTATGTCGGCGCTGCGCACTTCTACGAGCAGATCGCGGCCGACTTCGCCGGCGACAAGGCGCAGGTCACGGCGCTCGCGGCGTTCCTGAACAAGGAAGCGAAGAAGTAGGGCGGGTTAGCCGAAGCAGCGTAGGGTGGGCAAAGGCGGCAGCACGGCCTTTCTACACAGGAAAGGCTATCGTGCGCCGTGCCCACCAGGACCTGTCGCGATTGCAGAGATTCAGTTGGTGGGTAAAGCGCACGATAAGTTCTACCGAGATGGAGATGCAGTGCCAACGCCCATAGCCCGACGAAGACGGGCGTAAACGCCCTTATGGCCCACCCTACAGCGCCGAGAAACATTCGCCCTCACGCCGCACGCACGCGGCGCGGCGCCGCACGCAACAGGTCCACGAGCGGCCGCACCGACGGCAGATTCTCAAGCGTCGCGATCATGCCGATCACCTCCTCGGCCGCGACGTCGGCGATCCGGCCCTTGGCATAGGTGCGCAGCTTCTCCTCGATCTCGGCGCGCGAGAGCGGGTTTTCGAACGAGCCGCGCGGATGGATCGAGCGCGCCAAGATGCGCGAGCCGTCGGCGTTCTCGATCTCGACCTCGGCCTCGACGCCGTTGAGCGCCGGGTTGAGCTTGATCTCGACCTGCTCGGCGGCCGCCCGCCGCAGCGCGGGATCGTTGTAACGCGCAGCCTCGAACTGCGCGAGCGTCAGAGCGCGGTCGAACAGGATCGCAGCGGCCGCGTAGTGCCCCGAGATCAGCGCCTCGAATTTTCCGCTGTAGTGCGCAAGACCGCCATGCATATCGAACGCCGGCTTGCTCAGCGAGACGCGCAGCTTGCGTACTCGCTCGGGCGACGGCGCGTGCTGCTCGATCAGGTCGAACAGCGCGGTGTTCATGCCCTGCAGGAGCGAGGCCGAAGGCCACAGCCGCAGCGCGATCTGCTCGAGCTCGAAGCG
>DAIUEP010000302.1:0-4843 GCA_036845065.1 Xanthobacteraceae bacterium | reverse complement strand
TCGTCGCGCTTCGACGAGAACGACGCGATCTTCGTGTTCGACAACGTGTTGATCCCGTGGGAGGACGTGCTCCTGCACCGCGATCTCGACAAGCTCAAGATCTTCTTTCCGCAGTCGGGCTTCCTGCAGGGCTATCAGTTCCAGGGCTGCACGCGGCTCGCGGTCAAGCTCGACTTTATGGTGGGTATCATCGCCAAGGCGCTGCGGGCGGCCGGCTCCGACGAGTTCCGCGGCAACCAGGCGCTCCTTGGCGAGGTGATCGCGTGGCGGAATCTGTTCTGGGCGCTGACCGACGCCATGGCGCACAACCCGACGCCCTGGGTCGGCGACGCCGTTCTCCCGAACGCGCAATCGGGCTCGAGCTACCGCGTGTTCGCAGGCGACGCCTATGGCCGCATCAAGGAGATCGTGGAAAAGATCGTCGCCTCCTCGCTCATTTATCTGCCGTCCTCCGCAAAGGACTTCAAGAACCCCGCGATCGATCCCTATCTCGCGCGCTATGTGCGCGGCTCGCACGGCATCGGCTACA
This sequence comes from Xanthobacteraceae bacterium, assembly GCA_036845065.1. Classification (GTDB taxonomy): domain Bacteria; phylum Pseudomonadota; class Alphaproteobacteria; order Rhizobiales; family Xanthobacteraceae; genus VAZQ01. The sequence goes on along the minus strand of DAIUEP010000302.1, from coordinate 4,314 downwards.
AGGAGCGCATCAAGGTGATGAAGCTTCTCTGGGATGCGATCGGCACCGAATTCGGCGGCCGCCACGAGCTCTATGAGCGCAACTACGCCGGCAACCACGAGGACATCCGAATCCAGGCGATGTGGGGCGCGCGCGCCTCAGGCGCGCTCGACGGCATGATCGCGCTCGCGGAAGCGTGCCTCGCCGAGTACGACGAGAACGGCTGGGTCGGCTCGACCTGGCTCGATCCGGATGATGTCGCCTACACCGGCGGCGTCAGCGTCACGCGCGCGGCGGAGTAGCGGCGCTACCCGCCGCTGACGATTTTCTCCCGAACCGCCGAGGCGATGAATGCCGAGCGGGTGAGGCCGTGGGCCTCGGCGGCTTCATCGATCGCCTGCAGGAGTCCCGCGTCGAGCGAGAGATTGGCCTTGGCCGGGCGGCCGGCGTCAAGCAGCAGCGGAACGACCGCGAGTGCTGCGCCCTCGCGCAGCGCGGCGCGGAACTCAGGGTCGTTGCGCAAAGTTCGAGCGAGCGTGGCTTGGGCGAGCGCTCGCCATCGGCGCGGGCATCCTCGGCCCACAGGCGCACCGCCTCGACTGCGTTGCGCAGCGCCTCCTCTGTCGTCTTGCGGGCCGACGTGCAGCCCAGAAGATCAGGCACGAGCATGCCATAGGCACCGGCCTTGCCGTCGATCAGAGCGAGGCAGCGGCTCATGTCTGAATTCTAGATCATTTAAGTCGCTCCAGTCAGCCACCTTGGTGATCGCGCGGGCTACTCCCGGCGACTGCACGCCGTGGCGCGGCACGGCCCGTCCGAATCGGATGTTCGACGCGAGATTTACAAGACGGTGTCGGGATCACGCGCGGCGTCCGAGTGTGAAGGCGGCACTCCAGTAGGTCCAAAGTCATTTCTTGCGGTGATAGTGTGCAACGGAACCATCGTTGCGCGCGCTGAAGCGGCCTATCGTGGTGAAGGATGAGCATGATCGGTTCGGTCCTGGGAGTGACACCGGCACAGATCAATGCGCTGCGGGCGAAGCCGTCACTGGTTCGTCATCTGGTCCTGGTGGTCCGGGAGAATCAATGGAAGGCGCAGGTTGATGACGTGATCAAGAGCGCGCCGGCTGAGCGGCGGGCGCAACTGGAGGCGTACCAAGCCCGTTTCGAGCAAAGCCCCGCGGGCACGGAGGTGGCCGCGCGCGCCGCCGAAGCTCGTGCCGAGATCGCGGTTCTGGGAGCCATCGAAAACGTCCTCAGTCTCGAGACATCTTGGCACGTGCTTCATTACCTGTTCACCGGGAATGTGTTGCCCGACGGCTCGCCAGGCGACCTGCTCTTGGCCAGCGAGGACATCGTCGACGGTCCCGCCCGTCTGCATGGCGAGGCCCGGACGCGCGAGTTCGGCCATTTCCTTGCCGGGCTGGATTTGGCGCGCCTGCTTGAACGCATTGATCTGAAGGACATGCGTCGCGTCGGCGTGGACGGGATTCCGTTCGAGCCGGATGCCGATGCCGAATACGAGCAAGCGTTGCGCGAGGAGGTCGGGTTCTGTGTCCCGCGGCTTCGCGATTATGTGCGCGCAATGTCCGACAAAGGGAACGGTCTCTTGATCTGGGTGGCTTGATTGCGCGATCGGATTGGGCTTGAGTTCGAGAATGTCCGCGGCGCTGCGGGCGCGGCGGAACAGGCTCAACGAACATTGTAACGGATCGGCACACTCAGATTGATCTCCGCGCCGGCCTCGGGGCCGCCGGGATCACGCGGACGTAATCCCGGCGGTACCGATGAAGTGCTGCGGCTACAGCAGCGCGCCGGGATTCTTCCGATAGCGGTTCACCAGCGCGTCGGCGGTCATGAAGGCGAGCGCCTGGATGGTGAGCGTCGGATTGAAGCCGCTCATGGTCGGGAAGGTCGAGCTGCCGACAACGAACAGGTTGGGAATGTCCCAGCTCTGGCCGTAGCGGTTGACCACCGACGTCTTGGGATCGCTGCCCATGCGGGTGCCACCTTCGTGATGCGCGCCTGGCGCACCGGCCGGGCTCACCGGCGCCCGCCACACCACGGACGCCCCCATCGCACGACCGATCTCCTCCATCTTCTTTTGCATGAACTCGACGCGCGCCCGCTCGTTCGGCCGGCGCCAGTCGTAGGTCACGCGCGGCGCCGGCAGGCCCCAGGCGTCGCGCACGCTGGGATCGAGATCGATGGTCTGGTCGGCATAGGGCAGGTTCTCGGTCTGCGCCACCATCGCGGCGTGCCGGGTAAAGTATTTGGCGAGGAACGCACGATAGGCGCCGCCCCAGCGCGGGACGCCGGGCGGGGTGGCGACGGTGGTGAAGCTGATCGGTCCGCCTTCCAGGTTGCCGGTGCCGATCGAGATCTGGGCGCCACGGATGAAGCCCGCATCCTTGTGATCGAAGTTGTCGGCGTTGAAGTCATCGATCGTGCGCTTCTGGGCGCTCGGGCCCATGTAGACGTTGAGGTGGCGGTCGTCGAAGCCGACGAACACGTTCGCCATCATGTGCGCCATGATGTGCTTGCCGAGCTGTCCACTGGAGTTGGCGAGCCCGTTGGGGAATTTGTCCGATTTGGACAGGAGCAGCAGGCGCGTGTTGTCGTAGATGAAGGTCGACAGGATCACGATATCGGCTTCGATCGTGTTGTCGGAGCCGTCGATGCCGTAATAGGCGACGCCGGTCGCCTTGCCGCTGTTGTCGGTGTTGACGCGGTAGCACATCGCGCCGGTGATGAGCTTGAAGTTGCCGGTCGCGTCGGCCTCCGGCAGCTTGGTGACGAGGATCGACGACTTCGCCCCGACATGGCAGCCGAACGCTTGGCAGAAGCCGCAATAGGTGCAGCCCGGCCGACCGTTGTAGGGCTGCGAGACGATCGCGCGCGGGGTCGAGAACGGGTGAAAGCCGAGCTTGCGCGTCGCGGCGTCGAACAGGACCTCGCCCTGGTCCGGAAGCAGCGGCGGCAAAGGGTAGTCGCGGCGGCGCGCGGCCTCGAACACGTTGCCGCCGTCGATCTTGTTGCCTGTGAGATTGCCGGCCTTGCCGGAGACGCCGAGCTCATATTCGGTGCGATCGTAATAGGGCTCGAGCTCGGCATAGCTCAGCGGCCAGTCGGCGAGCGAGGAGTCACTCGGGATCACCGCCGCGCCGTAGCGCTCGACGGTCTGCGAACGGGCGCGGAAGTCGTCCTCATGCATGCGCCAGGACACCGCGCCGTAGTGCACGGTGCCGCCGCCCGCCTGGTTGCCGTAGTTCTGCACCGGCATCGGAGCCGCGACGGCGCTGGTGTTCGGCCGCCAGGTGACCGGCTGGCGCTTGACGTTGGGTCGCAGATCCTGGCGCTGGAAATAGCGCAGCTCATCATGCGGGTCGAAGTCCTGGGTCTTGAGCCGTGGCCCGCGCTCGAGACCGATCACCTTCAGGCCGGCCTTGCCGAGCTCGGCCGCGAGGATGCCGCCCGCCGCGCCGACGCCAACGATGACCACATCGGTTTTTTCTGTTGCCATGACTTAGCCCTTCCGTGCCTGCAGGCCGATGATCGATGCCGAGCCATACGCGTTGCTGCTCTGCAGATCGGCGGGTGTGAACAACGGCTGCGCGCCCGGGAAGCCGACGAGCCGCCAGCCCGCGAAGTCCTTGTTGCCGCCATAGACCGGGTCGGCGAACACGCCTTCCATGGTGTGGGTGCGCACGGTGTTGAAGAACGCCTGCGCGGATGGCCAGGTAAAGTGGCTCGCCTTGCCCTCTTCGAGCGCGGTGATGACCGTGTCCTGCTGGGCGGCGGTGAGCTCGACGAACGGCTTGCTGGCGCTGGCGCGGCAATAGGCATTGAGCGCCGCGAGCCCGCGCCGATAGAAATCCTGCTGGTCCGAGTAGGCGCCCGACAGCGCAAGATCGATGTAGTTGAGGACGCCAGCGTCGCGCGCGCCCGGCTGGCCTTGTGCGCCGGGCAGGAGCCGCTCGGTGAACGCTGCAATGGTGGCCGCGTCCTCGGCGTTGAAAAACGCACCGAGCCCGTTGGCATGCGCGTGCGCCGTGTCCGCCGCGGTGGTGACGCCAGGCCTCGCCTGGTTTTGGGCGAGCGCGTCGGCGGGCGTCAGGCCGGCGCCTGCGACCGCTCCTACGGCCGCGCCGACCAAGAACGCGCGGCGAGATTCATCATGCTTGCTCATGCTGATTGCCTCCCTGGGTTTGTCATTCTGAATTTATGAGCGCCCGCACGAGCGGACGCACCAAGCATGCGCCGCTTTGAGTGGGCGGGCAAGTTCGCGACGCGTCAGCGCTGCTGACTCAAATTGAATCGCAGGCCGTCCAATACC
>DAIUEP010000301.1:0-4846 GCA_036845065.1 Xanthobacteraceae bacterium | reverse complement strand
GAAGTTCCTAATCGAGCTTGCTGCAGGTGGTGTAGGAACTTCAAATCGGCGGCACTAGGGCAACGGAATCGGAAATGACCAAGAGCGAATGCCCCAACTGCGGTAGCGCGGTTCCCATCTTTGCCTCGTCCTGCGGCGCCTGTGGCGAGCCCAATCGGGCACGGCTCGGGGCTTTCGCGGTCGTGGGTTCGGTCGTGGCCCTCCTGGTCGCGATCATGTTTGCGGTGGCGATCGTTGTGCGCTGGCAGCAGGGGACCAGTAGTGGCACGCAGGATTACGGCTGGCTGGCGACGGCGATGACCGACTGCGATGCCGAGGCCCAGAAGGCGCCGGACACGCTGCACTTTCTGGTGGTCCCGATGCTGTCGGCGCCCTCCGACGATGCGCATTGGCGAAAAAGCTCGCTCAACGACATCGGCAACGCCCTTCTGCTGCGGCAGCGCGACACTCTCGACGGCTTGGCGGACCAGAGCTTGGTCATCGCGACCGAGCAATACGAGTTCAGCGTTCGCGACGAGAAGACCAGTGCCGTCTACAAGTGGTCGCCCTCGGTCGGCGTCAAGAAATTCCTGGTCGCGGGCGGCGTGCAGATCCAGGATTTCAAGGTCCAGTTCAAGACCCAGCAGAGGACCAACGACACCGAGTGGGGTGCGCCGTTCGTGCACAGCAAGGGCACCTGCTATTGGGTCAATGCCATTATTGGAAATTGATCTATCGCCCGGCCGGCTTTGGATCAGGCGGACGCGAAGCGTGCGGTGGCGTCGTCCGGCACGCATACGCGCAGCGGTGCCGCCCGGTAGCGCAGCGCAGGGGGCCGCTGCAGATTGGCGGCCGACGCCGGGTCAGCCACCAGCGCGCGACAGGCATAGTCGGCCTTGAACTCGTCCAGCGACGCCGCCGGCGCGGCCACGCACAAGGCGGCGGCGCAGGCCGCAACCCAGACCGATTGCCGAATGCCGTTGATGCTCACAATACGCATGACACCCACCATCCCCGATTGACTTGAAGAACCCCGGGCGTCCTCGCGTGCCCGTCACCGTCTGATTGCTATCAGGAAGCGACTAAGATCCTTTGCGGGCGATCGCTAAAATTGTCCGTTTCCCGGTAGCGAGCTGTCGACTGGCCGTGGGGGATTGGAGACAATTTGAGCGTTCTCCTTATACGGATGTGAGCACCCTCCCAGGTAGTGCTGGACGCACGGCGACGTCCAATCCGGATACGCCAAGCAGGACAGCGGATACACTTAAAGCGTCCACCTGAAACGGGCACTTGAAGCGGGCACTTGGGCATGTCCACGAAGCAATTCGACAAGGTGATCGAGCAGCTTGGCATCCTGATCGTGGATGGCAACCAGTATGCCCGCAAGCTCACCCGCACGATGCTGATGAATGTGGGGGCGAAGACGATCTTGGAATCGCCCGATGGCGTCACCGCGCTTGACATGATCCGAAGCAGCAATCCGGATGTCGCGATCATCGAGTGGGACCTGCCCGTGCTCAGCGGTCCGGAGTTGGTTCGGATCGTGCGGTCGCCGGGCGTGTTCCCGAAGCCATTCCTGCCGATCATCATGCTGACCGCCGGTGCACAGCACTCGCGCGTCAACGAGGCGGTGAGTCTCGGCGTGCACGAGTTCCTGGTCAAGCCGACCTCGCCTGCGGCGCTGCGCGACCGTCTGCTCTCGATCCTGATCAATCCGCGCCAGATGGTCCAGACCGGCGAGCACTATATCCCGGAGCCACGCAAGGGGGCCGGCGACCTGATACGCGTGTCCTGAGCTAAATTCGTACCGACTCCCGCCAGAGCAGGAACAGGCCCGAACCGACCACGACGGCGGAGCCGACGAGCAGCCCGACGGTCGGCAGGTCGCCCCACACCAAATATCCGAGCAGCGCCGCCCACAAGAGCGAGAGATAGAAGAACGGCGTCACCGCTGACGCCGGCGCGAGATGCAACGCTCGTGTCCACCAATATTGCCCGATCGCGTTGGTCAGGCCGTTGAACAGCATCAGGGCGGCATCCATCCAGGTCGGCATGGTGAAGCCGAAGGGCAGCAGCAGCGAAAAGAACACCGTGATCAAGAGCAGCTGATACATCAGCAGCGTCTCGGCCGATTCGGTCGCCGTCATGCCGCGGACGGCGGCCGTGACCGAGCCGTAGATCATCGCGTTGCCAAGCGCGAACAGCGCGCCCACCTGAAACGTGTCGGCGCCCGGATTGGTGACGATGAGGACGCCGAGGAATCCCACGACCAGCGCGAACCAGCGCACGAAGCCGACTTTCTCCTTGAGCAGCAGGATCGCCACCAGCGTGGTGAACAGCGGCGCCGAGAAGTTGATGGCGACCGCGCTCGCCAGCGGCATCAGGCTGAACGCGATGATCAGAAACGTCTGCGACGCGGTCTGCGACAGCGTTCGCAAGACATGGTCGCGCCGGCGCTGAGTGTGGAACACCGCGAGGCCGGTCTGCGGCAGAATGACCAGAGCGCAGGCGATCAGCGAAAAGCCGGAGCGCGTAAACAGCACTTCGCCGACCGGATAGATGTCGACCAGCCACTTGGACGCCGCGCTCGATATGGCGAACACGATAGTGGCGCCGACCATATAGAGAATGCCGAGCGGGACGTGCTCCCGCCGCGTTGTCGCCTTGCCCGGATTTTGTCGGATTGCCTCGGCCACGCGCGCCCTCTCGGCGCGGGCCGTCGGCAACGCGCTTGCAGGCCGTCTCTAGCACGAACGCGGCGCGCAAAGGCATCGCGCGCCGGGAATGTCCGGGCGGCAAATTTGCCGGCTGTGAGGCCGATCAGGGCTTATTGCGGTCGAGGAGCTTGCGCCAGCCGCTGACCGCGACCGCGATCAGGCAGAGCCACGTGATCACGGCGCCAAGGCCGAACGCGGCGCGTCCGATGAGCTCCGAGCCGCCGCTCGAGGAGAAGAAGGGCAGGCTGACGCTGAACGAGCGGGTTCCGGGCCCGACGGCGACCCAGCTCCCGATCATCGCGAAGCAGGCGAAGATCGTCAGGCCGAGCAGGTACTGGACGACACGCAGCCAATAGGGTGTGCCGGCCGGCAACTCGCCATCGGTTCTGACCTCGCCGGTCACGGCAGCCGGGACCAGGACTCCGAGACCTCCGAGCAGGAAGCAGAGCCCGACCAGCACGACGACCCACAGCGGAGCATTCGCCTTGCTCGGCGGGGGCAGCACGTCGAGTCCCACCAGGACGAAATAGAGGCCCGCGGCGGCAAAGATCGCCCCGAGCCCGATCGTGACTCCACGTGATGGTGGTTTCTGGTCCATGGCGGCGGCACTGCGGGGCGCCTGTGCGCCCCCCCAACAATCTGCGCTCAGGTCCTTGCCAATTGGTTGAGGCCCGCCGCGTCGGTCCGGCCCACCGCTACTTGAACAGCACGTTCACCCGGTCGATCACGGCCTGCGGAAACGTGTCGAGCTCGTCGATCAGCGCCTGCATCTCCTCGCCGGTCATCGGCTCGATGTCGCCGTTGATACGCGCGACGTCCTCCACGAACTTCGCGTCCTTGATCATGGCGTCGAACGCGCGCCGCAGCGCCACGACCCGATCGGTTGGGACCTCGGGCGTCGTGAAAAAGGCCTTGCCGATCTCGGCCGCCCCCATGATAGCGCGCATCACGGCGCGATCCTGCGGATTGCCCGCAAGCTCGACCGAGGTCGGCACGTTCGGCAGGTCGGGTGCCCGGTTGAGGCCGTGCTGCACAATGACTCGGATCAGGCCTTCCTTGACCCAGCGCATGTTGACCGACTTGACCGCCTCCCAGGTGGTCGAATGGCCCTCGGCTTCGCCGCGCTCCATCGCCAGCATCGCTTCGTGCGTGCCTTTGTAGCCCTGGATCAGCTTGAAGCGGGTCTTGAGCACCTCGTTCATGACGCTCGGATAGAGCGAGCCGGTCGAGCCCGCGCCGGTCGCGCTCAGCACGACGTCGGTGCGCCGGGCGTCGTCGAGACTCATGATCTTTGATGTGTGCCAGACCATGGTGACGCTCGAGGACGATTGGATGCGGCCGAGCCAGCCGAACTTGCCGGGCTCGAACCGCGCCTGCGGTTGGCCGAGCTTGGCCTGCAGCGGAATGCCGGCCGACACCACGCCGATGGCGGTGCCGTCTTTCGGCGCGCGGTTGTACATGTGATTGGCGGCGGTGAGGCTGCCGGCGCCCGGCATGTTGCGCACGATGATCGCGGGCGCACCCGGGATGTATTTGCCGAGATGCTGCGCGACGATGCGGCCGTAGATGTCGTTGCTGCCGGCCGGCGGGTAGCCGATGATCAATTCGATCGACTTGCCGGCGTAGAAGGTCGCGATGTCATCGGCCGCGGCCGGCGCACTGGTGGCGCAGCCGGCAGCGACAATTGCGATCATGCGAAGGGTGACGGCGCGAAAGGCGAGAGCGCTCATGCGAAACAGGCCTCAAACCGCAGCCTTCTCCTTGGCGACGGCCTCGCCGATCTGGCCGGCGGCGTTGCCCTTGGCCTGCATGGTGAACACTTCGGTCACGCTGGTGTAGTCCATGTAGCCGAGGCGCGCGAGCGGGCGGATTGTCTTGATGTCGATCTTGCCGTCGGCGCCGATCACGTCGTCGCGGATGTGAATGCCGACGACCTCGCCGATCACCACATGATGTTTCGAGTGCCTGCGGTTCGAGGGCAGCGTCAGCGTGCTGTGATAGATGCATTCGAGATGGATCGGCGATTCCGCCACGCGCGGCGGCTTCACCAGCCGCGACGGCGCCTTGGTAAGGCCGGCAAGCTCGAACTCGTCGACCTCGGGAGCAACGAACTGCGCGGTCGTGCTGACCTTCTCGCGCAGGTCGTAGGT
>DAIUEP010000300.1:1337-4862 GCA_036845065.1 Xanthobacteraceae bacterium | reverse complement strand
CGCGCAGCGACTTGTGCGAGGTCTCGCCCATCACCCAGCGCAGCGCCTCGACCAGATTGGACTTGCCGCAGCCGTTGGGCCCGACCACGCCGGTGAGGCCGGGCTCGATCAGGAAGTCCGTCGGCTCGACGAAGGACTTGAATCCGAGCAGGCGAAGCCGTGTGAGTTTCATGGGGTCATTAGTCCCGGCTGCAGGCGACAGTCACGTCGCGTTGGGCACGGCACAGCCCCGCTCGCGACCCGCTTCCCCATAGCCGGAGTGAAGCGAATCGTACAGCGCTCGTTCCCAAGACTTGTTCCCAAGCCATGGGTCGAGTAGTGCCGCATCGACCGGGAGAATGAATCGTCGAACTTGATTCCGCAACCCAAAGAACAGCGTTCTCCCAGGCGGAAATGACCGAGGGGCGGCCATTTGGCCGCCCCTCGGCGAATAGAGCTCCAATCGGAGGGCAACTTCTGGTCAATCCTTGAGATAGGGGGCCATTTCCTTCTCGAACTCGGCCAGCGTGGCTGCGCCGCGGAGCTGCTTGCCGTTGACGAAGAACGTCGGCGTCGACTGAACGTTGAACTTCTGTGAGGCGCGCTGGCGCACTTCCTCGATGCCGTCGAGGACCTGCTGATTCTTCAGGCATTCGTTGAAGCTGGTCTCGGTGAAGCCGGCCTGCTTGCTGATCGCCATCAAGGGCGCCAACGGCCGCTGGACCGCCCAGCCACGCTGCTGCTGGAAGAGGGTCTCGACCATCGGAAAATAGCGCTCCTTGCCGCCGCACCGCGCCAGCATGAACGCGGCAGCCGCAAGCTGGTCGAGCGGAAACTCCCGGAAGATGAACCGCACCTTGCCGGTGTCGATGTATTTCTTCTTCAGTTCCAGATAGGTCGTTTCGTGGAAGTTGGCGCAGTGTGGACAGGTCATCGAGGCATATTCGATGATGGTCACCGGCGCCTTCTCGTCGCCGAGCGACATTTCCCCAAGCGGGCCCGGCTGCATCAGCTCGGCCAGGGGTGGGTTCTGCGCCAGGGCAGGGCGCCCCGTGTCCGCAACCGAGAAGCCGATCAGGGTGCCGACGCCGGTCAGTGTGAGCGCGCCGGTACCGAGGGCGAATTCGCGACGAGTGATGTGCACGGGAGGCTCCGTCTGGTTGCGGACGGCCGTCGCCGTCCTGCTGGTCGCATACGGGCGGCGGCCTGTCGTGACCAGCTCGCCTCTATGGCTCCTTTGTAGCAGACAATGTGGCAAGGCCGCGCCGGACTGCCAAGTCCTGGGCCCAAGGTCACGGCAGTTTGATCGGGACGAAGGCCCGTTAACGGGCCCCAAAACGTTGCGTCTGTCGCTGGTTGTGCTGGTTTTGCGGGCCCAGCAAGCGGCCGTCGCGGCTGTTGATCATGACCAAGATTTAATGGCGAGGGATTGTGGCGGCGTCGTTTCAGCCGCGCTTGACGGCCGCCCCCAGCCGCGCGAGCGCGGCGCGCAGGCCGTCGTCGGTGACCTGCGAGAGCGTGGCGGCGATTCGCGCTTGTTCCTCGGGGTCGAGGGGCAGGGGCTTGGCGGTGTTTGGCCTCCTGAGCGGCGCCTGCCGCAGCCGCAGCTCGCCGACCGCCTGCCAGCCGAAGAATCGGTTCACGCGCTCCAGGATGACCTTGGACTGGTGCTGGATCTCCACCGCGGTCGGGCCTTCAACGCGCAGCATGAGGACGCCGGGCTCGGGCATCTCGTTGCCGAACGGGCGGGGCCATTGGATCTTCTCGGGTTGCGCATGCGCCGCGATGTCGGTGCCGACGATCTCCGGCCAGCGGGTGACGAGCTCCGTCGAGGCAAAGCCCTGCTTGGCGAAGGCCTGGTTGAGGGTCTTGCGCAACAGGTCGGACAGCGGTTGGGGTCGGGATCGGCGAGGCTTGTCCATGATCGCGCGCTCTGCCACATCGGTTCGCCATGACGGTAGCAAGCTTGCGGCGCGGAAAGAAGTCGATCGTATCGGTGCCCCCGGAGCCCGACGCGCTGCTTGCCTGGTACGACCGGCATCGCCGGGTGCTGCCGTGGCGCGCGCGGGCGGGCGAGACCGCCGATCCTTATCGCGTGTGGCTCTCCGAGATCATGTTGCAGCAGACCACCGTGAAGGCGGTCGCGCCCTATTTCCTGCGCTTCATCGCCCGCTGGCCGGATGTGGGCGCGCTCGCAGCGGCGCCGCTCGACGATGTGCTGAGACTTTGGGCCGGGCTTGGCTACTACGCACGCGCCCGCAACCTGCATGCCTGTGCGCAAGCGGTGGTGGCGCGTCATGGCGGACGTTTTCCCGCGGGCGAAGCCGATCTCACCGGGCTCCCCGGCATCGGGCGCTATACGGCGGCGGCGATTGCGGCGATTGCGTTTGATGCGAGCGCGGTGCCGGTCGACGGCAATGTCGAGCGGGTGGTGGCGAGACTCTACGCGGTGGACAAAGCCTTGCCGGCAGCGAAGCCCGATATTCATCGGCTCGCTCAGGGGCTCGCACCGCAGTCGCGCGGCGGCGATTTCGCGCAAGCCATGATGGACCTCGGCGCCACGATCTGCACGCCGAAGAAGCCTGCCTGCGCGCTCTGCCCCTGGACCGAGTCCTGTGTGGCGCGCACGCGCGGCGACCCAGAGCGCTTCCCGGTCAAGGCGCGCAAGCGGGAAGGGCGGCGGCGGCGTGGTGCTGCTTTCGTCGTGTTGCGCGCGGACGGGTTCGTGCTGGTGCGCTCGCGTCCGCCCAAGGGGCTGCTCGGCGGGATGACCGAGGTGCCGACCACCGCCTGGACCCATGACTTCGACGACGGGCGCGCGCTTGCGGAGGCGCCCCGGCTGTCACGCGCGCGCTGGCGCCGCATCCCCGGCGTGGTGACGCATGTGTTCACGCATTTCCCGCTCGATCTCGTCGTCTACGCTACGCGCGTACCGGCAACGACGCGCGCGCCTAGTGGCGCGCGCTGGGTCGCGATCGCCGATCTTGCGCACGAGGCGTTACCGAACCTGATGCGCAAGGTGGTGGCGCATGCGCTCGCCGACAGGCGCGCAAGCTGAGCGCGGCGTGCTAGAATAATCCAACAAAACTGCCGATACGGGAGGAACGCCATGGATATCAGCAGACGGACCCTGCTCGCGGGCGCGGGGGCGATCGCGGCTACGAACCTGACGGGACCGGCCTTCGCCGCCTGGGAGGAAAGCACGCGCTATCCGGATCCGCGGGTGCAAAACCTCGATCCGAGCTTCGCGCGCTACCGAGTCAACAATGCGAGCGTCGAGCGGCTTTATACCGGGGCACGCTGGAGCGAAGGCCCGGCCTGGTTCGGCGACGCGCGCTGTCTGCTGTGGAGCGACATTCCCAACAACCGGATCCTGCGCTGGGACGAGGTGACGGGACGCACCAGCGTCTTTCGCCAGCCGTCGAACAATTCCAACGGGCTGGCGCGCGATCGCCAGGGCCGGCTCGTCGCCTGCGAGCACAATACGCGCCGGCTGACCCGCACCGAATACGACGGCAGCATCACGGTGCTGATCGACAAGTTCGA
>DAIUEP010000300.1:0-1237 GCA_036845065.1 Xanthobacteraceae bacterium | reverse complement strand
GTCGTCGTCACCTGCGAAGGCAGCAACATCGCGGACGGCTTCCGCTGCGATGCCGACGGCAATCTGTGGGTCGGCTGGGGCCCGGGCGAGCAGCTCGACGGCGTGATGGTGTTCAATGCGGACGGCAAGCCGATCGGCAAGATCTCATTGCCGGAGCGCTGCGCCAATCTGTGCTTCGGCGGCGCGCGCAGGAACCGCTTGTTCATGGCGGCGAGCCATTCGCTCTATTCGCTCTATACCAACGCGCAGGGCTGGCGCTGAGGCGTCACTGAGCCTTGAGGTCGGCGGCGCGGATCACCTTGGCCCATTTTTCGCCCTCGGCGCGCATATCGCGGCCGAAGGCGTCCGGCGTGCCGCCGACCGGATCGAGGCCGAGCGTGGCAAAGCGCTCTGTTACGTCCGGCAGGGCGATGATCCTGGCGATCTCGCGATTGAGGAGCGCGATGATGTCCTTAGGCGTGCCGGCGGGAACGAGCGCGCCGACCCAGCCATCACCGTCGAGCCCCGGATGACCGGCGGCCGCGATGGTGGGCGCGTCGGGCAGCGACGGCGATGCGTTCTTGCTCATGACCGCAAGCACGCGCAGCTTGCCCTCCTTGGCCTGCGGGGCTGCTGCAGACATTGCTGCAAAGCAGATCGGCGTGTGGCCGGCGACCGTTGCGGTAATCGCCGGGCCGCTGCCGCTGTAGGGAACATGCACCAGGTCGAGCCCGAGCGTGACTTTGAACTGCTCGCCCAGGAGATGCGACGGCGTGCCGAGCCCCGGCGAGGCGAAGCTGAGCTTGCCGGGGTTCTGCTTGATGTGATCGATGAGCTCGTTGACGCTCTTGGCCGGCACCGACGGATGAACCGCGAATGCGGACGAGAAGCCGACCGCCATCGCCACCGGATCGAAGTCCTTGTAGGGATCGTAGGAGACATTCCCGAACAACGGCGGATTGATCACGAGGTTGTTCACGGTGACGAGCAGGGTGTAGCCGTCGGGCTGGGCCTTTGCGGCCTGCGCGGTGCCGATGTTGCCGCTCGCGCCCGCCACGTTCTCGACGTAGAACTGCCGGCCCAGGCTCTCCGACAGCTTCTGCGCGATGAGGCGCGCCGCCACGTCGGTCGGGCCACCGGGCGCGAAGGTCACGATCATGCGGACCGGCCGCGCCGGATAGGCCTGCGCCCAGGCCGACGGCGCGGCGAGGCTCGCGGCGGTGGCCGCACCAAGCTTGAGGAATTGGCGGCGTTTCAT
>DAIUEP010000299.1:0-4873 GCA_036845065.1 Xanthobacteraceae bacterium | reverse complement strand
ACTCGCTACTCGCTACTCGCTACTCGCTACTCGCTACTCGCTACTCGCTACTCGCGGGTCGGCCTCCCGCCCTGGATCGCCTCGGCGCTTTTGAGCTGAATGACCCGCCTCACCTGCTCCAGCACGGCCGCCGGGGTTTCGATCAGCTCGATGACCGTCCGCTGCAGCTCCTCGCCACCTCTGGCTCCGATCTCGAGATTCTGCCGCGCGGCATCTTCCAGAAAAGCCGGATCGGCAAGCGTCGCGTCGAAGGCGCGACGCAGCGCCGTCACGCGTTCCGCCGGCACGCCCGCATTGGTGACGAGCGGCCGCGCGATCGCCGCCGCATTCGAGACGAAGTCGAAGATCCGCTGCTCGGTCTCGTTTTTCGCAAGCTCACGCAAAAGCGGCACGGCTTCGTACTGAGAAATTTTTCGCGGCCCCGCCTGGATGATGAAATTGTACTTCGCCAGGACTTCGGCCGCCGTCGCTCCCAGCACTTGCGGATTGCTGGTGCTGCGGCCCTCGACCTCGCCGCGCTCCAGCGCGAGCGTCATCTCCGGACCGCTCGGATAGCCGTAGATCACCTTGAACTTGGTACCGAGCACGTTGTTATAGACGGCCGAGATCTGCGTCACGATCGAGCCGATGCCGGTCGCCGCGATCACGGTCTCGCGCCGGCGCGCATCCTCGAGCGTGCGCGTCGGTGACGACTTCGCGGTGTAGAGAAACTCGTTGGTGTTGCTCATGTTGCCGATGAAATGCAGCGACCGCATGTCGACCTTGAGGTTGCTGTCGAGGCCGAGCGCCTGATCCATCGGGAACGATTGCGTGATCATGGTGATGACGGTGCCATCCCGCGGCGCCGCGTTGGCGACGAAGTTGAGCGCCACGAGCCCGCCGCCGCCCGGCATATTCACGGGCACCACCAACGGATTGCCCGGAATGAAGCGGGTGAGATGGCGGCCGAGCACGCGCGAATAGACGTCGTAGTTGCCGCCCGGCGCCGCCCGGATGTACATCCTGATCTGCTTGCCGCGATAGAAGTCCTCGATCGGATCAGCCGTCGCCGGCGACGCCGCGGCAAGCGCCGCTGCCGCCAATGATCCGATCAGACAGGCAATGTCTGATTTCATACAAGGTCTCTCTCCGTCCTCATCCTGAGGAGCGGTCCGAAGGACCGCGTCTCGAAGGATGGGGCGGCCCCATGCTTCGAGGCGCATCGCTATTGCCGATCTCGGGTAAACCCGAGATCGGCGCGATGCTCCTCAGCATGAGGCCAATTTGGTCACGCTGCCCGCACCCATTTGTCGGTATCGACCTCCCAGCCACGCTGCGAGAGATCACAGCCATTGCCTTCCGGGTCGCGCATGCGAATCTCGGATTGCGTGCGGTGCGCCGGCCGCGCCTTCACGGTCGCGCCACTCGCCTGCACCCGCTCGGCCATCGCTTTCGAATCCGGCACCAGGAAGCCGAAATGCGCGATGCCGAAGCGCGCTTCGTGTCCCTCCTCGCCGCTGTAGAACGCCTGGATCGCAACGTTGGAGCGGCCGTCACCGACGTGCTTGTTGCGGTAGCCGGGCCGCTTGCGTGATTCCTTGTGGGCCTCGAACAGCTCGCGCAAGCCGAACACGTCGCGATAGAAGTCGAGGATCGCCTCGGTGTCGAGCGCGTTCAAAGCGAGATGCGCGATGCGCGGAACGCGGGACAACGCGCTGCCAAGGCCGAAGCTGTTGCCTGACAACGTGACCGGGTTGCATTCTGGATCGTAGATGCGCGCCTGTCCGTGCTGCAGGTCGCCGTTCTCGGCAATCACGGTGCCGCGCGGATAGCGCGCGCGGTAGCGCGCCACGACCGCGTCGACGTCGTCGACCGCGATCCCGATATGATGGAGCCCAGGCTCCATGCGCGGCTCGCGCAGCTGCGGCCGCAGTCGGAACAGCGTGACGTTGAAACCGCCATCCGTCAGCGTGACATCGCCATCCGCGTTGCGCCCGGCTTCGTCCATGCCGAAATTGTGCCGATAGAAGTCCGCGAGCGTAGCCGGGTCGGCGCACAGGAAAGCAAGGTATCGAATGTGCGCCATGGCGGTGCTCGCTACAGGACGCTGTCGCGCTTGAGCATCTCCTTGGTGGGAACGAGATCGTCCTTCCAGGCCTGCGGCAGCGCGTCTTCATCAAGCGCCTTGCGGACGTAGTAGTTCCACAGCTTCTTGATATGCCAGTCGCGCATTTCCATCTTCTCGATCTGCGCGATCTCAGCCTCGCTGAGCGGGATCGGCTTGGCGCCCGCCTGCAAGGCTTGCATCAGCGCGGTCGCGTTCTCCTTGAAGTGGACCGCATCGACGAACAGCGCGCGCACCGATTCAGCAACCAGGCATAAGCCATGCGCCCGCATCAGCACCGCGTGATGCGGCCCCAGCGTGCGGGCCAGCGCCCGGCCCTGCTCGGGCAGCTTGATATGGCTCGGATCGGGATCGGTCGGGATGCCGCTCTTCCAGCGTGACGCGCGCGCCCGCATCGGCAGGAGCTTGACGCCCTCCATCATGGTGAACGCAATCGCGAGCTCCATGTGGGAATGCAGCACCGACTGCACGTCGGGGCGGGCGCGCAGAATCTCGAGATGGATCGGCAGCTCGCTCGGCGGCTGGCCATCGCCTTCGAGCACCTTGCCGTCATAGTCCACGACCAGCATGGAGTCAGGGCTGACCTCAGCGCGCGACGTCGAGCCGATCTGGATCACGAAGGCGTCGCGGCCGGGAATGCGGGTTGAGACGTGGCCGCTGTAGTCGAGGATGCCCTCGGACTCGAGCAGCCGGGTGGTGGCCGCGGTTTCGAGCGCCACCTGCGCGGTGGCCGAGTTCGATCCACGCGCGGGTCTCGTGATCTCAGTAACCGACATTCTGTTCTCCGATTGTATCCGTCCAAGCACGCGCGTGGCGCCGCCCGGTCCTGCCTGCTCACACCTTTTCCAGCACGAATGCTGGCGGTTTGAAAGCGGCGTGCGCCTTGACTCCCACAGCGGCACGACCTATGTCCCGCGCAACCGCTGGCACTCCCCGTGCGTGAGTGCTAACAGTTCGTTAAGAGGCCTTGTTTTTCAAAGCCTTAGCCGGGCACCACGGAAGAGGAAAAAATGGCAAAGACCAAGTTTCGTCCCCTGCACGACCGCGTGGTCGTGAAGCGTATCGATGCCGAGGCCAAGACCAAAGGCGGCATCATCATTCCCGATACCGCCCAGGAGAAGCCGCAGGAGGGCGAGGTCGTCGCCGTCGGCCCGGGCGGCCGCGACGAGGCCGGCAAGCTCATTCCGATCGACCTCAAGCCGGGCAACCGCGTGCTGTTCGGCAAGTGGTCCGGCACCGAGGTCAAGATCGATGGCGACGAGCTCCTGATCATGAAGGAGTCCGACATCATGGGCGTGATCGGCTAACGCCGAAGATCGCAATCGCTCTCCGTCATCCTTCGAGGCTCCTCCGGACCAGGTCCGGAGTCGCGCCTCAGGATGCGGGATCAAAGCAATCAACCGGAGACAACAGAAATGGCTGCCAAGGACGTTAAATTCTCGACCGACGCGCGCGACCGCATGCTGCGCGGCGTCGAAACGCTCGCCAATGCGGTGCGCGTGACGCTCGGCCCCAAGGGCCGCAATGTGGTGATCGACAAGAGCTTCGGCGCGCCCCGCATCACCAAGGACGGCGTCACCGTCGCCAAGGAGATCGAGCTCGAGGACAAGTTCGAGAACATGGGCGCCCAGATGGTGCGCGAGGTCGCCCAAAAGACCAACGACCAGGCCGGTGACGGCACCACCACCGCGACCGTGCTGGCGCACGCCATCGTCAAGGAAGGCGCCAAGTCGGTCGCCGCCGGCATGAACCCGATGGATCTCAAGCGCGGCATCGACATCGCGGTCGCCGCCGTCGTCAAGGACATCGAGAAGCGCGCCAAGAAGGTCGAATCCTCGGCGGAGATCGCCCAGGTCGGCACCATCTCGTCGAACGGGGACAAGAAGATCGGCCAGATGATCGCGCAGGCGATGCAGAAGGTCGGCAACGAAGGCGTGATCACGGTCGAGGAGGCCAAGGCGCTCGAGACCGAGGTCGAGATCGTCGAGGGCATGCAGTTCGACCGCGGCTATCTCTCGCCCTACTTCATCACCAACGCCGAAAAGATGGTGGCCGAGCTCGATGACGTCTACGTGCTGCTGCACGAGAAGAAGCTCTCCGGCCTGCAGGCCATGCTGCCGGTGCTGGAAGCCGTGGTGCAGACCGGCAAGCCGCTGCTGATCGTGGCCGAGGACATCGAGGGCGAGGCGCTCGCCACCCTCGTGGTCAACAAGCTGCGCGGCGGGCTCAAGGTCGCGGCCGTGAAGGCGCCGGGCTTCGGCGATCGCCGCAAGGCGATGCTCGAGGACATCGCGATCCTCACCGCCGGCCAGCTCATCTCCGACGACCTCGGCATCAAGCTCGAGAGCGTCACCCTCAACATGCTGGGCCGCGCCAAGAAGGTCATCATCGAGAAGGAGAAGACCACGATCGTCGACGGCGCCGGCAAGAAGAAGGAAATCGAGGCGCGCGTCGGCCAGATCAAGACCCAGATCGAGGAGACCACCTCCGACTACGACAAGGAGAAGCTGCAGGAGCGGCTCGCCAAGCTCGCGGGCGGCGTCGCGGTGATCCGCGTCGGCGGCGCGACCGAGGTCGAGGTCAAGGAGAAGAAGGATCGCGTCGAGGACGCGCTCAACGCCACCCGCGCGGCGGTCGAGGAAGGCATCGTGCCGGGCGGCGGCGTCGCGCTGCTGCGCGCCAAGAAGGCGGTCGGCCGGATCCACAACGAGAACCCCGACGTGCAGGCCGGCATCAACATCGTGCTCAAGGCGCTGGAAGCCCCGATCC
>DAIUEP010000298.1:0-4885 GCA_036845065.1 Xanthobacteraceae bacterium | reverse complement strand
GCGCCGGCCCGGATCGCCTCAGAGGGCGTCATGATGCGCTTCTGGTCGTCAGCATCGGCCTGCATCGGGCGGATGCCAGGCGTCACCAGCACCATGCCGGGACCCAAGAGCGGGCGCACGATCTCGGCTTCCGCGGCCGAGCAAACGAGGCCGTCGACGCCGATGTCGCGCGCCTGCGCGGCGCGCTCGGCGACAAGCTCTCCCACCGTGAAGTCGTAGCCCGCCGCCGCGAGATCGGCGTCGTTGTAGGAGGTGAGCACGGTGACGGCGAGAATGCGCAACGATGTGCCGCGGCGGGCCTCGACGGCGGCATGCATGGTCTGCGGATAGGCGTGCACGGTGAGGAAGCTTGCGCCGAGCCGCGCCACGCTTTTGACGCCCCGCGCGACCGTGTTGCCGATGTCGTGCAGCTTCATGTCGATGAACACCTGCTTGCCGTCCTTGGCAAGCCGCTCGGCGAGCGCGAGCCCGCCCGCGAAGCCGAGCTGGTAGCCGATCTTGTAGAACGTCACCGCCGCGCCGAGCTTCGCAATGAGCGCCTCCGCCTCGGCGACCGACGGCAGGTCGAGCGCCACGATCAGGCGGTCGCGCGGATTGAGCATGTCAGTCGCTCCCCATCATGCGGGCGTAGTCAATAAGCTTGCGCAGGACGAGCTTGAGCTGGGCGGCCGCGCGCGCATCCTTGAGCTCGTCCTTGTCGTCGAAGGCTTGCTCGGCGTTCGGCACCGTGACCTGCTCGGGGACGACCAGGGCGCGGCAACCGACCGCCAGGATCTGGCGCAACGTCATCAGCGACTGCATCCCGCCCGAGCGGCCGGGCGAGGCGGCGCCGAGCGCGAAGGCGCGGTTCTGGAAGGTGAAGAGCTGCGGCTCGTCGCGCTCGCGCACGACCGAGATCCAGTCGATCGCGTTCTTGAGCAACGGAGTCACCGAGGCGTTGTATTCAGGGCTCGCGATGAAGATGCCGCTGTTGGCGCTGACAAGCTGCTTGAGCTTGATGGCGTTGAGCGGCAGGCCGGACTTGGCAAGATCGGCGTCGTAGATCGGCAGCGGATAATCGGCGAGCGAGATGCGGGTGACGTCGGCGTCCGCCAACGCGAGCTCTTTCGTCGCGAGCGCGGCGAGCCGCACATTATGCGAGCCGGTGCGCAGCGAGCCCGGCACAACCAGGATTTTCGGAGAGGGCATGGCAGATCAGACGCGGACAGACGATGAACGATGGATCTAAGCCCACATTCGTCCGCTGCCGTCCGCCGGTCAATACTTCCGATACACCCACACGCGCGCGGGCGGGATGTTGGTCCAGATGCGCTCGGAGACCTGCGACTTGACGCGGTCGAGCCGGCGCGGGATCGGCGACACCGCCGCATAGGTGAACTGCACGAAGGGCGCGCCCGGGGCCATCAGGCCGAAGGCCTCCTGCAGGAGGCGAAGCCGCATCTTCAGCGGCTTGGTGAACAGCGGCAGGCCCGACACCACCGCGGCGGCCGGATGGCTCAGGATCGTGGTGAGCAGCGTGCGCAACGCGTAGGCATCGCCCTGCACCACGGTCGCTTCCGGATAGCGCTTGCGCAGGAGCCGGCAGAAGGTCGGGTCGAACTCGACCAGCACGAGGCGGGACGGATCGACCCCGCGCGCCACCAGCGCCTCGGTCACCGGGCCGGTGCCGGGGCCGAGCTCGACGATCGGGCCTTCGGATTTCGGATCGACATAGGCCGCCATGGTGCGGGCGAGCGCCTTGCCCGAAGGCGTTACCGCGCCGACCGACAGCGGCTTCTCGATCCACGTGCGGAAGAAGCGGAATTCGTCATCGATCCGAATCCCCTTCTTCTGCTCGAAGCGGCGGATATGCGATTCGAATTTCTTCTTCTGGGCATCGAACGTCTGCTCGATGCGCTGCTTGTGCGCGTCGAATTTCTGGCCGATGCGCTGCTTCTGGGTGGCGATCTTGCGCTCGAGCTTGCGGCCGAGCGCGCGATTCTTCAGTTCGAAAAGTCGGATCTGCCTTTCGATCTTGCGTTCAATAACCTGAAGAGTCTGGATCGGCATCGGACTGTGCTGACGCTACGACATGAATACCGGCGCTTGACTTCAGTCCTTGACGGTCACCATTCCGCAACCTGACTGTCATCGGTCCTTCATCGTTATCGGTAAGGCCACCGGCCGCGAGGGTCAAGGGCCCGCACGGTGACGAATCAGGCCGAACCGGCCCGTCCACCCAGCAACTCGCGCATCTTGCCGAAGAATCCGGCGGATTCAGGGTGCGTGTCCTGCGACGACAACTTCTCGAATTCATTGAGCAATTCGCGCTGGCGCTTGGTCAGCTTCTGGGGCGTCTCGACCACCACCTGCACATACATGTCGCCGGTCTGGCGCGCGCGCAGCACCGGCATGCCCTTGCCATGCAGTCGGAAGCGCCGCCCCGACTGGGTTCCTTCCGGCACCTTCACGCGGGTCTTGTCGCCCTCGATGGTGGGCACCTCGAACTCACCGCCGAGTGCCGCCTGCACCATCGAGATCGGCACGCGGCAATGCAGGTCGGCGCCATCACGCTGGAAGAACGCGTGCGTGGACAGCGAGAGGAAAATGTACAGATCGCCGGACGGCCCGCCCCGCACGCCGGCCTCGCCCTCGCCGGCGAGGCGGATTCGCGTGCCGTCCTCGACGCCGGGCGGAATGTTGACCGAGAGCGTGCGCTCGCGTGTGACGCGGCTGGAGCCCGAGCAGGTTGGGCACGGGCTTTCGATCACCTGCCCGCGGCCCTGGCAGCCCGTGCAGGTGCGCTCCAGCGTGAAGAAGCCTTGCGCATGACGGATGCGGCCGGCGCCGCCGCAGTGCGGACAGGTTTTCGGCTTGGTGCCGGCCTTGGCGCCGGTGCCGGAGCAGGCCTCGCACGACACCGAGGTCGGGATGCGCACCTGCGCGGTCTTGCCCGCGAACGCTTCCTCGAGGCTGATCTCCATATTGTAGCGCAGATCGGCGCCGCGCTCGGCCCGGTTGCCGCGCCCGCGCGCGCCGCCCATGCCGAAAATGCCCTCGAAGATGTCCGCGAAGGCGGAGCCGAAGCCGGGGCCGAAATCGTGCGCGCCAGCGCCCATGCCTTGCTCAAAAGCGGCGTGGCCGAAGCGGTCATAAGCGGCGCGCTTGTCGGGATCCTTCAGGACCTCGTAGGCCTCGTTGATCTCCTTGAAGCGCTGCTCGCTCGAGGCATCGCCGGGATTGCGGTCGGGATGCCACTTCATGGCGAGCTTGCGGAAGGCGGTCTTCAGGTCGGCGTCGCCGGCCGCGCGCTCGACTTCAAGAACCTCGTAGTAGCAGCGCTTGGACATCCCCGCTTCCCGCTTCGTCGATTCTTCTGCAGCGTCGGCGCCGAACCTTACCTGATCGTTCATCGTGCTTCAAAGATTGTGACACCAAATGGGCGATGGTCCGAAGCCAACGCCTGGCTACCCAGGCGCCGGTCGGACCACCAGCGAACGTTATGCTGTGATTCGACGCCGACACAATCGCGCATGCGGATCGTCGGCATCGGACCACTAGCTCCGAGGTTGATGTTGGACGGTGGCTCGCATCGCAGCGCCTTCCGTCAAGCCGATTTCTTGTTCTTCTTGTCGTCGTCGACCTCGGTGAACTCCGCGTCGACCACATCGTCCTTCTTGGCGGAGCCGTCGCCGCCGCCGGCTTCCTGCGCCTGCTTGTACATCGCCTCGCCGAGCTTCATCGAAGCCTGCGCCAGCGTATTGGTCTTGGCGCTGATCGCCTCGGCGTCGGTGCCCTTGAGCGCCTCCTTGAGGTCGGCGATCGCGTTCTCGATCGCACGCCGCTCCGGCTCGCCAACCTTCGAGCCATGCTCGGCCAGCGCCCGCTCGGTCGAATGCACAAGCGCCTCAGCGTGGTTCTTGGCCTCGACCTCGGCCTTGCGCTTCTTGTCTTCCTCGGCGTGCGCCTCCGCGTCCTTGACCATGCGGTCGATGTCGGCCTCGGAGAGACCGCCCGACGCCTGGATCCGGATCTGCTGCTCCTTGCCGGTGCCCTTGTCCTTCGCCGACACGTTGACGATGCCGTTGGCGTCGATGTCGAAGGTGACCTCGATCTGCGGCACGCCGCGCGGCGCCGGCGGAATGCCCATCAGGTCGAACTGGCCCAGCATCTTGTTGTGCGACGCGATCTCGCGCTCGCCCTGGAACACCCGGATGGTGACGGCACCCTGGTTGTCCTCGGCGGTCGAGAACACCTGGCCCTTCTTGGTCGGGATCGTGGTGTTGCGGTCGATGAGGCGCGTGAACACGCCGCCCAGCGTCTCGATGCCGAGCGAGAGCGGGGTCACGTCGAGCAACAGCACGTCCTTGACGTCGCCCTGCAGCACGCCGGCCTGGATCGCGGCGCCGACGGCAACCACCTCGTCCGGGTTGACGCCCTTGTGCGGCTCCTTGCCGAACAACTGCTTCACGACCTCCTGCACCTTGGGCATGCGGGTCATGCCGCCGACCAGCACCACCTCGTTGATCTCGGCGGCGGAAAGGCCGGCATCCTTGAGCGCCTGCCGGCAGGGATCGACCGTCTTCTGCACCAGGTCGTCGACCAGCGCCTCGAACTTGGCGCGGGTGAGCTTCATGGTCAGATGCTTGGGGCCGGACGCATCCGCCGTGATGAACGGCAGGTTGATCTCGGTCTGGGTGGTGGAGGAGAGCTCGATCTTGGCCTTCTCGGAGGCCTCCTTGAGCCGCTGCAGCGCGAGCTTGTCGCGGCGCAGGTCGATGCCCTGCTCTTTCTGGAACTCGTCGGCGAGGTAGTTGACGAGGCGCATGTCGAAGTCCTCGCCGCCCAGGAAGGTGTCGCCGTTGGTCGACTTCACCTCGAACACGCCGTCGCCGATCTCCAGGAT
>DAIUEP010000297.1:0-4894 GCA_036845065.1 Xanthobacteraceae bacterium | reverse complement strand
TGACGAGTACACCGAGCCGAACCAGCCGTTCGATCCCAACAAGGACCGCCGCGTGAACGTCGCGTTCTACGGCGTGTCGCCGAGCCGCGACGGCACCGTGTGGGGCACCTCGCTCGCCTTCCCGGGCTACGCGGTGCGTCTCGACCCGACCAAGGGCGGCAATCCGTCCGAGACGTCGCTGGCGGAGATCTACGAAGTGCCGGCTCCGGGCTATGGCCCGCGCGGCATGGATATCGACACCCAGAACGTGGTGTGGATCCCGCTCGCGAGCGGCCACATGGCCTCGTTCGACCGCCGCAAGTGCAAGGTCCTGAACGGACCGACCATCCGCGACGGCAAGCACTGCCCCGAGGGCTGGACGCTCCATGCACTCCCGGGTCCGAAGCTCTCCGGCGATCCGGGCACGGGCTCGGCGGAAGCGAGCTACTACACCTGGGTCGACCAGCACGACACGCTCGGCCTCGGCAAGGACGTGCCGCTCGCCACCGGCAACCAGAACGAGTCGCTGATCGCGCTCAAGGACGGCAAGATGATCAACGTGGTCGTCCCCTATCCGATGGGCTTCTACGCCAAGACCTTCGACGGCCGCATCGACGACCCGAACGGCGGCTGGAAAGGCCGCGGCGTCTGGGCGAGCTCCGGCAACCGCACGCCGTTCCATGACGAAGGCAACGGCAAGGGCGAGCGTCCGAAGATCGTGAAGTTCCAGCTGCGTCCTGATCCGCTGGCGAAGTAAGCGAGCGCAGGATTAGCGAACGACAACAGCCGCCCGGCTTGCAAGAGCCGGGCGGTTTTTCTTATGCGAGCGCGATGCGCGCTATCGTTACCGGGCCGCCCCGCGGTGCAATACCAAGCTGCGCAATGACCGACTCTCCGCGTCATGGCCGGGCATAGCGCGTCAAAGACGCGCGTGAACGCGCTTGTGTCCCGGCCATCCACGTCTTTGACGTTGCAGGGCTTTCAAGACGTGGATGCCCGCGCAGCCAAGCTTGCGCAGCCTGCGCAAGCTTGGCTGCGAGCGCGGGCATGACGAGTCAAACATTGAGCGCCTTGGTGTTACTCGCGCCGGTCCCACCACCAGCAGATCATGAGGCAAGGCGCCTGCAGGGATGCGTACAAGAGCAGGCGCTCGGACAGGGGACGCACGTCGTCGTGCGGATACCACGACGATGTCTGTGCCACATAGGCCAGCACGCAGGCCGGCAGGATCGCGATCACGTACCACAATGGCACACGGCGGAAGACTCTCCGGCCGAGGACGGCCAATGCCGCTCCCACGACAAGCGGCAGAAAATTGACGCCCATCGCGATGACGATGCCGTAGA
Source organism: Xanthobacteraceae bacterium (assembly GCA_036845065.1). Taxonomy (GTDB): domain Bacteria; phylum Pseudomonadota; class Alphaproteobacteria; order Rhizobiales; family Xanthobacteraceae; genus VAZQ01. Next base: position 3,569 of record DAIUEP010000297.1, on the reverse strand, counting down.
ACGGCGACGCCGCGGCGAAGAATAGCGCGTCTCCGCACGCCTGATTGTCGCCGACGCAATGCAGCCAGACCAACTCGCCAATCAGGAACAGGCTGATAGCAGCGGTGGTCAGCAACAGCCCGCCGACAAAGAAGATCAGGAACGTTCGGACCATCGCGGTTCCGTCCATGCGACTATGGCCCCGCCTCGCGCTGAATTCACCGGATGTCCGAGTTCGGACAGTACCAATATCTTGGCTCAGAAGCATACGGATTGATGCGGGATCCTGATCCGCTGGTGAAGTAAGCGAGCGCAGGATTTGCGACAACAACAGCGCTCGGCTCCCCGAGCCAGGCAGTCTTCTTAAGGCACCAACTCTGACCGAAACACCGACAGCGCCTTCGGATCGTCCGGCCCGCCCCCGATGCGCACATCGAGCACCACCTCCTTCTCCGGCGTAACCTCGATCAGCCGCGCGCGGATGTCGGCGCCGTCTGGCTCGCCCACTGGCTTGCCTGCGATCGTGCAGATGCCGCCATAGGTGATGAAGGTGTTGCCGGTCTTCGGCAGACGCATGGCGCCGCCCTGGAAGCCCGCGAACAGCCGCTCGCTTGGGCCCTCGCCGTAGCTCCAGACTTGCCGGACGGTGCCCGCCGCCTCGTCCACGGCGAATTCAACCACGCGGCTCGTGTTCTTCTCATGCGGGACCGCGCGCTCGAACGGCAGCGCGCGATAGTTGCCGTTGTCGAAGCACAGGATGGTTCCGGTGGGCGTCATCGAGCAGTCGTGTTGATGGAAGTTCCAAGTGAGCTCGCCCAAGGGCTTCAGCAGCTTGTCCGCCCATGGCGCGCGCCAATTGCCATGCGCGCCGAGAATCCAGCGCAACGCGCCGCTCTGGCGATCGAGCTTGATGATGCAGTCCTGCGTGCGCAGCGACACCAGGATCGAATCGTCCGCCGTCCCGTAAGCGGTGCCGTTGGCGTGGCACCAGTCCTGCGTGCCGAGGAATCCGCGCTTGGCCCAATAGTCGTCCCGGCTGCCATAAGTGATGCGGTAGGGATCAAGCAGATCAAGCAGCCGCCATTCGTGGCGCTTCGCTCCGTCGGGCGCGACCTCCATGACGATGTCGCCGACGATCCGGGCGCGCTCGCGCGGCGTGCTCGGATCGGTCGTGCTGCCGGGCCAGTTGTCGAATGCGCGGACTTCCATGCTCAGCAGCAGGAGGCTGCCGTCCGGTCCGAGATTGACGCCGTGATGGAACGTCTCGGCCTCGACCCGGATGGCGTGCGCGGGCGGCGCGCGGTCGCGATAGCGTCCGCTGGCGTACCATTGCCGCAGGATCTCGCCCGTGCGCGTCATCTCCATCACCAGGCCGTCGATGATGGTGACGAGGAGATGGCCATTCGGCATGTGCCGCACGCCTTGCACCGGCAGGTCGGACTCATAGAGGCAGGCGAGATTGCCAGCCTGGTCGATGCTCATCAGCCAGCCGCTTGGCCCTACGGTCCTGTCCGTGCGCGCCATGCGGATGTTGAACAGCATGTGGCCTCCCTCGCGGCGCGCGGCCTCACAGTGCTCGACGCGGATCGGGGGAGCTGCCATCGTTCGCTTCCTTGGCTCCCGGCAACAGCCGCGCGCCGTCACACGATCGTCCGCCCGATCGCCAGGAACTTGTCGCGCCGTTGCTTGCGCACGCTGTCGCGGTCGAGGAGCTTGAGCTCGTCGAGCGCGTTGCCGATCGCCTCGCCGGTCGACGCGATGGTCGCCGCCGGGTCGCGGTGGGCGCCGCCGATCGGCTCGGTCACGATCTGGTCGATGACGCCGAAGCGGGCGAGATCCTGGGCGGTGATCTTCATGCTGGTCGCGGCTTCCTGCGCCTTGGCGGTGTCGCGCCACAGGATCGACGCGGCGCCTTCCGGCGAGATCACGCTGTAGAACGCGTGCTCCAGCATCAGCACGCGGTTGGCGGTCGCGACCGCGATCGCGCCGCCCGAGCCGCCGACCCCGATGATCACCGCGATATTGGGCACGCCGAGCTGAAGGCAGGTCTCGGTCGAGCGGGCGATGGCCTCGGCCTGGCCGCGCTCCTCGGCGCCGATGCCCGGATAGGCGCCCTCGGTGTCGACCAGCGACAGGATTGGGATGCCGAAGCGGTCGGCCATCTGCATCAGCCGCACCGCCTTGCGATAGCCCTCCGGCCGCGCCATGCCGAAATTGTGCTTGAGCCGCTCCTCGGTGGTCGAGCCCTTCTCGTGGCCGATGACGCAGATGCTCTCGCCGCGGAAGCGGCCGAAGCCGCCCACGATGGCGTCGTCGTCGCCGAACTTGCGGTCGCCCGCGAGCGCCACGAAGTCGGTGATGAGGGCGTGCACGTAGTCAAGGCAGCGCGGCCGCTCGTGGTGGCGCGCGACCTGGGTCTTCTGCCAGGGCGTCAGGCCGGCATAGAGGTCCTTGAGCGTCTGGGCGGCCTTGGCCTCCAGTCGGCCGATCTCCTCGCGGATGGCGGCCGCGCTGTCGGGCGTGTCGACGGCGCGCAGCTCCTCCAGCTGGGCTTCAATCTCGGCGACCGGTTTTTCGAAGTCGAGGTAGCTGCGCATGGGCCTCTGTTCGCATGCAACGGGCGCGCCGCCGCGGCCCGCTGCAAAGAGCCTTCAAGGCAGCCGCAAGTCAAGAGATGGGGAGGGGCTGGGGGCGCCCTGCGCTGGCCGCCCGCGCGGCTTTGTTCTACATCTGCGCGGGTCAGGGAGATGATCGATGCAGCGAACCGAGGCGGACATCAAGGCCGCCGTGGACCCGCAGATTCTCGACGATCTGGTGCTGGCCAACCGCATCCTCTATGCGCTCGGGGTGCTCGACGGCTATGGCCATGTCAGCGCCCGCGACCCCAAGCGTCCGGAGCATTTCTTCCTCTCGCGCGCGCTCGCGCCCGCGCTGGTCAGCGCCGCCGACATCATGGCCTACGATCTCGACGCCAGGGCGGTCGAGGACCGCGGCTGTGAGATGTATTCGGAGCGCTTCATCCACGGGGAAATCTTGCGCGCGCGGCCGGATGTCCACGCGGTCGTGCACAGCCATTCGCCCACCGTCATTCCGTTCAGCATCAGCAAGACCGCGCTGCGCCCAGTCTACCATATGGCGTCGTTCATCCCGCCGGCCGTGCCCGTCTTCGAGATCCGCGAGGCGGCGGGCATGACCGACCTGCTCATCCGCACCAACGCGCTCGGGCAGGCGCTCGCTCGCACGCTTGGCGACAACGCGGTCGCGTTGATGCGCGGCCATGGCAATGTGGTGGTCGGCGCGAACCTGAAATACGCGGTGTTCCGCGCCTACTACACCGAGGTGAACGCCAGGCTGCAGCTGCAGGCGCGCAGTCTCGAAGGGCCGTTGACGTTCATCGATCCGCAGGAGTCAGCCAAGACCAACGGTGGCAAGGGCATCAATCCCGAGCGCGCCTGGGACATGTGGGTGCGGTCGGTGTCCGTGGATTGAAGCGTCAGCGCTGCTCCGTCCTCATCCTGAGGGAGCGCGAGGCGCTCGTCTCGAAGACCGTATGTCCCTTCCCTTGAAGAGGCGACTCGCCCTCGATGCTG
>DAIUEP010000296.1:0-4928 GCA_036845065.1 Xanthobacteraceae bacterium | reverse complement strand
GAACCGAGATGGGGAGCGGCCGCGTCTTCGGGCTGTGGAAACACTGAGTTGGCGTAATCCGCCCTGCGTTGCGTCAGTTATCGAGCGCGGTGCAGGAGATCGCGCGCCGCTCCACGATCATCGGCCGCCTCCGATTCATTTCTAGCGAGATACGCAGTAGTGTACAAATATCGCCCGGGCTGTCGACGGCCGGAAAGGCCTCGACGCAACGGCATCGAGGCGACAGGTCAATTTGCCAGGTCTTTCGCGGGGGCGGCGCCCCGGCAGTTTTCCGTGGCCGAACGGCTCAATTGAACGCCTGGATTCCCGTCTGGGCGCGCCCAAGAATGAGGGCATGGATGTCGTGGGTGCCCTCATAAGTGTTGACGGTCTCGAGGTTGGCCAGGACGCGCATCACGTGGAACTCGTCCGAAATGCCATTGCCGCCGTGCATATCGCGGGCAAGACGGGCGATATCCAGCGCCTTACCACAATTGTTGCGCTTCATCAGCGAAATGGCCGGGGGCGCGGCACGCCCAGCTTCCAAGAGCCGCCCCAAGCGCAGCACGCCGGCCGAGCCAAGCGCAATCTCGGTCTGCATGTCCGCGAGCTTCTTCTGGATCAACTGGTTGGCCGCCAGCGGCCGGCCAAACTGGCGGCGGTCCAGGGCATATTGGCGCGCACGATGCCAGCAGAAATCGGCGGCGCCGATGACCCCCCATGCGATGCCATAGCGCGCAAGGTTGAGGCAGCCGAATGGCCCAGCAAGCCCCCTCGCCTGCGGCAGGATGCTGTCCTTCGGCACAAGTGCGCCATCGAGCACGACCTCGCCGGTCACGGAGGTGCGCAAGGAAAGCTTGCCTTCGATGCGCGGCGTCTCGAACCCCTTGGTTCCCCGCTCGACAACAAAGCCGCGGATGACACCATCGAGTTTCGCCCACACGATCGCAATATCGGCAATTGGAGAATTCGAAATCCACGTCTTTGCTCCAGTCAGACGATAGCCGTTCGTCTCTTCCTGGGCGCGCGTCTGCATCGAGCCCGGGTCGGAGCCGTGGTCAGGTTCCGTCAGCCCGAAACATCCCACCATCCGACCGCTCGCAAGCTCAGGCAGATACTTCCGCCGCTGCGCCTCGGTGCCGTAAGCGAAAATCGGGTGCATGACCAAGGAGGACTGCACCGACATCATCGAGCGATAACCGGAATCAACCCGCTCGATCTCGCGGGCGATCAGCCCATAGGCGACGTAACCCAGGCCGGCGCCGCCGTATTCCTCAGGAAGCGTGGGCCCGAGCAGGCCGAGTGCGCCCATCTCGCTCAGGAATGCGCGGTCGACCCTTTCCTCGCGATAAGCCATCAGCACGCGCGGCATCAGCTCCTTCTGAGCAAAGCTGCGCACGCTGTCGCGCACCATGCGTTCCTCTTCGGTCAGCTCCCCTTCAAGGCCGAGCGGATCCTGCCAATCGAAAGGCGCGTGGCCGCGCTGGGCGTCACGCGTGTCCTCAAGGTCCGTGGCAGGCAACGTCATTGCCGATCTCCCTGCTGACACTCATTCCGCGCTAGCGACGAGCGGGCGACGTCGTATTGCCAGCTTGCTGGTCTCCCGGGAAACCCGATTTGATCGAAGTCAAGCTCAACCTCTGCCGGCAATGACGTTTGCGCGCGCAGGTGACCCGCCGCGATGCCGCTCGACGATCTTCAGCATGGTTGCGATCGTGATCGAGCCCAGTGTGGCCCTCGCGATCTCGTCAATCTCCCGCAGGATTTCGGCCAACGCCCGCCCCTCGCCCGTCGTCTTACCCGGAGCTCCGGCTGCGTTGCCATCGGAGCGCCCTGCGCCGAAATCCTCGAACAGCTCAATGACGTCCAGTAGCGTCGTGCGGCGAGCATTACCGCTGAAATGATATCCGCCTCCCACGCCGCGCACCGAGCGCACGAGCTTGGCGCGGCCGAGCACATTCATCACCTTCGCCAGGTGATGATTGGAAATGCCGTACTTCGCGCCGATCTCGCCGACCGAAAGCTGGCGATCGGGATCAGAGGCGAGCTCGAGCAACGCATAGATGGCGAGCTGGCTTGCGACCTGCAGTCTCATGATGACGTGCCATCCAAATCGATCGTCGCGCGCCGAGGGTGCTGCGACGACTCACGAACTTCGGAAGCGGGCACTAGTCAAGATCCTTCTCAAGCTCGATATAGGGCCCCGCGATCATCCCCTCGCCGCGGAAGAACAGGAGGTGGAGGCGGTTGTCGCGTGCGACCATGGTCCGCATCTTGTCGACGCCACCTGTCTTGAACTCGGCCGAAATCGCCTCGAACAGCGCTTCGCCCACACCATGCAGGCGCGCCTCCGGCGCGACCGAAAGCGCCAGCACCCAGCCGCACGGCGCCGAGCCGAACTCCCAGGCGCGAATCTCGCCGAAGATGAACCCAATGAGCTTATTCTGATCCTGCGTTTCAGCGACCAGGAAGAAAAGCTCGCTTCGCCGATCCCGCCCGTAGCGCTCGAGTATGTCGCGCCAGTAGCCGCGCTTGGCGAGGCCAGTCACGCGCTGATCGAGCGCGATGATGCCATCAAGATCGTCCATTTGGACGCGCCGGATCTGCGGCAGCGGCCGGTCCTGGTCTTTGCTGTGATTCCTGTTCTGTTTTTTGGCCGACGGCATCGACACCTCACCAGTGAACACACTAACCAAATGTCCTGCCAATTTCGTACTGAAATACCAAAATAGCGGCTTGAGAATGATTCGCAAATGGAATTCCTGCCCTTGCCCGGAATGCGCCGAACGGGCACCACCTCAAACCACCCAGTTCTGAATTACTGTGTCGCCGCAGGCTTCCAGATCGCCGCCACAAGGACGGTGGCCGCAAAGGCCGCGAGCGAAAACACCGTGAGCATCGCGCTCAGGGTGCGCGGCTCGCTCCAGCCCAGGAGATCGGCACTTACTCGCATCACCACCGAGAGCTGAAGCAGCGCCAGCGGCAGGTAGAGCGCGGGGGTGTAGCGCAGCGGCAGGCCGATCACAGCCGGAAAGATGATCAGAGCATGGCCAAAGACCATGGACAGCACGAACCCGATCGCAATGGCGTGCACGACGGCGTCATACGCAAAGACCGCGCGCGGCCCCAACAGCAAGTGCAGCCCCGCGAATGCAAGCCATGCGTAGCCGGCGAGCATGCAGGCTGCGAAGAATCGCACCTGCCCAGTCTGCCGGACGGTGCGCCGCGCAACGTCGAAGCTGAATAGCCAGACGGCACTGCTGAGAAATCCCAGGCCCATGAGAGGTGCACGCTCGCGGTCGAGTTCGGCGCCGGCCGCGCCCGCAAGCACCAAGGCAAGCGCGGTGGCGAACATCAGCTGTGCAGGACGCGGTGGCGCCAGCACGCGGCTGAGCTCCAACCGCTCGGCTGCGATCGTCAGCACCAGGAAAGCGAGCCACCAGCCGACGGCTTCCGGCATGGCTCGGCCGGCGAGCAGCAAGAGCGTGCCGATCCCCCACGCCGCAGCCGCCACCGCGAGCCCGATCGTGAACAGCGCCGGTTGCCGGACCACGATAGTGCCGGACCCAATCGTCAACGCCAGGCTCGCCGCCACGAACGCCGCGAGCGACATATGCTGCGCGGCACCGCCAAAAAGAAGCATGAGCGCGCCCGCCGCCGACAGCGCGGGCGCCGCATAGGCCCACGCCTGCCGCAAGGCCACCGCCCGCTCGAGGCTGATCAACGTTCCAAAGAACCCGCAGATCATGAGCGCGCCATGACGGTCCGCGGCCTGCGGCAAGGGCAGCATCACGCCGATCCGTGCGAGACCGCCCCATAGGCCGACAACAAGCGAAGCGGCGCCGGCGGCGAGCAGCAACAAGCGTAGCGGTCGCCACTGACGCGGCTCTGTCGAATGGGTCATGGTGACCGGCTGAATGGATCTCGCAAGCGTTCTCCCTCAGGCGCCTGTGGGCAAGACCGCGGTCGCCTCAAGCTCGATCTTACCTGGCTCATCGAGCAAGGCGGAGACGAAGATCATGGTCATTGCCGGATAGTGGCTGCCCATGAGGCGGCGCCAGATCCGGCCGAGCTCCCGCCGGCCCGCCAGATAGGCGGGCTTGTCGGTGCAATAGGCCGTCATCCGGCAGATGTGCTCGGGCGCACCGCCCGCCTGCGCGAGCACCGCCAGCACATTTTCTAATGCTTGTTCGAACTGGGGAACGAGCTCCTCGCTCTGGAAATGCTGAGCCTCGTCCCAGCCGACCTGGCCGGCGACGAACACCACGCGGCCGGCCGGCGCCTCGATGCCATTGGCATAGCCGATCGGCGGCGCCCAGCCCTCCGGCAGCAAGACGCGACCCGGCATGGCATCCTCCTTCGTCTCGCAGCTCAGTTTCCCGCAAACGTCGGCCGTTGCTTGCTGACGAATGCCAGGTAGGCGCGCTCGTAGTCCTTGGTCTGCATGCAGATCGCCTGCGCCTGCGCCTCGGCCTCGATCGCCTCGTCGATGCCCATGTTCCATTCCTGATGGATGCACTTCTTGGTCATGGCGTGGGCGAAGGTCGGACCGTCAGCGAGCGACTTGGCGGCCGCCTGCGCATCGGCGAGCACCGCGTCCGGCTCGCACAGCTTGTTGTAGAAGCCCCAGCGCTCGGCTTCCGGGCCGTCCATCGATCGCCCGGTGTAGAGCAACTCGGCGGCGCGGCCGGCGCCGATGATCCGCGGCAGCATGTTGCAGGCCCCCATGTCGGCGCCCGCAAGCCCGACACGCACGAACAGGAACGCCACCTTGCTGCGCGCGGTGCCATAGCGGAGATCCGACGCCATCGCCAGGATCGCACCGGCTCCCGCGCAGATGCCGTCGATCGCCGCCACGATCGGCTGCGGGCAAGCACGCATCGCCTTCACCAGGTCGCCGGTCATGCGCGTGAACGCGAGCAGGCCCGCCATGTCGTCCTTGCGCTGCA
>DAIUEP010000295.1:0-4937 GCA_036845065.1 Xanthobacteraceae bacterium | reverse complement strand
CCGGCGCCGCGCTCCTTGGCGCTGATCAGCGGCAGGTTGATCGCGTCCGCCACGAAGTTGGTTTGCAGGAGCAGGCCCCTCTGCTCGCCCTTGGCGCTGAAATAGTCCGGCTCGCCGTTGAAGCGGTTCTTGAAGTCGTGGTCGCAGCCGAAGATGAAGTCTAAATCTTCGTACAGGTTGATCACCGGCGGCGCATTGGTGACGCCGACATAGCGCGCCGCCTGCGTGCCGGAGCCGTTGAAGTGCTGGTGCCAGGCGTTGAGCGGGATGGCGAACAGCGAGCCCGCTTTCCACTCGAAGGTGATGCGCTTGCCCTCGTTGTTCCACACCGTGGTCGAGCCGCGCCCCTCGAGGACCAGGATCATCTCCTCATAGAGCTGGCGATGCGGCTCGAGCGTCTTGCCGGGCGGAATCTCCATCACATAGCTGTCGTTGGAGACGCGCGAGGCGTCGTGATTGACGAACACCGCGTTGCCGCCGCGCCGGGCCCAGGGCTTCACGTCGACGGTACGCAGGTTGCGCACATAGAGCGCCGGAATGATGTCGAGACCCTCGGCCTTCACCCAGCGGGTGTATGGCGTCTCTTTTTCGGTCGCGAATTTTTTCGCCAGGTCTTCCGAGGCGAGGGCTTCCTTGGCCATGCGTTTCTCTCCTTCCAGTCTTTCAAGTCGGTCTTTGCAGCCAGTCGTTCCAGGTCTTCCAGTCGTTCCAGTCTTCGTTAGGCCGGCGCTAGTTCGGCCGGATCGCCGTTATACTCGCGTCCGCGCTCTTAGGTGGCAAGTCGGACGGAATGGCGACGCACTTGTCCACCTTCATGCGCACGTAGATCAGGTCGCCGGTCGGCGTCCGCAGCGAGGGGTGGGCCCGCGCCTGCAGCACAACATCGCCCACCTTCACTTGGAAATCCAGATATTCGCCCAGGAAATCCTTGTTATGGACGGTGGCGCGGATGATGTTCTCGCCCTCGGCCGCGGCCGGCTCCTGCTCGGAGAGCACGACGTCCTCCGGGCGCACCGATACGATCACGGTCTTGTTCTTGGCAACACCCTCCCCGGCATGCGCCTTGATCTCCCCCATCGCCGAGGAGACCAGGCAGCGCCCGCCGCTCTCGAGCGAGGTGACGGTCCCGCCGATGAAATTGGTGGTGCCCACGAAATCGGCGACGAACTGGCTGTTCGGCGTCTCGTAGATCTGCCGCGGCGTGCCGACCTGCTTGATGAAGCCGTCGCTCATCACCGCGATCTCGTGCGAAAGCGCCAGCGCCTCGCTCTGGTCGTGGGTGACATAGATGGTGGTCAGGTTGAGCTCGCGCTGCAGGCGCTTGAGCTCGGTGCGCATGCGGTCGCGCAACTTGGCGTCGAGATTGGACAACGGCTCGTCGAGCAGCAGAAGCTGCGGCTCCATCACCAGCGCGCGCGCGAGCGCCAGCCGCTGCTGCTGGCCGCCCGAGAGCTTGGTGGCCTCGCGATCGACCAGATGATCGAGCTGCACGGCGGTCAGCACGCGCATCACCCGCTCGCGCATCTGCTTCTTGTCAACCTTGCGGACCTCGAGCGGAAACGCGACGTTCTGGAACACATTCATGTGCGGCCAGATCGCGTAAGACTGGAACACCATGCCGAAATTGCGCTTGTTCGGCGCCACGAAGATGCCCCGGGCCGACGAATAGACCGCGCGGCCGGCGACCTCGATCTCGCCCGACGTCGGCCGTTCGAGACCCGCAATCGAGCGCAGCGTCGTGGTCTTGCCACAGCCGGAGGGGCCGAGCAGCGTGAACAGCTTGCCCTCCGGAACCTCGAACGAGACGTCCTGCGCGGCCTTGACCACGGTCCCGTTGTCGCTCGCGTATTCGGTGTAAAGCGACTTGACCTTCAGCACGGCATCCCTCTCTAGCCTTCCGAAATCCCAAATCTCTTGCCCACGAGCTGGGCGATCATCACCAGGCAGAACAACAGGATGATGAGCATGACGCCGAGCGCGGAGAGCTCGACATACTGTCCGTTCTGCCATAGCTCCCAGATCATGATCGACACCACCTCGGTGCCCGGGCTGTAGAGCAGGATCGAGCTCGACAGCTCGCGGATCGAGACGATCAGCACGTAGATCCAGCCGGCGAGCAGCCCCGGCTTGAGCAGCGGCAGCACCACGCGCCGGAACGTCATCGCCCAGGAGGCCCCGCTCATGGCGGCGGATTCCTCGAGCTCCTTGTGGATCTGCAGCATCGAGGTCGACACGTAACGCGTGCCATAGGGCAGGAAGCGCGTCACGTAGGCGATCAGCATGATCCAGATCGTGCCGTACACGCCGATGTCGATGTAGAGATAGCAGATCATGATCGACAGGCCGAGCACGAGGCCCGGAAACACCAGCGGCATCGAGGCCAGGTTGTCGAGCAGCCAGCGGCCCGGGATCTTCGTGCGCACGATCACCCACGACACGACGGCGCCGATCAGCATCACGATGGTGGTGGTCGCGAACGAGAGGAACAGGCTGTTGCGCACGGTCGACCAGAACTGCGGATAGTCGAGAACGGTGCGGTAGGAATCGAGCGTGACGCGGCTGAGCGCGGCCCACGAGGGCGGGCTGTAGAAGCGCTGCAGCGACGACCACACCAGCACCAGGAACGGCAGCAGCACGATGATGACGAAATACAGGATGAACAGCGACGCGGTGAAATAGCGCCAGCGCCCGAGATCAACGGTGCGCGGGCGGAAGCCCTTGCCGGTCACGGTCGAGAAGCGCGAGGAGTGGTAGGCGAGCCGCGACTGCAGGTAGATGCCGACGCAGGTGATCATCAGGAGCGTGATCGCGTAAGCGGCGGCAAGCCCGATCTGGCTCGGATACTGATGGATCGCCTGGTAGATCGCCGAGGTATAGACCTGGATGCCGACCGGCAGGCCGAGCAGCGCCGGAACCTCGAACGACTCGGCCGCGCGCACGAACAGGATCAACAGCGAGCCGGCGGCGGCCGGCCAGGCGAGCTTGAGCGTGATCCTCCAGGCGATCTGCAGGATCGAGGCTCCGCTCATCAGGGCGGATTCCTCGAGCGAAGGATCCATCGAGCGGAACGCCGCCGTCATCAAGAGGAACGCCATCGGGGAATAGTGCAGGCCCTCGACCCAGATCATCCCCGCCATGGTGTAGATGTTGATGAACACCTCGTCGGTGTTGAACAGCCACTGCAGCCAGACATTGAGGATGCCGATCTTCGGACTGCCCAGCATGATCCAAGACACCGTGAACAGAATGCCGGGGATCACCAGGGGAATGATCGAGAGCGCAAAGAACAATCGCTTGAACGGCGTGTTGGTGCGCTCGTTCATCCAGGCGAGCGCGGTGCCGAGGCAGAGCGCGAAGGCCGCGGTCCCGGTCGCAAACTGCACCGAGTTGAAGAACAGCCGGAAGGTCTCGGCGCTCAGATAGGCGGTCTGGAAATTCTCGAGCGTGAACACCGCCGGCCGGCTCGCGGTCTGCGGCGTGAGGAAACTCTGCCACAGCAGGAACACCAGCGGCACGAGCGAAAGCCAGACCACCAGCGCAATCGGCACGCCGATCAGGATCCACTTGGAATCGAGCCGCTGCCAGAACGCAAGGGGCGCTTCCGGCAGCTGAGAGGTGCGGGTCACTGCGTCAGCCATGATCTCGGGGGCAAACCCCTTCCCGCTCCCTCAGCTGCGATCACGTGGCGCGGCGTGACTGTGGGCGCCGTGGTCGTGGTGGTGATGATGATCGTGATGACCGTGGCCATGGTGGCCGTGGCTATGATCGTGGCCATGGTCATGGTCGTGATGATGGATACGCTGGTGCGGCCGGCCGCTCTGCGGGCCTTCGCTGAAGACCAGCGACTTGATGGTGACCGGAACGGTGTAAGACGGCATCCGGATGCGGCCGAGATCGATGTAGTCGAAGTCGCGCAGCATCACCCCATCAATCGCCAGGATTTCGCTCTCGACCAGCAGCTCCTCGCGCAGAATCGCACCCAGCGTCTGCGCGATATCGCCGTCGAGCATGATGTAGACCGGCTTTCTACGCTCGATCGTGGTGGCGAGCCCGTGGCGGATGCCCTCCGCAAAGGCGGCGACCCGTTCATAGGACGGCGGCCCCAGCCAGCGCAGCGCCAGCGCCACCTCGCCCTCGCCTTCGACCAGGTCGAACGCGGTGAAATGCTGCCGGATCGCCTTGGCGAGCGCGGCCGAATCGATGATGTCGGTGCACTCGAAGTTGGGCTGCAGCACCTGCAGGTTTCGCCGCGGCAACAGCTCGCCCGGCTTGGAGATATAGCTGGTATTGCCGGAGAGCTGGACGCTGTATTCGGACGCGCCGAGCGCGGTCGCGCGGATACACTCGCCGGCGGCCAGAAGCGGCCACGGCAGAGCGCCGTCGTCGATCTTGCGCCTGATCGCCGCGCCGAGGCGGCGGCCCATGTCGCCGAAATCGCGGGTCTCGCGGCCATACACGTATTCGCCGACGCCGCCCGAGAACATCATGCCGTCGATACGGCCGAAATCCAGGATCGGATCGGTGAGATAGAGATGCTCGATCGCGGGCGGCATCGGCCGCTGCGTGAGCGCCGCCACGACCTCATCCGCCATCACGTCGGCGACCGTGTCGAGCAGCTTCGGGTCGATCACGTCGCCCTTATGCCAGTCGAAGCCGGCCTGCCGCGCGTGGTACCGGCCGGCCGGATCAAGCCGCACGATCACGCCCTTGTCGTCGACGACCTGCAGGCGTCCGCCGACGTGGAACGCCGCGGTCGCGATCACGTGGCCCTTCTCGACCACCGAAAGCTTGGTGGTGCCACCGCCGATGTCGATGTTGAGGACGCGCTTGTCCTCGTCATGCGAGATGCGCGAGGCGCCCGAGCCGTAGGCGGCCAGCATCGACTCCATATGATGGCCGGCGGTGGCGCAGACGAACTCGCCGCCCTGCTCGGACAG
>DAIUEP010000294.1:3605-5042 GCA_036845065.1 Xanthobacteraceae bacterium | reverse complement strand
GGCGTTGCCTTCGGCCTCTGGCAGCAAGACGCCGGCCTGGAACTTGGTGAGCTGGCTCCACTGCACCGTGCTCTTCTGCATGGTGAAGTCGAGGGTCTGGCGGCCGCTTTCGTCGACCGTCACGTTGGCGCGCCGCGCCGGCTCGCTCTTGTAGCCGACCGACGTCGCCCAGACCTGATAGGCCCCCGGCGCCAGTTGGTCGGTCCAATAGCGGCCCTGCCGATCGGAAAGGACCATCATCGTCATTTTCGTCTTAAGGCTCTGCACGCGCACGAACGCGGCGCGAAACGGTGTCCCGTCGGCATTCTTGATCGTGCCGGTGATCGTGCCCGCCTCAGCGACGAAGCTGACGGACGCAAGCAACGAAGCCACCAGACTGGTGCTGAGAAGTCTGCGCATGGGCGCCTCCCGTGATCTGTTTTCTTGTTCGACGATTGTCAGAGTGACAAGTCTCATGGCCGCTCGCAAGACGAAAGGGCCTGCCGCTGCGGCGCACGAATCCTCACGGCCAGTGCCAGGCGAGCAGCGCCACCACCGCGTCCGGCAGCGGCACGATGTCCTGCACCGCCTGTGTGCTCAAGGTCAGCGCCAGCGCGCCCGCAAGCGACACCACCGTGCCGGCGATCACGCTGCCGCCGAACACCTCGTGCTGCGGGTTGAGCCAGCGGCTGAAATAGAGCCGGAACAGGATCGAGAGCCGGTTGATCGGCGAGACCACCGTGACCGGCGCGACCGACATCGCCATGTAGAGGAACATCTGCGACAGGAACACCAGGAAGCCCGAGAGCGTGAACCACTTCGCGGATTCGCGATTGACCGCGAGCGCATGACGCAGCCGTCCGGGCCACGCCAGCACCAGCGCCATGACGGCGGTTGCCGCCATGTAGGCGACCAGCCCGCCCGCGAAGCTTGCACCCAGGCCCTTCTGCTCGAGGCCGACACGCACCAGGATCGGGCTCAGCCCATAGCCGATCGCGGAGAGCAACGAGAACGTGATGCCCTCGGCGTATTTCGGCTCGAAGGCCGCCGGCCGATCGGCGTCGATCGCGGTGATCTTTTCGTCGGAGACCTTGCGCTCTGCCGGTGCCGGCCGCTCGCGCATGGTGATGCTGGGGCCGAGCAGCACGAGGCCGATGCCGAAGAGCTTGAGCACGGTGAACTGCTCGCCCAGGAGCCAGATCGCCAGCACCAAGGTGACGAGCAGATTGAACTGCTGGATCGGCGCCACCAGGTTCGTTCCCATCGCACGGGTGGCGCGGTAGTTGCAGTAGCGGCCCCACACAAAGTGCAAGATGCCGGCGGCGGCCAGCGCCACGTAGCCCTGGGTCGAGAATGCGAGCACCTCGCCAAGCCGGCCGGTGACGAGCGCCGCGAAGAAGAACAGCGGCACCCCGATCGGCACCGTGATCGCCATCGCCTGCGCGACCGATCCGGTCA
>DAIUEP010000294.1:0-3505 GCA_036845065.1 Xanthobacteraceae bacterium | reverse complement strand
TGAGAAACGCCGCGAGCTCCTCGGGCGAGCCGCCGATGAAGCGAAAGCCGAGCGTGACGCCGCGCGCCTTGATGTCGGGGAGCGCCAGGATGCGCGCCACGTCACGGTTGACCTTGGCAATCACCTCGCGCGGAGCGCCCTTGGGCGCGAAGAACGCGAACCAGGTCGCCTCCTCCTCCATCGCCACGCCCTGCTCCTTGAAGGTCGGCACCTCCGGCAGCACCTGCGTGCGCTCATGGCCCGACACCGCGAGCGCGCGCACCTTGCCGGCCTGCACGTTGCCGAGCGCACCGCCGAGCGTCGCGAGCCACAGCGAGATCCGCCCCGTCATGATGTCGGTCACCGCCTGCGACATGCCGGTCGGATAGGGCACGTGCTGCAGCTTGATGCCGGCGACCTGCGCGAACAACACGCTCGCCAGATGCGCGCTCGAGCCTGGGCCAAGCGACGCATAAGTGAGCTCTCCGGGCCGCGCCTTGGCGTCGTCGATGAGATCGCGCACCGTCTTGTAAGGCGCGTTCGGCGCCACCATCAGCACGTCCTGCGCGGTCGCGACCAGCATGATCGGCTCAAGGTCGCGCACCGGATCGAAGCCCTGGTGCGGCGCGATGGTGACGTTGACGGCGAGCGTCTGCGCGCCGAGGTGCAGCGTGTAGCCATCAGGCGCCGCCTGGGCGGCGGCCGCGGCGCCGAGATTGCCGCCGGCGCCGGGGCGGTTCTCGACCACGACGGACTGGCCCCATTCATCCGACAGCTTGCCGGCCAGGATGCGCCCGAGCGTGTCGATCGATCCGCCAGCCGGGAAAGCGATCACGAGCCGCACGGGCTTGTTGGGATAGGTCTGGGCGGATGCGGGAAGGATCGCAGCGATCGCGGCCGCCGCGATGGCCAATGCGCCGACTAGGCATCCGTGCATACGCTTCTCCCAACAGGTTTGGGGGGAAGCCTATATCATCGACGCGGCCATGTGCGCCATCGGG
Source organism: Xanthobacteraceae bacterium (assembly GCA_036845065.1). Taxonomy (GTDB): domain Bacteria; phylum Pseudomonadota; class Alphaproteobacteria; order Rhizobiales; family Xanthobacteraceae; genus VAZQ01. The sequence goes on along the minus strand of DAIUEP010000294.1, from coordinate 2,525 downwards.
TGCGCCAATCGGGGACGGGGCCAACTCGGGCGTGCGGTTGGAGACTGCTACTGCGCAGCGGCGGCGACGACGCTTGCCTTGCCGTTCTCTTTGCCGTCTTTGGGCGCTTCCGCGACGGCCGGCCGTTGCGCCTGCGCTTCCTTGATTCGCGCCTGGCGCAGCGAAGCCGCGAGCTTGCGCCATTCCCCGCGCGACTGGATATGGGCCGGATCATAGCCCGGCATCGGCCGGAACAGCCCATACTTGGCGCCGTGAGCGTCGATCCAACGCCAGACCTCGGACATGTCGGTGCCATCGGCGCCTGCCACGTCGACCGCCTGGCCGTGACCGTAGCCGCCGGTCCGCCGGCTGCCGCCATGCAGCGAATTGCCGCCGCTCGCCTTGATGCCGGAGGCGATGCGCTGTCGATAGTCGTCGCGGAACGCGCTCAGGATCGACCATTGGACCCCGGCGGCGTCCATGGCGCGCCCGGCATGATAGAGCTGCTCGCGGAAATCGGGATCCATGCCGAGGATCACGTATTTCGGCAGCGACATGCCGACGCGCTGCGCAGCCGACGGGTCCTTCCAGGTGAAGTCGCCGCTGCCGTCCTTCTTCGTCGGCAAGCGCTGGTACACGTCCCAGAGATAGCGCGAGACCTCGTCGTTGAGGTCGGTGGCGATCGCCTTGCCGGTCAGGCTGGGCTTCTCGATGTCGACCTGGCGCGCGTCGGCGCTGGCGAGCGCAAAGCCGGTCGCAGGGCGCGCACGCGCGGCTTCTTGCACGGGTGGCCGCGCGAAGCTGATGGTTCGCACCGTCTTGGTCAGGCTGCCGGTGACGAAGTCTTCCACCGACGTGACGTCACCGGTCTCGGTCTCGCCCCAGCGGTCGGCGAAATTCAGGCTCGCCTCGGATTGCCGATAGGCGAGCGTCGTGTTGGGTTCTGTCGTGTTGTGCTCGTATTCGAATTCCTCGGGCAGGCTCGGATTGCGACTGACCGCAATCATCACGACCAGCGCGGTCACCAGTGCTGAGAAGGATGCTGCGCCGGCCTGCCGCATAGCGGCGCGAACGAGACCAGCCACTCGCGCCGACAATGCCGGCCGATAGAGCGAGCCGGGCGGCGCACCCATGTACGCGCGCGGGTCTCGTCTGGCGTATGCGGCCTTTACGTTCAACCCCACGTCCCCCGATCACCACCCGGGACGCGCACGCGAGCGCGGCCGCAATGGCCAACGACACAGCCGCAGTGGCGATGACGCCAGCGCAGCTGAACCCAACTTATCGGCGGGTAATTTCCCCGACCCCGAAAACAACGTCCCGATGAAAGGCAGTGTCCCTGACGAATAAGGAAAAAGATTGACAGTGATAAACACGCGACAGACGTGGCTAAGGCTTTCGATATCTGTAAACACCAGAGCACCACAGAGCGCCTATACCTGTCCAATACTGGGACAGTCATCTGCGATTGGCGGTATCATACGGCGTGATCGACGCGGTTTCTTAACCATGACGATGGAAATCGCGGCAAGACTGGAAACGCGACCGCCGCTGTTGCTCGGGTGTGAAGGCGATGTTTCCATCGGCGCTCAAGTCGCAACGCGACCTGATCGGACGATCGGATCAACCGGCCGCAACATGACGCTCGCCAGGAGTTTCCCGCGCTTTGAGAGGGAACACTGGGAGGTGGGGCTCAGGGACTTGCGTTGAGGTTGTGGATAACCTCAGCGGCAACCCACTGAGGGGCTCAACCTGGCGTACCATTTCGTCATTTCACCCTCAAAAGGCTGGGAGGTGCGAAATGGGCATGGTGCAGGATTTGCTCGAAGAGATACCGCATTTAACGGCGGTCAAGGAGCGCGTTGCGATTGCAGAGGACGCGTACGAACGCGCGATCAAAGAGAACGAAGAGCTGAAGCAGCGGATCGCCGTTCTGGAAAATGAGAATGCCAAGCTTTGTCCGCCGGTTCCTCGCAAGCACGAGATTGGCGACGATACCGCTCGCGTCCTGGTTCACCTCTTCAGGGCAAAGAAACCGGAGGAGCGTGCCGTCGAGGCAATGGTCGCCGCATTGAACATGGAACGCGGTGTCCTGCAGCCTCACCTTGATCGCCTGCGCGAGGCCAACCTCGCCCAGATGACAGGTCGGGATTATGCCTCCGGGCACGCCTATTGGGCTCCAACGGCTGAAGGGCAACGCTATGTCGTCTTGGGCATCAACCGCTGAAGGCGGCGCTAAGCTGAACGCTGGCGCGCCATCCGCGGGACGCCGCTAGATACCGCTTCGCAACACGCCAGAGCGGGTCAGATTCTTGGTCGCAAACGCCGCAGGCGTTGCCGCACGCGCGATCTCAACTCTTCGCAGCCTTCGCGGTCACGCCAAGCGATGGAATCTCATACCCGCGAACGCAGCCATGGGTGCTCGTCAAATCGCCGGAAAGAAGCGGATCGGCGCGCAACTGGACGCTCGATCAAGCCCGTCGACCGCGCGGCTCACAGCCCCGATGGGCTGCCGGCGTGCTTGAATTGGAACTTGAGCACCTGCT
>DAIUEP010000293.1:0-5063 GCA_036845065.1 Xanthobacteraceae bacterium | reverse complement strand
TAAAAAAAAGCCCCGCCGGAGCGGGGCTGAATCGGGTGTGATGTCGCCGGTCAGTGGTCGGTCGATGGGATGGTGATCTCCACCTCCGGGTGGCTGACCACCGCACGGCCCGCTGATGCCGGGGATGCGGGCACCGAGCCGGTCGGCGCGGAATCCTGATCGAGCGTGTCCAGCGCGGCTTGCGCGGCTTGGCCAGGCGCTTCGACGACGGTGGCGCTCGTCGTCTCAATCTTGGCGGGTTCTTCCGAAACGGAGACCTCGGCTACCGCGGCGGAGACCGCCGGCACGACCTCTACCGGTTCGACCAGGGCTGGCTCGGTGACGCTGTCGGCGACCCCGGCCGGCTGCTCCATCGCGGCGGCCTGCATCATTTTGAGAAGTCCATCGAGCTGCGCCTTGCTGATGCAGGTCCGAGCGCCGGCATCGTCGGCGACACACAGTTCTTGTGCCGTGGTCTGCCGAGCCGAGGCGACCTTCGCTTCAACGCCGGTGAGCCGGTCTTCGATCGCCTTCACGGCGTCCAAGATCGGATCGACGAACGTCTCGCGCCAGGAGGGAGCGGCAGCGTCCGATTGTGCCCGGACCGCGGAGACGCTGGACGTGAATGCCATTGCGAGGAAAGCGATGGAAAGACCGCAGGACACTTTCGCTAGAAAGGGAGTCTTGGCCGTCATCATGATGTACTCCGGTTGATACTGGAAGTTGGTGGCACCGATTTCACCCCCGTCGGGGACTTGCGAACGAACCTTGGGAACGAACCTTGGGAACGAACAGGGCGCTCGTCACGCCCTGACGACGTCGTCAGAAGGTGGCTCCGGGCTTACATCTTGGCCGCGAGCGAGCGCCCGTTGCGCAATGCTGCAAAGCCATGCGCCGCGTGAGACGCACGCCTCGAGACCTCGAATGTAAATTTCCGGAGAGCCAAAGCCTCTGTGCCGGCACATTGCTCCGCTGTGGTTAAAGAACTCTTTTGAAGCACACGATGTGTCTTGGTTTTTCTTCGCTGCCGGCTTGCGCACTTCAGCCTGACGGCGAAAGAGGTGTCGCGGTGTTGCCGCGCGCGCTAATTTTCTAGGAGCATCTGCAAAATCAAAGAACTTGAAACGGCGACAGGCTTTCAAAGCTCACGGGAGATGTCCGCGATTCGCACAAAAGACTGGCAGAGGGTTTCCTGATCAAAATATCCAAAGCTCGAATGGCGCGCTACCAGCTTGCTCGCCAGGATCGTGCGCGGCGATGATCAAGGCGGCGACGCGTGGAACAGGCGACAAACGTGTCGAGCTCGTCCGGGTTACGCTCCGAGACTGTCCAATAGGTCGTTCCTTCCGCCGTCCATCCGCTTCTTTCTTTGCGGAGCACGGCGGGAATTTTCCCGCTCAATCAATCCGGTCTCCTTGGCAGGGACACCCGTCCGCAGGCGTCTTCAATTTTCGATGGCCGCTGTGGACACGATGACGCGTCCGGATTCGTTAACGCCAATCGCGAAATCCTCGGGCGCCGTTCACGCGCCTGCAAGGTTACCTTCCTAGGCTCGGGCGATGATCCCGGCCCTCGCCATCCGCGGCCTCGTCAAGCGCTTCGACCGCCCGGCGGTCGACGGCCTCGAGCTCACCGTGCGCAAGGGCGAGTTCTATACGCTGCTCGGGCCGAACGGCGCCGGCAAGACCACGACGCTGCGCATGGTGGCCGGACTGCTGCGCCCGGACGCTGGCACGATCCAAATCCACGGCATCGACGCGCTCACCGATCCGGTCGCGGCCAAGCGCTGCGTCGCCTGGATCTCGGATGAGCCGATGATCTACGACAAGCTCACGCCGCTCGAATATCTCGAATTCGTCGCCGGGCTTTGGGGTGTCGAAGCGCACGAGGCGCAGGCGCGCGCTCACGCGCTGATCGGCTGGCTTGAGCTTGGCGCACACGCGACCGTACGCTGCGAAGGACTGTCGAAGGGCATGCGCCAGAAGGTGGCGCTCGCGGGCGCGCTGGTGCACGATCCGAGCGTGATCATTCTCGACGAGCCGCTCACCGGGCTCGACGCCGGCTCGGCCCGCCAGGTCAAGGGCGTGCTGCGCGAGCGCGTCGCCCAGGGCGGAACGGTGATCATGACCACGCACATTCTCGAAGTCGCCGAACGCATGGCCGACCGCATCGGGGTGATCGCGGCCGGGCGGCTCATTGCGCAAGGCACGCTCGAGGAGCTGCGCGATCAGGCCGGGCGCGGCGCCGTCAGCCTCGAGGATACGTTCCTCGCGCTCGTGGCCGAACAGGCTGCTGCGGCGTAAGCGGCGGCACGGAGCGCGGCATGACCCAACCCGGCACGCTGGTCTGGTTCGCGCGCCATGAATCGCGGCTCGCCTGGCGCGACTGGCTCGCCATGATGACCGCCGGCGGGCGCTGGCGGAAGCGGTCGGTGGCGATCGCTTGCGTGATCCTCGTGCTGGCCATGCATCTCCTTGCGGTCTCGATGGTCGGCCGGTTTGCGGCCATCGCCGATCCCGACAAGACCGTGCTGGTCGTCATCACCGGCTGCGCTCTGCTGTCGTGGTCGCTGATGGTGTCGCAGGCGCTGGAATCGGTGACCCGCGCGTTCTACACCCGCTCCGATCTCGACCTCATCCTGTCCTCGCCGGTTGCGGCCCGTAAAGTATTTGCCGTCCGGATGGCCACCATGGCGCTCTCGATCACCGCCATGGCTTTGCTGCTGGCGGCGCCCTTCATCAACGTGCTCGCGATCGGCGGCGGGGTGCGCTGGCTTGCCGCCTACGGCGCGGTGACGGCATTCGGGGCTGCCGCGGCGGCCGTCGCGCTCGCCCTCACGGTCGCGCTGTTCCGCACCATCGGCCCCAAGCGCACGCGGCTGATCGCGCAGATCGTCGCCGCCGTCATCGGCGCGGCCTTCGTGATCGGCCTGCAGGTCGCCGCCATCCTCTCTGCGGACTCGATGGTCTCGAGTGTCGCGATGTCGCGCTATGCGGTGCTCGGATCGGATGCCGCCGTGGCGCTCGCGCCCGACATCGGCAGCGTCGTGTGGTGGCCGGCACGCGCGTTCCTGGGCGACGTCGGCGCACTCGTCGTGGTGCTCGGCATCAGCCTTGCGCTCCTCATCGTCACAATCCTGCTGGTCGCGCGCAATTTCGCCAACCACGTCATCGCCGCGACCGGCGCCGCGCAGGCCGCTCCGCTGCACGTCCGCCCCACACGCGCGTTCCGGCAAGCCTCACCGAAGCGGACACTGCGGCGCAAGGAATGGACGCTGCTGCGACGCGACCCTTGGCTCGTCTCGCAGACCCTGATGCAGCTTCTCTATCTGGTGCCGCCGGCGCTGCTGTTGTGGCGCAGCTGGGGAACGGGCGGCAACGTCGGCGTCCTGATCGTGCCGGTGCTGGTGATGGCCGCCGGTCAGCTCGCGGGCGGGCTCGCCTGGCTCGCCATTTCGGGCGAGGACGCGCCCGATCTGGTCGCAACAGCACCGATCAAAGCGAGCCAGATCCTGCACGCGAAAGTCGAGGCCGTGCTCGGCGTCATCGCGGTTGCATTCGCACCGTTCGTGCTTGTGCTTGCTTTCATCTCATTGTGGCAGGCGTTCACCGGTGCGGCCGGCGTCCTGATCGCGGCTGGCGCCGCGACCGCGATCCAGCTCTGGTTTCGCGCGCAAGCCAGGCGCAGCCACTTCCGTCGGCGGCAGACCTCGTCGCGCGTTGCAACCTTCGCGGAGGCGTTCTCCTCGATCGCCTGGGCCGCGACCGCGGCGTTCGCGGCCATGGGCAGCTGGTTCGCGCTCATTCCCGGCGCCTTCGGCCTTCTCGTCTTGGCCGGTGCGCGCCAGCTCAGTCCGCGCAGCGCGTGAGGCTTTCAACCGGGCGGCGGCTAGTGTCCCGACGGACTTCTGAACCCGCCACACTAGGCCGTCCTCAGTTTTTACAGACAATGGATGTAATCTCGCTGCCGGCTTGGACAGCGAGGCATGTAACATTTCCGCCACCCCGGCGTACTGGAAGGAGGGATTCTGTCCGCTGGCACGAAGCCCGTCGGAGGTTAACGATGGAAATGCACCAGGTCAGGTATTTCCTGGCGGTGGCGGAGGAGCTCAATTTCACCCGGGCGTCCGAAACGTGCCATGTCAGCCAGCCCTCGCTGACGCGCGCCATCAAGCTGCTCGAGGAAGAGCTTGGCGGGCCGTTGTTCCACCGTGAACGCAACAACACCCACCTGTCCGAGCTCGGCCTGATGGTGCGGCCGCATCTGCAGGCCATGTATGACGAGTCGCGCGCGACCAAGCGGCTGGCGATGGACTTCATACAGCTGAAGAAGACCGTGCTTCGGGTCGGCATCATGTGCACGATCGCGCCGACGCTGCTGGTCGAGCTGATCGCATCCATTCATGCGCGCTATCCGGGCGTCGAGCTGTCGCTTGTCGACGCCGGCGCCAAGGAGCTCAATCGACGGCTGCTGGCAGGCGAGCTCGAGATCGCGATCTACTGCCTGCCGGACCAGCCCGAAGACGAGCGCATGCACACAATGCCGCTGTTCCGCGAGCAGATGATGATCGTGCTGCCCGCTTCCCATCCGCTCGCCGGGAAGAACGCCATCCGGCCGAAGGACCTCAATGGCGGCAACTATCTCAATCGGGCCAATTGCGAGTTCAACGGCTACGCCGGAAAATTCTTCGACAGCGACGTCTCCTGGAAGATGGTGTACCGCAGCGAACGTGACGACTGGATCCTCGCGATGGTGCGCTCGGGCCTCGGCTTCGCGTTCATGCCGGAATATGCGGTGAACGATCCGGGCGTGGTGGCGCGGCCATTGGTCGAGCCCGAGTTCTTCCGGCAGGTCAATCTCGTCACCGTGCGCGGCCGGCCCTATTCGCCGGCGGTCGGCGCATTGGTGCGCGAGGCGATGCGCATGAAATGGCACGGCGAGCAGGCGATCGCCGTGAAGAACGTCGCCGCGGTTGGCCGTCGCCCTTCGAGGCTCGCGCCAAGTGGCGCGAGCGCCTCAGGGTGACGGTGCAAGCCATGAGCAAGTTACAAAATCGATTCCATATCGACGGAATCTGCTCTAGC
>DAIUEP010000292.1:0-5069 GCA_036845065.1 Xanthobacteraceae bacterium | reverse complement strand
GAGCCGCAGGTGCTGCTGCTCGACGAGCCGACCGCGAGCCTCGATCCAGCCGCCACCAAAGCGGTGGAAGACGTCATTCGCACAGCCGCCCACCGCGGCATAAAGGTGGTGATGGCGACCCACGATCTCGGCGAGGCGCGGCGGCTCGCCGGCGATGTCGTGCTCATGCATCGCGGGCGCGTCGTGGAGATTGCCGATGCCGCAACCTTTTTCAGCAATGCAGCCACGCCCGAGGCGCGCCGCTTCATCGCCGGCGAACTGCTCGTGTGAAGTCCGCACGAACACAGGAGTAATCCCATGTCCATTCGCCACCTCGCTGCTCTGGCCGTTTGCACCGCCCTCCTGGCCGTTTCGCCTGCACTGGCACAAAGTCGATCGATCGTCGTTGCCTCCACCACCTCGACGCGGGACTCAGGCCTGTTCGGCCATATCCTCCCGCTGTTCAAGGCCGCGACCGGCATCGAGGTGCGGGTGGTGGCGCAAGGCACCGGCCAGGCGCTCGACACCGGCCGCCGCGGTGACGCCGACGTCGTCTTCGTGCACGCCAAGGCGATGGAAGAAAGGTTTGTGGCCGACGGCTTCGGCGTGCGGCGCTTCCCGGTGATGTACAACGACTTCATCCTGATCGGGCCACGCAGCGACCCGGCCGGCATCAAGGGCGTGAGCGATATCGCCGAAGCGCTCAAGGCCATCAAGGCGAAGGCCGCGCCCTTCATCTCGCGCGGCGACCGGTCGGGCACGCACGTGGCCGAGCTTGATCTCTGGACCGTAGCCGGCATCGACATCGCGAAGGATAAAGGGCCCTGGTACAAGGAGATCGGCCAGGGCATGGGGGCCGCGCTCAATACCGCGTCGGCCTCGAACGCCTATGTACTCGCCGATCGCGGCACTTGGATCGCATTCAAGAACCGCGGCGAGCTTGAGATCGCGATCCAGGGCGACAGGCGCCTGTTCAACCAGTATGGCGTGATGCTGGTGAATCCCGCCAGGCACCCGCACGTGAAGACGGACCTCGGCCAGGCCTTCATCGACTGGCTCGTCTCCGCGCCGGGGCAAAAGGCGATCGCCGACTACAAGATCGAAGGCCAGCAGATGTTCTTCCCCAACGCCCAGAGGCCGGGGGCGTGACGATGGCGGTCTTGTAGGGCGATCCGAAAACCGCGAATATTCACGTCAGTTCGGGCGTCACCCGAGGAGCCCGTCTTTGCATCAATGACAAGGCGGTGATGACACCGTCGATGCCGGAGAGACCATGAGCAAGATCGTCGCGTCGCTGTCGGCTGCCTGCCTCGTCCTCTCCGTTGCGGCCGCGCATGCGCAGCCCTATCCCAACAAGCCGATCAAATTCCTGGTGCCGTTCGCGGCCGGCGGGCCGGCCGACACCATGGCGCGGCTGACCGCGCAAACGCTGTCGGAGGGTCTCAACCAGAGCATCATCATCGACAACCGGCCCGGCGCCGGCGGCATCATCGGCGCACGCGCCGCAGCGAGTGCCGATCCTGACGGCTACACGCTGATGTACGGTAACACCGCGTCCCTGGTGGTGGGTCCTGCCGTCTATGCCAATCCCGGCTATGACCCGGTCAGGCATTTCGCCCCGATTGCGCTGGTTGCTGTCAGCTACAACGTGCTGGTGCTCAATCCGACGTTTCCGGCCAACAGCGTGCAGGAGCTGATCACCTACGCGAAGCGGAACCCGGGCAAGGTCAATTTCGCCTCACCGGGGCACGGCACGCCGCCGCACATGGTCGGCGAGATGTTCAAGCAGCGCGCCGGCATCGACATCGTTCACATCCCCTACAAGGGCACGGCCGCCGCGCTCACCGACATCATGGGCGGACAAGTGGAGCTCACCTTCGAGAACCCGTCCGTGGTGGTCCCCCTGGTGCAGACCGGCAAGCTCAAGGCGCTCGGCGTCACCGGCGAGACCCGCAACGCGCAGATTCCCGAAGTGCCGACGATGGTCGAAAGCGGACTGCCCGATTTCGTGTCGATGTCGTTTACCGGCCTCGTTGCGCCGGCCGGCACGCCGCCCGCCATCATCAAGCGGCTGAGCGACGCGCTGCAGGCAGGGCTTGCCTCCGCCGAGGTCAGGGCCACGATGGACAAGCTCGGCGTCATCCCGCGCCCCGGCACACCGGAGGATTTCGGCGCGTTCCTGGCGCGTGAGTCGGAGAAATGGCAAACCGTCGCCAAGCGCGCCAATATCAGGATCGATTGAGCGAAAGCGCGCGGTGACACCAATGACAAGGCGACGCTCGTCACTCGGTTTCATGGGCATCTTCGGGCGATCGCATGACCTGCGCCAGCTCGACCAGGCGTTGCGGACGGTCGACATCCATCCGGCGCTGGTTCCCGAGGCCGTCAAGCTGACGACCGTCAACCTGCTCAAGGATCACGCCCTGAGCGACGACCCGGCGCCGCAGGCCTATCGGGCAGCCGCCGAGATCGTGGGTTACTGCATGGTCGGCGCCGACGTGTTCGCGGGCGCCAATGAGGCGGAGGTCGTGGTTGCGGTGGAGCGCCGGATCGAGGCGGCGCTCCTGTCGGGCGAGAGCCTCGATGCGCAACTCGTGCTGCTGACGCTGCACGCAAAACTCATTCAGCCGAGCGTCGTGCACGCCTATGGGATCGAGACCACGCGCGAATGACGCCATCAACAGACGGGTTGCAGCCATGGCCGTAGATTGCAGTGAACGCTCGACCGCACGGCTCAACCGGCGCGCCGTCGTGACCGGCCTCTCAGCCTCGTTGCTGCTGCCGCGCCGCGCCCACGCCGCGAGCGTCACCGACGGCGCCGGCCGTACCGTCACGGTGCCGGCGCGTGTCGAACGGGTGTTCACGGCCGGGCCGCCGGCCGCGATCGTGCTCTACACACTCGCGCCCCAACTGCTCATCGGCTGGCCCCGGCCCAACACCCCTGCGGAGCGCGAGTTCCTCCTTCCCGATATCGGCAGCCGTTCGGAAGTGGGACGCATCACCGGCCGCGGCAACACCGCCAATCTCGAAGTCGTGCTGGCGCTCAAGCCCGACCTCATCCTCGACATCGGCAGCGTGACCGCGACTTACGTATCGCTCGCCGACCGCGTGCAGGAGCAGACCGGCATCCCCTATGCGCTGCTCGACGGCCGCTTCGACAAAGCCGCGGCGGCCTATCGCGTGATCGGCGAGCTCGTCGGCCGGCCCGAGCCAGCCGCCGCGCTCGCGCGCTATGCCGAGGAGATGCTCAAGACCGTCATGGGCCGCATCGCCGCGGTCCCGCGCGAGCGCAGGCCGCGCGTCTATTATGCGCGCGGGCCGCGCGGGCTCGAGACCGGCCTCGGCGGTTCGATCAACGTGGAAACGATCGAGCTGCTGGCGCAGAACGTCGCGGGCGGAACAGTCGGTGGGCTTTCCAATGTCTCGATCGAGCAGGTGCTGCTCTGGAACCCGGACGTCATCATCACCATCGATCGCGACTTTGCGGCCAATGTCTATGGCGAGCGCGCCTGGTCGCCGGTCGCCGCCGTGCGCGCGCGCCGCGTGCATCTCTCGCCCATGCTGCCGTTCGGCTGGGTCGACTTTCCGCCCTCGGTCAATCGCCTGATCGGCCTGTGGTGGCTGGCGACGATTCTCTATCCGGAGCTGTTTCCCGAGGACTTGCGCGCGCTCACCCGCGACTTTTACCGGCAGTTCTATCACGTGGCGCTCTCCGACGCGCAGATCGAGCGGGTGCTGGCGGGACGGGATTGATGACCCGCTCCGCCCTTCCCGGCATGACGATCGCGATCGTGGTACTGGCAGCCGGACTCCTCCTTGCATTCACGGTCGGGCGCTATCCGGTCAGCCTCGCCGAGCTTCTCGACGTGTTGTGGTCGCGGGCGCTTGGTCGCACGCCTGGCGCGGCGCCTGCGGTCGAGAACGTGGTGCTGCTGGTGCGCGGGCCGCGCGTCGTGGCGGCGGTGCTGGTCGGCTCGGCGCTCGCGGTCGCGGGCGCGGCCTTCCAGGGCCTGTTCCGCAATCCCCTGGTGTCGCCCGACATTCTCGGCGCCTCGTCAGGCGCGGCGCTCGGCGCCGTGATCGGCATCTTCTTCTCGCTCGGCGTGTTCGGCATCGAGCTTCTGGCCTTCGCGGGCGGGCTCGTAGCGGTCGCGGCCGTCTACGCCATCGGCACGGTGCTGCGCTCGCGCGATCCCATCCTGGTGCTGGTGCTCGCCGGCGTCGTGATCGGCGCGCTCCTGGGCGCTGGCGTCGGGCTCGTGAAATATCTCGCCGATCCTTACAACCAGCTCCCTGCCATGACGTTCTGGCTGCTCGGCAGCCTCGCCGCCACGTCGGTCTCCGACCTCCTCCCGCTCCTTGGGCCGGTCGCGCTCGGAACGCTCGTGCTGGTCGCGCTGCGCTGGCGCATGAACGTGATGTCGTTGCCCGACGAAGAGGCGCGCGCACTCGGCGTCGCCACCGGTCCACTGCGCATCGCGATCGTCGCGGCCGCGACGCTGGTGACCTCCGCAAGCGTCGCCACCTCGGGCATCATCGGCTGGGTCGGGCTTGTGGTGCCGCATCTCGCCCGCGCGCTGGTCGGACCGGATTTCCCGAAGCTCCTGCCGGCCTCGGCGCTCCTGGGCGGCGGCTTCCTGTTGGTCATCGACACGCTCGCGCGCACCGCCGCCCCGGTCGAAATCCCGCTCGGCATCCTGACCGCCGTCATCGGCACGCCGTTCTTCATCTGGCTCCTCGCCGACATGCAGCGGAGCTGGTCGTGACGCTTGAAGGCCACGCGCTGACCATCGGCTACAGCGACCGGGTGGTCGGGCGCGGGCTCGACGTTGCGCTGGCGCAAGGCGAGGTGCTGGCGCTGCTCGGTCCCAACGGCGGCGGCAAGACCACGCTGCTCAAGACGCTGCTGGGACTTCTCCGTCCACTCGCCGGCGAAGCGGTGATCGATGGCCAATCGCTCGCCGCCTACTCGATCCGCGATCGCGCCCGCCGCATCGCCTATGTGCCGCAACTGCACACGCCCACTTTCGCGTTCACGGTCGAGGCGGTCGTGCTGATGGGGCGCACCGCGCACGGCAACCTGTTCAGCC
>DAIUEP010000291.1:0-5133 GCA_036845065.1 Xanthobacteraceae bacterium | reverse complement strand
CCTTTCGCTACTTTCACCTTCGCCACGCCGCGCTCGTCGGTGAGCGCCCGATAGGGATGCAGAAGCACATGTGCGCCCTTGATGGGCGTCTGGTTGGCGCTGTCGATGGCCTCGACCGTCACGTCATGGTCGGGCGGCGCAACGACCTTGAGCGCGACGGGACATGCGCCGGCCGCATGCGGCGCGCCCTCGTCCGATCCCGGGCTCGTCACCTGCCACGTGAACTCGCCGGTTGTGCGCGGGGCTTGTGCTTGCACCTCGGCAAAATAAAGCGCGTTTGTGCCCGGCCAGACATCGTCATGCAGGCTGGCAACAGCGACCTGCGCGCCGGCGTGGTCGATGACACTCAACGCTCTGCCCCCGAGCTTGCAGCCGGCCGAGCACCTGATGCCGACCTTGAAGCTGAAACGCTCGCCGGCCGCGATCGCGGACGGCAAACCCCAGACGGTCACGCTCGCCGCATGAGCCCTTACAACGACGGGAAACTCCGTCGCGGTCTGCTCATGCCGGACGCCGTCCTTCTCTTGCGCGGCAAGGACGGCTCGCCAGACATGCTCGCCGACCTGCAGCGGCGCACGCAGAACGAGCGCGCTCGTCCCGTACGCTCCATCCTCGAGCGCGGCGAGCTCGGCACGCGCCAGCTCGGTGTCGTCCCGATCTTGGATCGAGACGCCCTGTCCGGCCAAGTCGCATCCCTGCGGGCACGCGGCCCGCACGGTCACGGTCAGCTCGCCCCCGGCATCGACCTCACCGGGAGCGACCTCGACCGCGCACGTGCGCTCACCGTGCGTGCTCACTGCCTTCGCGGCCATGGCGCGACGCTTCACGGGTCAGGCCGATGGCTCCTGCGCCGCATGCGTCCCGGCGATATAACCGTGGACCGTGGCTCTGCCGATGCCATGCTGCGCACCACCGCCGCTCGCCTCGCCGCCGGAGTAGAGGCCGGGTATGACCTGGCCTTGCGTGTCCAGGACCTGGGCTTTGCCGTTGATGCGCAGCCCGCCGTAGGAATCGTTCACCCGGATCGTTGCCGCAGCCGCGTAGAAGGGCGGCGTCTCGATCTTGTGCAACACCGGCTTGTCGAAGTCCTCATCCTTGCCCTTGCCCGCCATCTCGTTGTAGCGCGCGATAGTCTTCTCGAGGTGCTTGAGCGGCATCTTCTGATGCGGATGCCCCATCACCTTCTTGGCAAGCTCGGCGAGCGTGTCGGCCTTGTGGAAGTAGCCGTCGGGCGGATCGGCGATGTAGGGATACCGAATCGTCCAGCCGCCGCGCGCGACGGCGGCAGCATCGAAGATCGCCCAGACCGGACCGGACGCAAAGTCGGGCGCGCGCGAGCCCTCATTGATGGCGAGCGCCGCATCCACGGCCGCCGACCGGCGATTTTGCGCGTTGACTTGCTGGGGACTGGCGTTGCGCCAATCGAGCGGCACGAACTCCTTGCGGGTGCCGTCTGTCCCCGGCGGATACTTGGCATCGCTGGAGACGTTGTTGATAGCCCGCTCGTTATAAAAGCGCTGCCCCACCTGGTTCACCGCGATCGCGTGCTCCCATCCGGCGTTGCCAATGTTGAATCCCTTGGCGCGCGCGAACAGGAAGGCCGGCGTTCCCGGGAAGTTGCTGCCGACGGTGTCGCGCGTGCCGAGTACACTGCTGATGGTCGGAGAGCCCGATGAATGCTGGTAGTTCTGCATCATGCCGGCGAGGCAGGCGCCGACCTTCATGCCGGCCATGATCCCGCTGCCGTCCATGTTGAGCGGCCCGATCAGGGCGCTCGGCCCGTATTCGATCGACGGCTCGCACATCCGCGGGTCGGTCATCATCCGCATCGGGATGCTGCCCTGCATGCCGCCTGTGGCAATGATGACGGCCTTGCGCGCCCGGATGTAGATCGTCTCCGCACGCTCGTCGATATTGCCGTTCTGCCAGAAGCTTTCGAGCCGGGCGCCGGTCTCCGGATGCGTTCGTGGCGTGTAGCGGGCCTTGACTCCGATCACGCGCCCCGAGAACGGCCGTTCGCGGATCAGCTCGTCCATGTGGCGGTTGAGCATGAACCGAACGCCTTTCTCGCGCGCCGAGAATTCCATCGGCCGCGCGATGGAAAAGCCGCCCCAGACCCATCCGGGCGCGCCAAGCGAGTCGGCCGCGACGCCAGGAACCTGGCGCATGGGAGCAAAATGCGAATGCCGCTCCCCTTGGGGATCACCGCGATCCTGCGGCGAAACCGTTCCCGCCTTGATGTCGGTCTTGTCGGCGAGCTTCATCATCGCCCGCGCGGCCCGCGCGCGCGACATGCCGCCGCCCTGATGGGTGCCGTCGATGCGCGCGAAGCGGACATAGTTGTCCATCATGAATTGTCTGGTCTTGGGCGCGTTGTCGGCCCAGGCGCGATGCAGATCGCGGTCGTTGTAGCGATAGCGCGCGACGCCGGTGGCATCGACGACCGACCAGTCCGTCATGTCCCGGAACAGGCGGTCCGGGTCATCTTCCAGATCCTCCGGCTTGATGAGAGATGCCTTCAGGCCGAGGCCCTGTGGGTCAGTCCCCATCCGGTCGCGTTCCTGGATTGGGTCGCCGCCACCGAGCGACGTCCAGCCGCCGCTGTGCACGAGCTTGCCGCCGACGTCGAAGTTCTGGTCGATCACCAGCACGGACGCGCCGAGGTCGCGCGCCCGCACCGCGGCATGCAGGCCAACGCAGCCCGACCCGAGGATGACAACATCGGCCTCGTAGTTCCATTGAATGCGCTGCGCTCCGGCGTCCTGCGCCATCGCGCTGGTCGACAGCACGGCCGCGCCGACCCCGGCGGCGGCTCCGCCGCGGAAGAAATCGCGTCGATTGAGCGCCTTCTCGTCCTGACGCTCGTTGTCCTGACGCTTGCCGTTCTGACGCTTGCTCTGATCGCGCCCAGTATCACGCTTCCTGGCCATGTCGTCTCCTCCCTGTGTTGTGCTCGGCTCGCGCATACGCGGCCGACGCTTTTGTGCTGTTGTTTTGTCATCGCGCACGACCGGCGCGCCTGAGCGCGCTGGTCGGTGCACGCCGACAGCTACTTCTGCGCCTGCGGGAAATAGCGCAGGTCGGGCGGCGGCTGATCCTTCTTCTGCGGCATCAAGTGACCGTCGGCACTCACGTAATAGGCTTGCCCGCTGATGAAGATGTGCTGGCTGTTCTCGTTGCAGTACATCTCCAGCCAGTCGCCCGAGCGGTCCCGATTGTATTTCTTCGTCACCGTCCAGGGGCGGGTCAGCGCATTGTCGATGGTGGTGATCTCATTGTTGAGAATGTTCGGATCGGCCTTATCAAGATAGAGCTTCTCCTTGATGACCGACTGGTTGTCCTCGTGCAGCGGAATGCCCGTGGGCTCGAAATTGCGCGGGCCCTTGAACGCGCGGGTCTCGATCTCGAGCGTGTCGAAGCGCCCGTCGTTGTCGGTATCGAGCCAACGGCCGATCGAGTAGCCGCCGAAGGTCAGCGGGATGTTCTTGGGCCATTCGCGGCCATCGGTGAAGACCCGGCGCGGCAGCCGGTTCTCGAACAGGACGTGGGTCACCTCCGGCAGGATCACAAACTCGATCGCGAAGATCGCCGTCATCAACCGCGGCATCCCGGTCGGATAGCACCAGGAGCTTGGATCGTTGCCGGGCCCGCCGAGCTTCTGGTCGGCAAGGCTCGCCTCGAACACCGCCTGATATTCGGACGTGAGCGGTGCCTGCTGGCCGCGGCCGCCGGGCTTGGTCGGGTCCCAGCGATTACCGCCGCTGATGCGCCACTGGCCGGCCCAGTCCGGATATTTCGACGCGTCGTGCGCCTGCGCGGCGGCGGCACCCATGCAAAGCGCCGCTGCGAGCATCGAAAGCGAGCGTCGGAACAGCATCGAGACCTCCCTGGCACCAATCAGGCCGCGCTTGAGCGCGTTCGGGCGTTGGCCAATCAGGCCGATCGCGCCCTTCTACCGACGTTACACCATCAGCATGCCGGCCCGGAAGAGCCGGGTAGCCGCAGGTGGCACGGTCAGGCTGGCTCGTCGCCGCCGAACAGCGGGGGCATGTCCCGGTGGGACTCGATGACGCGGACGATCTCCAACACTTCATCCACATAGCGAAAGAAGATCACGTAAGACTTATGCGGGTGGGCTGCGCAGATCCGCACGCAGGTCCGCGCGCACACGTCCCATTTTAGATCGGAGCGGCCGCGAGCTGAGCGCATTTGCCGCGAAGCTCGTGCACAAACCGCTCCGCGGTCGCACGGCTGCCACTTCGATCGGCTATGTATTCCGCGATGGAATCCAGATCATCCTTGGCGGCCGCCGCGAAGCGCAACCTTGGCACTTAGGCGTCTTTCCGCTTTTGCTCCCAGGCATCGAGCGTCGCTTCGATGCTGGCGGCGACCTCTTCATCCGTATAGCTGCCGCCGCGTTCGATGGCATCGTTGATGTCCTTGCGCAGGGCGGCGAGCTTGGCCTGCTCCTCTGGCGTCAACGAGCGGAGAAAACGGATCTTCTCCTCGATATCGGAGAGAACCATCACCGCATCGTTCTGGGCCTCCTCGGGCCAAGTCGGGATGCGTTCGAGCAGGGATTCCAGGCGCTTGTTCATGGCCGACACCCTATCACAAGTGAGGCTACGTTACAGGCCCAGCCGCGTCACTTCCTCACCGTTGTAGGCGGCTTGCCGTCATCCTCGCCCGAGAGCTCGCCCAGAAGCGTCTCGAAATCCTTGGCCTCGCGGAAGTTGCGGTAGACCGAGGCAAAACGCACATAGGCCACGTCATCGAGCGAGCGCAGCGCCTCCATCACCATCTCGCCAATGATCTCGGAGGAAATCTCGCTCTCGCCCTGGCTCTCCAGCTCGCGCACGATCTTGGAGACCGCCTCCTCGATCCGCTCCGGCTCGACCGGCCGCTTGCGCAGCGCGATCTGCACCGAGCGCAGCAGCTTGTCGCGGTCGAACGGAACGCGCCGGCCGTTGCGCTTGATCACGGTGAGCTCGCGCAACTGCACGCGCTCGAAGGTGGTGAAGCGGAAATTGCAGGCAAGGCACACGCGGCGGCGGCGGATGACCGAGCTATCCTCGGTCGGCCGGGAGTCCTTCACCTGGGTATCGAGGCTCGCGCAATTCGGACAGCGCATGA
>DAIUEP010000290.1:0-5176 GCA_036845065.1 Xanthobacteraceae bacterium | reverse complement strand
GCCGAGGACGAGATCCAGGTCTATAGCGCCGAGATCAACGAGCCCGGCAAGTGGTCGGTGCAGATGCACTTCAACTACGCCCTCGTCGGTCGCAAACAGGCGGAATTTCCGGGCGGGCTCATTCCGCACCACACGCTCGAAGGCACGCCCGAGTTTGCCTATGGCGTGACGCCCTGGTTCGAGTTCGGAATCTACATTCCCTACGCGGTCGACCGCGACGGCTTCCATTCCAATGCCGGGAAGCTGCGCTTCCTGTTCGTGACGCCCGACGCCGCCAAGCTTCCGTTCTGGTACGGCGTCAACTTCGAGGTCGGCTACGCCACCAAGAGGTTTTCCGAGAGCCGCTGGAATGCAGAAATCCGGCCGATCATCGGCTGGAGCTTCAGCGACTATGAGCTGATCTTCAATCCGATCGTCGAATTGGGCTTCGGCGACAAGGGCGACGCCATCTTCACGCCGGCGGCACGTTTCGTGCGCAAGATCGGCAAGGACTTCGCGATCGGCCTTGAATACTACGCCGATCTCGGACCGATCGGACGCTGGCTGCCGTTCAAGGAGCAGGGTCACAACATCTACGGCGTGGTCGACTTCAAGGTCGCCGATGTCGAGGTGAATTTCGGCATCGGCTACGGCTTCACCGAGGGCTCCGACCGCTGGATGGCCAAGATGATCCTGAGCAAGGACATCGACTACGGCGAGCCCAAGTCGAATGGCAACGGCTCGGGCGGAACGGTCAAGCGGGTGGTCAGCAAGTAGCCGCCCCCGCGCGCATCAAAACGCCAGCGCTCCTCGAACTAGCCGCCCGATCTGCGCCCCGGTATGATCGCGCCGGGAAACAACAAGCGCTATTGATCGGGAGGATTCCATGCGTCGACGATTGTCATCGTACGGCTACGTGTTGGCCGTGGCCCTGCTCGCGTCAGCCATGTCGTGGCCCGCGATGGCCCAGGCACCTTCCGCGACAGTAGTTTCCGCGACAGTGTTCGAGGGCGCACGGCTGATCACCGGCGACGGCGGCGCGCCGATCGAGGACTCTGCCTTCGTGGTCGAGGGGAGCCGCATCACCCAAGTCGGCCGCAAGGGAGCGCTCTCCATTCCGGCGGGCGCGAGGCGCGTTGATCTCACCGGCAAGACCGTGATGCCGGGCCTCGTCGACGCGCACGGCCATCCGGGCTTCCTCGACATGGTGACCGGCAAGATGGCGAAGGAAAACTTCACGCGGAAAAACTACATCGATCACCTTGAGCGCTACGCCTATCACGGCGTCGCCGCGGTGCTCAGCACCGGCACCGACTTCGGCGACGTGGCGTTCCGGCTGCGCGAAGAGACGATCCCGAACGCGTCACTCATCCGCACCGTGGGCCGTGGCGTCGCCTATCCGGGCTCAGGCCCAGCCGATGCCTCGCGCAACGACGTGCCGCTGCCGGCGACCAGCGCCGCCGAGGCGCGCCAGGCGGTGCGAGAGATCGCCAAGGACAAGCCCGACTTCATCAAGATCTGGGTCGACGACCGCGGCGGGCGCAAGACCAAGCTCACGCCCGAGATGTACACGGCGGCGGCCGACGAGGCGCGGCAACTGGGGCTGCGCTCGATCGCCCATGTGTTCGACCTCGCCGACGCCAAGCTCCTGGTGCGCGCCGGCGTCGAAGGCTTTATGCATAGTATCCGCGACCAGGAAGTCGACGAGGAGTTCATCAAGCTCGCCAAGGAGCGCGACATCTGGATCACGCCCAACCTCGGCGGCATCAACCGCTCCTCGCTGATCCGCGACAATGGCAAGCCGGCCTGGATCGACGAGCCGCTGACGCAGGAGACGATCGCGCCGGCGCTGATCCGCGCGCGTCTGCAAGTCTACGAAGAGCGCAAGCGCGCCGGCACGCCGCCGAGCACATTCGGACGCGTGTTCGACACCATCAATACCAGGAAGCTGCGCGCGGCCGGCGTGCGGCAGGTGCTGGGCGGAGACTCCGCCGGCGACTCAAACCGCTGGCTCGGCCTGCATGGGCTGGCGGAGTTCGAGAACCTCGCGGCATCGGGCTTCACGCCCATGGACGTGATCGTGGCGGCAACCCGCGAGTCGGCCAAGGCGCTGCGCATCGAGCAGCTCGGCATGGTGGCGCCCGGCAAGAGCGCCGACTTCGTCGTGCTCGATGCCAATCCGCTCGACAACGTCGCCAACGCCCGCAAGATCGACAAGGTCTATCTGCGCGGCCAGGAAGTCGACCGCGCGGGACTGCGCGCCAAATGGCAGTCGCAGTGGCGCGAGAAGGCGCAGCTCTGAGGCAAGGGCGACGCGACCGCGCGCGTCAGGCCAGCTCGGAGGCTTCTTCCTCCGTCGGCAGCCGGCCCTCGGGCGTGAGCTGATCGACGAGCTGCGGCAGATGCTGGCTCAGTCCCGACAGGAGTTCGTCACGCTCCATGCCTGTTTGCTGCGACAGGGTGTCGATGGTGTCGCGCCCGAGCGCGTTGGCCAGGTCATCAGGCGCGATCGCCTCGTTCTGACCGGTGCCGACCCAGGACTGCGCCTGTTTGCCGTAGCCATTATCCTGCATCTGCTTGACGAGATTGCCGAGGCCGCCGCTCACCACGCTGCCGGCAGCAGCACCGCTCAGGAGACCGCCCAAGCCGCCCGGAAGAAGGTTACCGAGGCCACCAGTTCCGGCGCCGGGCGCCGGCATGCCGCCGCTCGGGCGACCGCCGAAAAGCCCGCCGAGAATGTCGCCCAATCCTCCGCTGCCCGTGCTCGTCGGCATCGAGGGAGCGGGCTGGCTCGTGCCACCCATACCCTTGACCGCCTTGTAGGCCAGCAGTCCCAGGAGCGCCATCATGATCGGCGACATCCCGCCGCTCTTACCGGAAGATGGCTGGGGCTGGCCGTGAGGGCCGTTCTGCATGCCGTTGAGAATGTCGAGCAATCCCATTTGCGACTCCTATTTGGCCATCGGCGGCACTTGGCAGAGCCGACACGTGGGGGATGAACCCGCACATCGTATCAGAAGTTCCATGCCGGCGGCCGGAATTCGGCCGCCGCCACGGGTCCGCGATCGTCAGGCGCCGACCGCGTCGGTTACGCACTTCTTGGTGAAGCTCGCCTTGGCGGCGCCGGCGAGCTTGCGGTCGGCGGCCGTGGTATCGCACGCCTTCTGCGCGTCGGTCTCGCACTTCTTCATGAAGCTATTGAGGGCCGCGCCCGCGAGCTTCTTCTCGGTCGCCTGCGCCTTGCAGCTTGGGCTCTGCGCAGAGGCGCCTCCCACGACGCTGCCTGCGAACACACACACCAGACCGACCAACATGACCATTCTCATGGTTTTCGTCTCCTCTTGCTGAACCTTGCTCATTCGCTCACACGCACTCGTGCAACCTTCTAACGCTTTAGAACGTCACCAGATCCTTGATGGCTCGATGAGCATTCGACGGCACGACCTTGCGCGCGACAAAGTCGTCCCAATTCTTGAACGAGCCCTTGGCGCGTGCGTCGATGATCGCTTTCGCTCGCGCGGGGCCGATCTGCGGCAGAGTGTCGAGTTCCTGCGCGTTTGCGGTGTTGAGGTTGACCTTGGTGGTCACCGCCGGCCGTTCGGCCTTCGGCGGCGCCGTCTTCTTGATCGGTGCCGATTTGGCGGGCGGCGGAACGGGATCCTTCGTCAACTGGGCCAGACCCGGGCTCGTGATAAGCGTCAGGGCGGCAATGGCCGCGAGGATGTGACGGATCATGTGAGATGTCCTTTCTGAGAGATGACCACGACGGGTTATCGGGTTGACGAGACGCGCGACACACTGAGCGCTTGGCTCTGGCTATACCGACAACCTGCCAACGCGTGCGGCACCCTCGTTACAACGGCAATATGCATGCGACCCAAGAGCATGCCGATCAAAGCTTGTCCATAGTCACAAAGGCGAGCGATCCCCAACAAGACGGCGTTTTCTGGACCGTCCACAGCGCGAATCGAGAATGCCATCCTACAGCCGTCAGCGACACTTCGATTGCAAGAAAACAAAGAAGGGTTGCAGCAATGCAGGTCAACATGGGCGTCGCGCCGCAACTTGAACCGCATGATCGCAAAAGCCTCCATCCGACGGTGTCCAGGTCCATGCGCGCAACCTGCGCAGGCTTGCCAACACAACAGCGAGCGTTCAAGCTTATTGCGTGAGCGTTCGTGATCATGGGTCGATGCAGAATGAACGTATAGCGAGATAAAAAGAGAGAAGAGATGAAGAGAGGTAGTTTGCAATGAACGCGCTCTGCAGTATCGCCGACCCGGACAACACTCTCACCATTCGCGCTGATGACATCTAAGCGCCGGGCTGCACATACGATGCTTGCCGAAAGCGGCGGCAGGTGCCCGACAGTCTCCAACCGATCCCGACAGTCTCAAGCACGAACGCCCGCTTCGCCCCGCTCACGCCACACCGGGGCGACTGACTGATTCAACAACCCCACGACCAGGAGGACCAGCATGGCTAACGATTGGACGGCCGACGTCAAGAAATACGTTCCGAGTCCCGACGACGCAGCGATCAAGGGGATCATCAAGCACTGCGGGATCGCGCTGCAGAAGAGGGACTCTTCATTTGTCTCCTGCTCCGACAAGGGCGAACGCGATCGCGTGCGTGACAGCTTCCTCAAGAAGAAGCTCGCTCTGAGCAACAGCGACGCCGAGCTCGACAAGGCGGTGATGGAAGTGTGTCAGAAAATGACCGCCGATCACGACAAGTCGCGCGTCGCGTTCTACTATCTGCTGGCTGAGAAGTACGGCAAGCTCGCGATGTTCCACTGAGCACGCGGAGCGCGAGACAGCGCGGCCATCTACGTTCTGCGCGCGCCAAGGCCATGGTCTTGGCGCGACCATTCGCGCCGCAGATGTCGGCGTCACCATGCATGGCGCGAACGCGCGCGCAGGCAACATCGTCATTGCATCAGCGGCGGCACAGCGCCGTTAACTTTGTTCGGTCAGATCGCAACATAATAATACCGTCCAGAGACGTCCGCAGACCGCGCGTGGGCCACGCTTTTCCGCTGGTTCGGGTCACGTTCCGGGTGCGCAATCTCACCGACAAGAAATACGCGGTCTGGGGCGATCCAGGATATCCCGATCAGATCATCCTCGGCGCGCCGCGCACCTTCGAGGTCTCGGCCGCTTTCAAGTGGTGAGTCGCGCGATCTCGGTACTATACC
>DAIUEP010000289.1:0-5178 GCA_036845065.1 Xanthobacteraceae bacterium | reverse complement strand
CCGGTCGAGCCGGAACCGAACGAGCCGCCGTTTCATTCGCGCTGGGAAGCCCGCGCGCTCGCGCTCAATCGCGCCATGAGCTACGCCAAGGTGTGGAACATCGACAAATCGCGCGCCGCCATCGAGGAGCTGCCGCCCATCGACTACCTCACGCTGACCTACTATCAGAAATGGGCGTTGCGGCTGGAGAAGCTTCTGCTTGAATTCGGCCTCGTCGGCGCCGACGAGGTCGCAGCCGGCCACGCGCTGCATCCCGGCAAGCCACTGCCGCGGACGCTCAAGGCCGCCGAGGTCGGCAACGCGCTCATGCGCGGCTCCTATGCACGGCCGACCAACACGACGCCGCGTTTCGGGGTCGGCGACCGCGTGCACACGCGCAACATCAATCCGCTGACCCATACCCGCCTGCCGCGCTACGCGCGCGGCCGCACGGGCGTGATCGAATGCGTGCGCGGGTTCCATGTGTTTCCCGATACGGTCGCGATCGGCGAAGGCGAGAGCCCGCAGTGGCTCTACACCGTGCTGTTCGAGGGCCGCGAATTGTGGGGCGAGGCCGCCGACCCGACGCTCAAGGTCTCGATCGAGGCGTGGGAGCCCTATCTGGAGCTAGTGCCCCCTTTCCGAAGTTTGTGATACACTTCACACGCTCTGACACGAACTTCGGAAACAAAGGGGCACTAGCAACTCTATGTTTCTAGTGCCGCTTTTCGATTTGAGGTTCCTAACAGAGTTTGCTGTAGGTGGTGTAGGAACCTCAAATCAGCGGCACTAGCATGATCGATCCCGCCGCCGCCCGCCGTGTCGCCGACGCCGTGCCCGGCATCCCTTGCGATGCCGAGGGGCCGGTATTCCGCGAGCCCTGGGAAGCGCAGGCCTTCGCGATGGCGCTCGCGCTGCATGAGCGCGGCCTGTTCACCTGGAACGAGTGGGCCACCACGCTCGGCGAGGAGATCAAGCGCGCGCAGGCCGCAGGCGATCCCGACACCGGCGAGACCTATTACCGGCATTGGCTCAACACGCTCGAGCGCCTCGTCGCCGCCAAGGGCGTGACCGATGCCACGACGCTCGCGCGCTATCGCGACGCCTGGGACCACGCCGCCGACCGCACGCCGCACGGCAACCCGATCGAGCTGAAGCCGGAGGATTTTCAGGGTTAAATGCCGATCCGCTCGCTTGCGAGATAGCCGGTAAGCAGCAGCGTTCCGAAGCCGATGATCATGACCGCGGCCGCCACTTCGATTGCGCGCATTGCCAGCATGCCGTAGCCCGACTTGCTGCCCGCGAAGCGGGCGGCCCAGCTGCGCGCGCCGATCGCGATCGAGGCGATCACCGCGACCGTGATGGCGGTGCCGAGCCCCATCACGAACGTCGCCGCAATCCCGGCCCAGAACAGGCTCTGCGCGAGCGCAAACGTCAAGACGATGAGGGCGCCCGAGCACGGGCGCAAGCCGACCGCCACGATCGCGGAGAGCCCGCGCCGCCAACCGCCGGGACCGGCCAGCTCCTCCGGCTCCGGCGCATGGGCGTGGCCCCAGGCCGACGCGTGATCGTGGTGGTCGTGGCCGTGATGGTCGTGCGCATGATCATGGTGAGCGTGATCACGAGCCGCGGGCCCAGGATTGGCATGAGCATGGTGCGCATGATCCTCGTGCACGTGATCATCGTGCACCGGGGCGCCCGCCGGCGCGCGCCGCGCCGCAATCAGATCGCGCACTTTCAGCCCGAGCAGCACCAGGCAGGCCGCGCCGACGAGCTGGTAGGCGATATTGCCAAACGCGGCGCCCGGGTTGACGACCGCAATCAGCGTGGGCGCGATGAATTGAATGATCGCGACGTAGCACAGCGCCTCGAGCACGCCCGCAACCGCCACCGCGGTCGCACTCGCCTCACGTCCCCGCGCTGCCTCGCTGAGGGCTAGGCCCTTCACCTTCAGCAGCCGCACTCCAATCGTGATGATGAACGCGTAACTGATGATCTCGATCACGTTGACCGTGCTGTCCATGGCCGCCCTGGTGGCCTGCAGCATCCCGAACGCGATTCCCACCACCGCGACCGCGACGATCGCCTGCAACAAGGCTGACGCGAACGACAGCACGACCCCGCGCTTCCAGGTCTCCTCGTTGGCGACCACGTAGGAGGAGATCACCGCCTTGCCGTGGCCGGGCCCGGCGGCATGGAAGACGCCATAGAGAAACGACACGCCGAGCAGGCCCCATACAGCGCTGCCATCCGCCTTGGCGGCGCGGATGAGCGCAGAGAATTGAGTGTAGTACTCTCTCTGCTTGGCGAGGATCCAACCGAACAGGCCATCCGGCGGCGGCGGGGCCGGCGGCGGCCCCTTGGGGGCGCCGCCCTTCGGAACCCCGAATGGATTGCCTTGCGCCAGCAGCAAATCAAGCGCACCGGCAATCAGCAGGATCGCCGCGACGGCAACGACGAGCTTGACGAGCTGGCGGTTCATGCGCTCCCCGGCGCGCGTGTCACGGACACTTCACCAGAATCTTGCTGGCGTAGAGCGCGCCCCAATTATTCGGATCCGCCGGCGCCTCGCTGCTGACGCCGGCGCCGCCCGGTCGCGAGGTCGAGACCTTGCATTGTGCTGGCGCGCCCACCGTCTTCACCGGGTCCTTCTCGGCGAAGCTGAAGTCGACGAAATAGGACGGATCGTAGACCTCGATCGCGAGCTCCTGCGCCTTCACCGGCGTCTTAAGCGGCAGGGTAAAGTGCAGCGTCAGCAGCTGGTCCTTGAACTCGACATAATAGTCGGGCGCGGGCTCCGCGAAGGCGGCCGCCCGGCCATTCGCCTTGGCGATCGTGAAGTAGTCGAAGTCCTTGAGCGATTCGACGTTGGTCTTGGCGAGCGGCGCGAGCTCCTCGCGGGTGAACTCGCCCTTCTTCTTCGATTCGAGGCCCTGGGTCGCGAACACCGAGAACATGTCGTCGAAGGTCCAGGCGTGCTTGACAGCCTTTACCGTGCCGTCGGGAGCGTAGACCAGCTCGCTCACCATGGTCACGAACACATGGGGGTGGGCGGCCGCCGCGCCGGCGGTCGCCAGCACGGCCGCGAGGCTGAAAAGTGCGGTTCGGAGTTGGTGTGTGCGCATAACATCACTCTACCACGGAGTGGGGCAGAATGCAGGCCCCCATTGAACGGCTCCAGATGGCGGCCCGCAACGGTCACCATGAACAGTGGACACTATACGCCTGCCGCTCCGCCGTCCGCCCGCGGGTCGTGAGCAGCTTCCATCGTGCCGTCGGGATGCATCACGACCGCGCCGGCATGCCCGATCGCGTCGGTCAGCGACACGTCGTGGCCGGCGGACATGAGCCGGTCCGTGAGGTTGCCGTCGAGCCTTGCTTCGACCACAAGGTTGCCAAGCGCCCTGCCCCAAGTCCGGCCGACGTACCAGCGCGGCCGCTCGATCGCTTCGTCGAGCGGTTGGCGATAGAGCACATGACGCGTGAACAGCGCCGCCTGAACCTGCGGCTGGGCATCGCCGCCCATGGTGCCGTAGGCCATCACGCGGCCGTCGCGCAGCACCGCCAGCGCCGCGCTGAGCGTGTGCAGCGGCAGCCGGCCGGGTTCGAGCGCATTGAGCGCAGCGCGATCGAGCGAGAAGCTCAAGCCTCGGTTCTGCATCACGATGCCGGTCTGCGGCAGCACCACGCCGGAGCCGAACTCCCAATAGAGCGACTGGATATAGGAGACGGCCAAACCAGACGCGTCAGCGGCCCCCATCCAGATGGTGTCGCCTTCCTCCGCCTGCGCCTGCCAGGCGGATGCCTTGCGACGATCGATGGCGGCGGCCTCGGCGTCGAGGAACGACTGGGTGAGATAGCGGTCGAGCGAATGCGGCAGCCGCGCCGGATCGGTGATCACCTGATCACGCACCGCAATCGCGCGCTTGCTCGCCTCGATCAGGCCATGGACGTGATCGAAGCCTTCGGCCTCCTTGACGCCGAGCCGGTCGTAGAGCGCGAGGATCATGAGCGCGACCAGACCGGGCGTCGGCGGCGGCGTGTTCCACAAGGTGCCGGCCGGCAGTGCGACCGAGAGCGGAGCGGCCTCGGTGGCGCGGCAGCGTTCGAGGTCGACGCGGGTGACCGGGCTGCCCACACGCTCGAGGTCGGCCGCAATCTCGCGCCCGATGTCGCCGCGATAGAAATCATCGAGCCCGGCATGGGCGAGATGCTCGAGCGTCGTAGCGAGGGCCGCAGGACGCAGCCGCGCGCCTTGCAGGGCCGGCTTGCCGTCGATGAGGAAGGTCTCGGCAAATCCCGGCACGCCTTTGAGCGCGGGGGCCGCGCCCGCGATGGTGAGCGCGAGGTGTCGCGAGACCTCGATGCCCCCCTGTGCGTGTTGCGTGGCTGCGGCGAGCAGGTCCGCGAGCGGCAGGCGACCGCCATGCGCCTTGGCAGCCTCGAGCGCCAGGATCCAGCCCGCGACCACAGCCGGCACGGTGAGCGCCGCCAGCGGTCCGCGCGACGGAATCCGTTCATGGCCCGCATCGCGATAGAGCGCAGGCGTCGCGCGCGCGCCGGCGGCACCCGCCGCCATCAGGGCGCGAACCCGTCCCGACGGCTCGCGCACCAGCCAGAAGCCGTCGCCGCCGAGATGATTCATGTGCGGATAGACGACCACGATGGTCGCCGCCATCGCCACCATGGCTTCGAGCGCGTTGCCGCCTTCGGCAAGCACCGCGCGCCCGGCCTCGGCGGCGGCAGTATGCGGCGCGCAGACGACGCCACGGCGGTGGCCGGCGCTATAGCGGTCCATCGCGCTCACCCGGCGGCCGCTGGGGTGTCGCTGAGCCCGCGCCGCTTGAGCAGCGCGTCAGGCGTCGGCAGCCGGCCACGGAACGCCGTGTAGAGCGCTTCCGGATCGCGCGCGCCGCCGGCTGCGTAGACGTAGTCATGCAGGCTCTTGGCGGTCGCCGGATCGAAGATGTTGCCGGTCTCCTCGAACGCCGCGAACGCGTCGGCGTCGAGCACCTCCGACCACATATAGCTGTAATAGGCCGACGCGTAGCCGCCGCCGGAGAACAGATGCGCGAACTGCGTGGGCCGGTGGCGCATCGCGATCTCGGCCGGCATGCCGATGCGCGCGAGCGCCATCTCCTCGAACGCATTGACGTCGAAGCGCTCGACGCTCGGCATGAGATGCAGCTCGAGATCAAG
>DAIUEP010000288.1:0-5186 GCA_036845065.1 Xanthobacteraceae bacterium | reverse complement strand
CAGTTCGAGGGCGGCATGGGCATCGATGCGACGGTGCCGTTCGGCTACGAGAGCGACTTCCTGCGCCCGGTCTATCCGGTCGACAAGGTGAAGCCGGAGGATTTCTTTACAACGAAGGACATCGAGAACGCCAAGTCGCGCATGCACGGCTGGGTGCATTCACTGGCGCGGACCGGGCGATAGCGGGCGGCACTAGCCCGCAATCAGGGGCTTGTGTCGCGGCTTGCGCCGCGACGCATCCTCGATCCCCATCCCCTCGCTTCGGAAGGGAAGGGCGGGACAGGAGTCGAACGCGCTCATGCTGCTTGCGAACACCCTCGTCGTCGATGCAACCGACCGGTTCGGCTGGCTCGCTGGGCGCGTGCTGGCCGACCTTGGCGCCGAGGTGCTCAAGCTCGATCCGCCCGGCACCGACCGCAGCCGCCCGGAATGGCGCGCCTTCAACGCCAACAAGCGCGTCCTCGAACTCGATCCCGGCAAGGCCGCTGACCGCGGGACGATTGACGAGCTGGCCGCCAAGGCCGACATCCTCCTGCTCACGCCGGCATCGCTGGCGGCGGACGCCCCGTTCGATCCCGAGGCGCTGCGGGCGCGCCACCCGCGGCTCGTCGTCGTGGTCATCACGCCGTTCGGCCGCGCCGGCCCGCGCAGCCGCTGGCGGGCGAGTGACCTCGAAGCGATGGCGGCCGGTGGCGCGATGGATCTGGCCGGGGAACCGGACGGCGAGCCGCTGCGCGTGAGCGAGCCGCAGGCCTATGGCTGGGTCGGCGCGCAGGCAGCGACCGGCGCCCTGGTCGCGCTCTATCGTCGCGAGGTCACCGGACGCGGCGATCTCGTCGATGTCTCGGTGCAGGCGTCGGTCGTCGCCGCGATCGCGCACGCGCCGGCGTTCTACGACATTCTGGGCGAGGCGCCGACGCGCGCTGGCGCCTTCATGACCGGACGCTCCATTCACGGCGCCCGCTATCGCGTGTTCTGGCCGTGCAAGGATGGCTGGCTCAATTTCATTTTCTACGGCGGCGTCGCGGGCCGGCGCACCAATGAGCAGCTCGTGGCGTGGATGCGCGAGCGCGGCGCCGAGCTCGGCCGGCTTGCCGGCATCGACTGGGCGCGCTGGGACCCGACCAAGGCCGACCAGAACGAAATCGATGCCATCGAGGCGCCGGTGATGACATTCTTTGCCGGGGTCACCAAGCGCGAGTTCCTGACCGAGGCGCACAAGCGCGAGATGCTGGGCTATCCGGTCTCGACCGTCGCCGACATCGCGTCCGATCCGCAGCTCGAGGCGCGGGGATTCTTCGAGGCCATTCCGGGCCCGGATGGCACGGCCGAGACTCACTGCGGCAGCTTCGCGCTGATCGATGGCGTGCGGCCGCCGCTGCGCTACGCCGGCGGCGTGCCGGTTGGCGAGAGCGCGTCGAGCAATGCCGGCCGGCGCGCCGGAGGAGGACGCCCGTGAGCGCAGTCCCGACCGCGCTCGACGGTCTGAAGGTCGCCTGCTTTGGCGGTTATGCCGCCGGCCCGCACATCGGCAAGGTGCTCGGCAACTACGGCGCGCGCGTCGTGCATGTCGAATCGAAGGACCGGCCGGACGGCTTCCGGCTGCAATATCCGCCGTTCGCCGGCAATCGGCACGGTGTCAATCGCGGCGGCTGCTTCAGCTATTTCAACGATTCCAAATACGGCGTCACCATCGATCTCAAGAAGCCGGAAGGGCTCGCGCTCGCGCGCCGTCTGTGCGGCTGGTGCGACGTCGTGATCGAGAACATGCGCCCGGGCGTGATGGAGCGCCTCGGTTTGGGCTTCGAGGCGTTGCGCGCGCTCAATCCACGCATCGTGATGCTCTCGACCTGCAATATGGGCCAGACCGGCCCGCGCGCCGACCAGCCCGGCTTCGGGTCGCAGCTCTCCGCGCTCGGCGGCTTCTGCGGCATGACCGGCCTTCCCGACGGTCCGCCGCAATTGCTGTACGGTCCCTACATCGACTTCATCGCGTCGGCGCTCGGCGGCGCCGCCGTGATCGCGGCGGCGATCCGCGCCCGCCGCAGCGGCAAGGCCGCCTACATCGACGTCTCGCAATACGAATGCGGCGTGCTGTTCATGGGCGCCGCGATGGCGGACTACTTCACCAGCGGCCGGATCGCCGAGCGCTGCGGCAACGACGACCGCGAGGCTGCGCCGCATGGCGCCTACGCTTGCCGCGACGGCGAATGGGTGGCGCTGTCGTGCTGGTCGGACGATGATTTCGCTGCGCTCGCCAACAGCTTGGGGAAGGGGGCCCTGGTGGGAGACCAGCAGTTTCGGGATGCGCAGGGGCGGCGTGCCAACAAGCGCGCGCTCGATACGCTGATCTCGGCCTGGACCGCTGGGCAATCCGCCGCCGCCGTCGCCGAAGCCCTGCAGGCTGCCGGAGTCTGCGCCTATCCGGTGGTCAGCATTGCCGGCCTGTTTTCCGACCCGCAGCTGGCCGCGCGGCGGCATTGGCGGGTGCGGCGGCATCCGGAGATCGGCGACCAGGCTTACTGCTTTCCCGGCTTCGATCTCGAGGAGGCCCCCGGCGACATTGTGAGCCCGGCCCCCTGCCTCGGCGCCGACAACGAGTTCGTATTCCGCGAGCTCGTCGGCGTCGGCGCCGAGGAGATGAAGGCCTATGCCGAACGCGGCGTGTTCGGCTGAACGGCCGTCGGGGGCCTCGAGCTCACCCTCGAAATTCCTGTGGCAGCAGGGGTTTTCCCATGCGTATATGGGGCGTCAAAGCGTTGGGAGGACCCATTGGCAAAGCAGGACGCGCAACCTGACGGGATGTTGACGCCACTCGGCGGCGGCTCGGCCGGCATCGGCTCCAACACGGCGCCGCATCTTGCCTATCACGATCTGCGCAAGTGGCTCGACGAGGCGCAGAAGCTCGGCGAGGTGAAGACCGTCAAGGGGCTGTCCTGGCAGCGCGACATCGGCATGGTGTCGGAGCTTGCCGCCCACACCGACAACGCGCCGTGTTTCGTGTTCGAGGATGTGCCGGGCAGTCTGCCAGGCAGCCGCGTCCTGATCAATTTCTTCGACGGCAAGCGCAAGAACATGACGCTCGGCTTTCCGACCGACCTGAACAAGTCCGAGCTGAGCGAAGGGTTCCGAGCCCACTACGCCGCCGACATGAAACGCATTCCGCCGAAATATGTCGAGACCGGTCCGGTGATGCAGAACGTGATGACGGGCGCGGCGGTCGACGTCACGAAATTCCCGGCGCCGCAATGGCACGGCAAGGACGGCGGCCGCTATATCGGCACCGGCTGCTACACCATCATCCGCGATCCGGACGAGGGCTGGATCAATTGCGGCACCTACCGCGTCATGGTGCACGACGCAACCTCGTGCGGCCTCTATATCTCGCCCGGCAAGCAGGGCCGGCAGATGCGCGACAAGTACAAGGCGCGCGGCGAGGCGATGCCGATCGCCGTGGTGCTCGGCGGCGACCCCATGAGCTTCCTGATGGGCTGCAGCGAGGTGCCCTACGGCGTGAGCGAGCTCGAGGTGATCGGCGGTATGCGCGGCTCAGCCGTAGAGGTGATCAAGGGGCCGGTCACCGGCCTGCCGCTTCCGGCCAATGCCGAGATCGTCATCGAGGGCTTCGTCGAGCCCGACAAGATGCGCACCGAAGGCCCGTTCGGCGAGTGGACCGGCTACTACGCCACCGGCGCCGCGCAGGAGCCGGTGCTCGACATCAAGGCGATCTACTATCGCAACGAGCCGATCCTCCTTGGCTGCGTGCCCGAGCGGCCGCCGGACGAGATCTGCCGTTATCGCGCGATCGTGCGCTCGGCGCTGCTGCGCGAGAACATCCTGAAGGCGGGCGTGCCGGCCGTCACCGCGGCGTGGGCGCACGAGGTCGGCAATGCAAGGCTCCTCCTTGCCGTCGCCGTCAACCAGCGCTACCCCGGCCACGCCAAGCAGGCCGGCCATATCGCGGCGATGTGCCATGTCGGCGCCTATTGCGGTCGCTACGTGATTGTGGTCGACGACGACATCAACGTGTCCGATCTCAACGAGGTGATGTGGGCGCTGCTGACGCGCTCGGACCCTGCGACCTCGATCGATATCATCCGCAACGCCTGGTCGACGCCGCTCGATCCGCGCATCGAGCCGGAGCGGCGGGCGGTCGGCGACTACACCAACAGCCGTGCCGTGATCGACGCTTGCCGGCCGTTCCACTGGCGCGACCAGTTCCCGGACGTGAACATGCCGACGCCGGAGGACAAGGCGCTGGCGCTGCGCAAGTTCGGCCACCTGTTCACGAGCTGACGGAGCGAAGGGCCTTCCGCAATCGTTAACGACGGCGGTGGCAAAATCCCCTGCAGATTCTGTTATATGGTAGAAAAAGGCTCATCAAACGAGGGCTTGCAATGCGACGTCTGATCGTCGGCATGACCGGATCGACCGGCGCCATCTTCGGGGTCCGGTTCCTTGAGGCGCTCAAGCATGCGGACATCGAGTCCCACTTGGTCGTGAGCAAGTGGGCGCAGCGCACCATCGAGCACGAGACCAACTATACGCTCGAGCAGGTGCGGGCGCTGGCGAGTGTCGTGCACAGCGCTGGCGACATGGGCGCGACGATCTCCTCGGGCTCGTTCCTCACCGAAGGCATGGTGGTGATCCCGTGCTCGATGCGCACGCTCGGCGGCATCGCTGGCGGCTATGGCGAGCACCTCGTGCACCGCGCCGCCGACGTCATCCTCAAGGAGCGGCGCAAGCTGGTGCTGGTGGTGCGCGAGACGCCGCTTTCCGAAGTGCATCTCGAGAACATGCTCAAGCTCGCACGGATGGGCGTGATGATGGTGCCGCCGATGCCGGCCTTCTACAACCACCCGCAATCGGTTGACGACATTGTCAACCACATTGTCGCGCGCGTGCTCGACCAGTTCGGCATCCCGGCGCCGTTCGCCAAGCGCTGGGACGGCCAGATGCAGACTGCCGCCAAGGTTGCGGCGCTCGGCGGCACGGCGGTGAAGAGCGGAACGTAGGGGCAAGAGCTCTCCGTTGTCGTCCCCGCGCAGGCGGGGACCCATAACCACCAAAGTCTGTGTTTATCGCCGGCCGTGCCTTATCGCTTCGCTGCGGCGTATGGGTCCCCGCCTGCGCGGGGACGACAGCAATTAAATCAGTGCCCGATATGAAGTGAGTTCAGTGCGCAA
>DAIUEP010000287.1:0-5269 GCA_036845065.1 Xanthobacteraceae bacterium | reverse complement strand
GATAACGGAATTTCGCGCCGCAAGCTCATGACCGGCCTCTCCGCGCTTGGGATGAGCTCGGTCGCAGTGAAAGCCATGGCGCAATCGCTTTCCGCCGCCGCGCCGACCTCGGCGATGCGAGAGGTGCAAGGCACCGGCGGCACCCTGTTCGTGCAGCAGCTCAAGTCGGCCGGCGTCGAATACATCTTCTTCAACCCCGCCACCGGCGACTATCCGATCTTCGATGCGCTCGTGGACGAGCACAGCATCAAGCTGATCAAGGGCGTGCAGGAAGGCGCCGTCGTCGCCATGGCGGACGGCTATGCGCGCGCGTCGGGCAAGACCGGAGTCGTCATCGTCGCCCATATCGGGTTGCCGAACGCCATGACCCAGATGGTCAACAGCTGGAAGGACCAGATTCCGATCCTGGTCGCGGTCGCATCCGTCGAGCAGGACCAACTCGGGCGCGACCTGACGCAGGAGACCGACCACGGCGAGGTGATGACGCAGCCGATCACCAAGTGGCACTGGTCGGCCCAATCAACCGCGGCGATCCCGGAAACGCTGCGCCGCGGCATCAAGTTTGCGTCCACCTCGCCTTGCGGCCCGGTATTCCTGTCGCTGCCCACCAACACGCTGCGCGGCCAGGCCAAGGCCGCGATCTGGGACCAGGCCAAGTTCGACGTGCCGATGCGCATCCGTCCCGACAAGGACGACATCGAGAAGACCGCCCGCGCGCTGATCGAAGCACGCAATCCGCTGGTCAGCGTCGGCGACGAGATCACCTGGTGCCGCGCCGAGAAGGAGCTGCTGAGGCTCGCCGAGCTGCTCGGCCTGCCGGTCGCCGGCCAATCGCTCTCGCTCGGCTACTGGTCGCGGCCGTTCCCGACCAAGCACCCGCTCTACATCGGAGCCCTGCTGCGCGACATGCGCTTTCCGGGCAAGCCGGACCTGCTCTTGAACCTCGGCAACAAGTTCGGCGAGCGCGCCAGCCCCGGCACCAAGCTGATCTCGATCAGGCTCGACCCGGCGAGCCTCGCCCGCAGCGCGCCGGTCGATCTCGGCATGGTGGCCGACCTGCGGCTCGCGATCACGGACCTGATCGAGGCGATCCGCGGCATGGCGAGCGAGGCGAAGCTCAAGGAGATCGCCGCCGAGCGCTTTGCCCGCACCGCCGCCTACACCAAGGAGATGCGCGAGTTCCATCAGCGTATCGTGCAGGAGAACGCCGACCGCTCGCCGGTGAGCCTCGAGCGCATCGGGCTCGAGCTCGAAGCCGCGCTCGACAAGGACACCTGCTTCGTGGGCGACATCGATTCCGGCCGCACCATGGAATCGGCGATGACGTTCGGCGGCGACGGCAAGAGCTATTTCGGCACCGGTCCCAACGTGCTCGGCTGGGGCATGGCGGCGGCCTTCGGAGTGAAGCTCGCCCGCCCGGACCAGCCGGTGGTCGCGGTCGTCGGCGACGGCAGCTTCCTGTTCAGCGGCGCGCAGCCGCTGTGGACGCAGGCGCGCTACAAGGCGCCGATCATGAACATCGTGCTCAACAACAAGAGCTACAACAACGAGCGCAACCGCATCTGGCACTATGGCGGGCGGCAGTTCCAGACCGGCCGCGACATGACCTGCTACCTCGGCAGCCCCGACGTCGACTACGCGAAAGCCGCCGCTGCCTTCGGGGTCGAGGCGGAAACCGTCAAGGAAGCCTCCCAGCTCAAGGGCGCGATCGCGCGCGCCCAGCGCGCGACCGTGGAGGGGCGGCCCTACCTGCTCGACATCGACACCTATCGCGACGGCATCGGGGCGGCCTCGACCTGGCACCCGCCCTATTCGGTCGCCGACGCGCGCAAACGGAGAGTGTGATGAGACACCTCGGATTGTTCGGCGCAGCGGCGCTTATGCTGGCCGCCGCCACGCCCGCCAGTGCGCAAGCTCCCGCCCCAGATCCGCTCCCACAAGGCGAAGGGCGCGACCTGGTTGCGGTCGCCTGCACGCAATGCCACGCACTCGCCCCCATCCTGGCCGGCCGCGAAGGACCGGCCGGCTGGAAGCGGCACGTGCACAACATGGTGCTGCGCGGTGCGCAGCTCTCGCCGTCCGAAGCCGATACCGTGATCCGCTATCTCGCCGTGAACTTCGGGCCGGGCACAGCGCAACCCGCTAAGGTCACCATCACGCTGCCAGCCGGTCCCGGCAAGGACCTGGTCGAGACCCGCTGCGTGGCCTGCCACGATCTCGAGCGCGTCGCCGTGATCAAGCGGCCGCGGCAGCACTGGCCGATGATCGTCGCCAACATGGTGGGACGTGGTGCGGTCGCCACGCCCGATGAAGCCGGCACAATCGCGGCCTATCTGGCGGCGCAGTTCGGCAGCGACTGACGCAAGCGCGTCGACAGCGCGCGAGGCAGGCGCGGAAGGATTTTTTTGCCCTTGGCGCACAAGGGCGGGCGGCTCCCCTCGCGCGCCGTGGACCTGAGGCTGCCGAACAGGCGTGAGCGAACCATTTCCGGTCGAATGCGTTATCAGGGGGCGGATGGACGACGGATGCGACTGGGAGCCCGGCAATGGAAAAGGCTGTTCTGCTTTGTGTGATTGTTGGGACGATTCTGCTCATGGCCCAATTGTCCCCCGTTGCCTGGCCCCGGCCGGAGCGCCAATAGGTTCAAGCCAATAGGTTCAACTGGAAAGCCCCTTTAGCGTTTGTCTCCCCTTGCGGTCGTCACGCGATTTCCCGTTAGATCAATCCAGCAGCGACCGGTATGCCATCTGATCGCCTGGCGGCATGACGGTTGAGGCTGCGCTCATCTTCGGGCATGACGGTCGGCGATGACCGCCACCATCCAGATCCTGCTCGTTCTGCTTGCGGTGCTGGTTGCCGCCGCGCTGATCGCGCGCCGGCTCAACACCGCGCCCTCGATCGTGCTGGTGATCGCCGGCGTCGCGCTGGCGCTCGTGCCCGGCCTGCCGCGCATTGAGCTCGCGCCCGAATTCGTGCTGCTGGTGATCCTGCCCCCGCTGATCTATTCGGCCGGCGTCGCCATGAGCTGGCGCGAGTTCCGTTTCAACCTGCGACCGATTTCCCTCCTGGCCTTCGGTTGCGTGGTGTTCACGACCTGTGCGGTCGCGGCCGCCGCGTACTACGTGCTGGCTCTGCCGTGGGCAGTCGGCTTCCTGATCGGCGCGATCGTGGCGCCGCCCGACGTGGTGGCGCCGCTCGCCATCGCGCGCCGGCTCGGCCTGCCGCGGCGGCTCCTGGTGGTGCTCGAAGGCGAAGGCCTCGCCAACGATGCCACCGCCCTCATCCTCTACCGTTTCGCGGTCGTCGCCATCACGACCGGCGCGTTCTCGTTTCCGCAGGCCGCCGGCACCTTCGCGGCGATCGTGGTCGGCGAGATCGCCTGGGGCATCGGCATCGGCTGGCTCAGCCTGCATGCCCGAAGGCTGTCGCGCGAGCCGCGCGTCGAGATCGTGCTCTCGCTGATGACACCCTATCTCGCCTATTGGGTGCCGGAGCATTTCGGCGGCTCGGGCGTGCTCGCCACGGTGGCGACCGGGCTCTATGTGAGCTGGAACGGCCCGCGGCTCATCTCCTCGGCGACCCGCCTGCAGGGCGTGTTCTTCTGGGACTTGGTCATCTACATGATCGAGGGCTTCGTGTTCCTGCTCACCGGCCTGCAGGCGCGCACGCTGATGGAGACGGCGCAGACCTTTTCGCTGCGAGAGCTCGCCGTCGCCGTCCTGGTCACGACCGCGATCGTGATCGCGGCCCGCTTCATCTGGGTCTTTCCCGCCACCTACCTGCCGCGCTGGCTGTGGCCGCCGCTGCGCAAGCGCGACCCCTCGCCGCCCTGGACCTGGATCTTCGTCCTCGCCTTCACGGGCGTGCGCGGCGTGGTGTCGCTCGCGGCCGCGCTCGCGATCCCGCTCACGCTCGCGAGCGGCGCGCCGTTCCCGCATCGCGACCTCATTCTGTTCATCGCATTCGGCGTCATCATCCTGACGCTGGTCGGGCTCGGCCTGCTGCTGCCGCCGGTGATCCGCTGGCTCAAGCTCGGCCACGACCGCGCCAGCGAGGAACGGCAGGAACGCTCGCGCGAGCTCACGGCCCGGCACGACGCCATGACCGCGGCGCTGCATGAGATCGAGGAGCGCGGCCGCGCGCATGGCATCTCGGACGACATGCTCGCGTTGGCGCGCGCCCGTCATGACGCGCGCAGCCAGCAATTTCCAAAGAGCCTGGAGGAAGGCTGGGACACCGCCGCGCTCGGCGCGCGCCTGCGGCTCGACCTGATCGCGGCCGAGCGCGACCACGTCAACCGGCTCCTGCGCGAGGGCAAGATCACCGACGAGACCCGTCGCAAGATCGAGCGCGAACTCGACCTCGAGGAAGCGACCATCGCCTGCAGGCAGGAGGAGGCGTAGCGAGCGGGACAGTTTGTAGAGTGGGCAAAGGCGATGGCACAGGCTCTCCATCATGGCAGAGCCTATCGTGCGCCGTGCCCACCGGCGACTCGCTGCTCGCACAGACTCTTTTGGTGGGCACGGCGCACGATAGCTCTGCTGACACGGAAATGCAGTGCACGCGCCTTTGCCCACCCTACAAAATCAAGAGAATCAGACGCGTCAGCGCTGGGATACCCAGCGCCGGAAGCGCCACCAGTACTGCCGCGCGGCCGCGGCGATGAGCAGCGCGCCGACCGCCAGGATGAACACCGGCAGCCAGATCAGCACGGCGCCCAGCACCAACAGCACGATCACGCCGGCCACCAGGGCCACGAGCGCGAGCGCGAGAAAGATTGTGAACGGCCCCGGCAGCGTCACATTGGCGCGGCGCATGCCCTCGCGGTCGGCGACCCAGACGAAGACGCGGGACTCGTCACGCCGCTCACTACCGCCGGGCGGAATGATCTCTGGCTCGGAACGCGGGCGTTCCGGCGGTCCGCTGCGCTGGTCGGAGCTGGTCATGCCCGAACATGTAGGGCGTTGGAGGCTAAACGCAATGCCGGGCGCGTCTGACCAGGTCTCGCTCATGCCCTGCGCGCAGCGTCGACCCTGCGGATCAAGTCCTCGACCACCGGGCTCTTTGCGAACGGTATGAACCGAACGGGCGCGCTGAAGGTCACTTCAGTACCAAATAGGCTCGGCTTGCGCAGCATCAGCGAGACGCGCGGTGGATTGATCAGCGGCGAATAGCTGACATTGATGATGTCGGAAAGCCGCACCCGATCTTCCTGGCCGCGGTTCCTGATCACCAGCGCGGCGCCGTCGTCCCAGACCTCGTCGACCAG
>DAIUEP010000286.1:0-5286 GCA_036845065.1 Xanthobacteraceae bacterium | reverse complement strand
CGCGCACGTCCGGCGACGCGTACGACCTGTGCTGCGAGCTGCGTGAGAAACTCGTCGCTTTCCTGCAGAGCGAGATCCCAAGCGCGCTGCCACGCGCGCGGCGGCAGGCGGTGTCAGGGCTGCCATCCGAGCCCGCGGGAACGGACCGCGTCCTTTAGGCCCCCCGAGCCACATTGCGCGGCCCGGGGTCACCTGCCTATGCTCGGTCCAGGCGGCCGCGCCTGCGCGTGCGCGGGTCGATGGCAATAGCAACACCACGCGCGGGACCCGCGCGCGCCAGGGAGAGTACCGATGTCGCCACACCGCCTCACACGCTACGCCATCGCCCGCTACGCCATCGTCCGCTACGCCATCGTCGGTGCCGCCCTCATGGCCATCCCCGCGCTCGCGCAGGGCCCGGCGCCGACACCGGCCAATCCCTGGTTCATGGCGGCGCCCTTCCCGGAAGCCTCCGAAGAAGTGCTCGCCGCCACCGCCAACAACAAGCTCTACGTGTTCGCAGGCCTCGCTCCGGGCTGGAAGCCGAAGTCGCTCGTGTTCGACTACGATCCGGCGAGCAACCAGTGGGGCAAGAAGAAGCCGATGAAGCTCGCGAGCCATCACGTCGCGTTCGCTAGCCTCAACAACAAGATCTATGCCTTTGGCGGCTTCGTACTGCCGCAGTCGGGACCGGCGGCGTGGAGCCCGATCAACAATGCCTGGGAATACGACCCCGCGACCGACGAGTGGAAAGAGCTCGCCCCGATGCCGACGCCACGCGGCGCAGCGACGGCGGCGGCCGTCGGCGGCAAGCTCTATGTCACCGGCGGCGCCAACTCGCTTCAAGGCGTCAGCGAGAACGGCATCCATCCGACGCGCCCGCACAACGTCATGGGCACGGTCGAGGAGTACGACCCGGCGACCAACAGCTGGCGCACGCGCCGCTCGCTCCTCCTGCCCCGCAACCACCATGTGACGGCAGCGGCCGGCGGCAAGCTCTATGTGATCGGCGGCCGCGTCGGCTCCGCCTTCATCTCCGGCACCAGCAACAACGTCGACCTCGTCGAGATGTATGATCCGGCGGCCGATCTGTGGACCGCGCGCGCCCGCATGCCGACCGCGCGCAGCGCCATGGGCTGGGGCGTCTACAAGGACCAGTACATCATCACTGCCGGCGGCGAAGGCCAGGACCAGCGATACCTCGCCGCGTTCAAATCGGTGGAGGCCTTCGACACCACCGTCAACCGCTGGCTGGTGCTGCCCTCGATGACGCGCCAGCGCCACGGGCTCGCCGCCGGCGTGATCGGCGATCGCTTCTACGCGGTGAGCGGCGACGCCCAATCCGCGGGCAGCGGCCTGGAGCACTCTGCGGTCAACGTCAACGAGGCGCTGCAACTCGATCTCCTCATCAAGTAGTCAGGCAACCGGCGCGTATCGACAGGAGCACATGATGTCAGCATTCGACCTGCGCCGCTTCGCGGTGACGGCGGCGTTCTCGATCGTGGCCGCGCTTGGCCCAGCCCACGCCCAGACCTATCCGACCAAGTCGATCACGCTGGTGGTGCCGCTCGCCGCCGGCACCGGCATGGACACGATCGCGCGCCTCTATGGCGAGCAACTCTCAAGCTCGCTCGGCAAGCCGATCGTGATCGACAACCGGCCGGGCGCCGCAATGATGCTGGCGGTCACGTCGGTCGCGCGTGCGGCGCCCGATGGCTACACGCTCGGGATCGCGACCTCGGGGCCGCTCGCCACCAACCCGGTGCTCTACAAGAAGATCGACTACGATCCCGAAAGGGACTTCACCCCGATCGCGCTCTACGTGAAGTCGCCGTTCGTGCTGGTGGTCAATCCGGCGCTGCCGGTGCGCGCGGTGCCCGACCTGATCAAGCTCGCCAAGGAGAGCACCTCGCCTCTCACCTACAGCACGCCCGGCGTCGGCCTGATGCAGCACCTCTCGGTCGAGTTCATGAAGCAGCAGTTCGGCTTCGAGGCGACGCACGTGCCCTATCGCAACACGCCGCAGTCAGTCACCGATATCGTCGCCGGCCACATCGCATTCGGCTTCGCCGAAGCGGGCGCTGCCGTGCCTCTGGTCAAGGAGGGCAAGCTGCGCGCGATCGCGGTGTCCTCGAAGGCGCGCCTGCCGATCCTGCCGGAGGTGCCGGCGTTCTCGGAAAGCTCCGGCGCCGACGACTACGAAGCCGTGTCCTGGCACGTCCTGCTGGCGCCGGCCGCCACGCCTGCCCCGGTGGTCGACCGGCTGCATGGCGAGATGAAGCGAATCATGGCGGCACCCGACATGGTCAAGCGCGTGGCCGACCTCGGCCTCATTCCGTTCGATACCCAGCCGGTCGACGGCATCCGGACCTACATCAGGTCGGAGCAGGAGAAGTGGGGCTCGCTGGTGCGCAAGCTCGGGCTTGCGGGCTCGCAATAGCGAATCGGCAAACGCGAAAAGCTGTTGACGACTCAGACGTTCATGGCCGGAACGTGATACGGCCCGCCTACCCTATTGATCATCCACAGCTTTCATGAAATTTCGCGGCCGTTTCGGATGGCCTGCGCGGGCCGGCAACCGGCTTCAAAGCGACGCGGAAGAGGTATTTTGCTGCTCCGACGCGACTTGCCGGCGACCGCTCCCCAGGCTTCGGCCACACGATCCACACCCCTCATCCCCGTTGGTCACAGGGCTGCAACTCAAAGACGCTGTCGAATCGCCCGCAGAAGACCGATACTTCCAGTCCTCCCCCCAATTCTCTCCCCAGACTTCACAGGTTCACACAACATTTAGCGTTTGATTCAGATTCTGACGCTACAGCTTGACGGCAACGGCAGAGTCGTCTTAGCTTCTGACCGTTCGGCGCGAGTGGTCTGAAGTACCCGCCGGCGCTCTCCTGACAGGGTTCGGCGTTCCGCTCCGTTCTGCCGTCACGGCACCGGAGAGGAGCGTCCTGTCGCCGCCAGGAGCAGTAGCTGGACGCGCCGCAATCTCGGGCCGGGGGGCCGGACCGAAAAGCTTGGGACAGGCGTAAGGCAGAGCCGGGTCAACCGGTTAGCGAGCGCGGGTCGGGACAGGTCTGCGCGCAAAACGGACGTCGGATGCCTATATGGGGTTGTCCCCTTTTTGGCGTCCGCGCCGAACAACAATGGGGCGAGCAATGCGGATCGAGCGGCGATACACCAAGGACGGCCAGTCAGCCTATGCGGACATCGAGTTCCGGCTGACCACGAGCGAAATCCGCAACCCCGACGGCTCGGTGGTGTTCCGCGCCGAGAACGTGGAGGTGCCCTCGTCCTGGTCGCAGGTTGCCGCCGACGTCATCGCGCAGAAATATTTCCGCAAGGCCGGGGTGCCGGCGCGCCTGAAGAAGGTCGAGGAGCACACCGTTCCGTCCTGGCTGTGGCGCTCGGTGCCCGATGAGGCCGCGCTCAAGGACCTGCCCGAGAAGGAACGCACTGTCGGCGAGCAATCCTCCAAGCAGGTGTTCGAGCGGCTTGCCGGCACCTGGACCTACTGGGGCTGGAAGGGCGGCCACTTCGATTCGGAGACCGACGCGCGCGCCTTCTTCGACGAGCTTGTCTACATGCTCGCCATGCAGATGGCGGCGCCGAACTCGCCGCAATGGTTCAACACCGGCCTGCACTGGGCCTACGGCATCGACGGGCCGAGCCAGGGCCACCACTATGTCGACTTCAAGACCGGCAAGCTCGTCAAGTCGAAGTCGGCCTACGAGCACCCGCAGCCGCACGCCTGCTTCATCCAGTCGATCCAGGACGACCTCGTCAACGAGGGCGGCATCATGGACCTGTGGGTGCGCGAGGCGCGCCTGTTCAAATACGGCTCCGGCACCGGCTCGAACTTCTCGCGGCTGCGCGGCGAAGGCGAGAAGCTCGCGGGCGGCGGCAAGTCGTCGGGCCTGATGAGCTTCCTCAAGATCGGCGACCGCGCCGCGGGCGCAATCAAGTCGGGCGGCACCACCCGGCGCGCCGCCAAGATGGTGATTGTCGACACCGACCATCCCGATATCGAGCAGTTCATCGACTGGAAGGTGACCGAGGAGCAGAAGGTCGCCTGCCTGGTCACCGGCTCCAAGATCAACCACAAGCATCTGCGCGCGGTGCTGAAAGCCTGCGTCAACTGCGAAGGCTCGGGTGACGACTGCTTCGATCCCGAGAAGAATCCGGTGCTGCGGCGCGAGATCAAGGCGGCGCGGCGCAACTGCGTGCCCGACAGCTACATCAAGCGCGTGATCCAGTTCGCCAAGCAGGGCCACACCGACATTCAGTTCCCGATCTACGACACCGACTGGGATTCGGAAGCCTATCTCACCGTCTCCGGCCAGAACTCCAACAACACCGTGCGGGTCACCGACGAGTTCCTCAAGGCGGTGGAATCGGATGCCGAGTGGGACCTCACCTGGCGCACCAAGCCCGGCAAGATCGCCAAGACCGTGAAGGCGCGGCAGCTGTGGGAGAAGATCGGCTACGCGGCGTGGGCCTCGGCCGATCCGGGCCTGCAGTTCCACACCACCATCAACGACTGGCACACCTGCCCGGCCTCGGGTCCGATCATCGCGTCGAACCCGTGCTCGGAATACATGTTCCTCGACGACACCGCCTGCAATCTCGCCTCGATGAACCTCTTGGCGTTCCGCAACGCCGCGACCGGCGAGTTCGACGTTGAAGGATACGAGCACGCGATCCGGCTATGGACCGTCGTGCTCGAGATCGCGGTGCTGATGGCGCAGTTCCCGAGCCGCGAGATCGCGCAGCGCTCCTACGAGTTCCGCACGCTGGGCTTGGGCTACGCCAATGTCGGCGGCCTGCTGATGTCGTCGGGCATCCCTTACGATTCGGATGCCGGCCGCCAGCTCACCGGCACGCTGACCGCGATCATGACCGGCGTCTCCTACGCGACGTCAGCCGAGATGGCGAAGGAGCTTGGCCCGTTCCCGGGCTACAAGAAGAACCGCGAGCACATGCTGCGCGTCATTCGCAACCACCGCCGCGCCGCCTATGGCGAGCGCTCCGGCTACGAGAAGG
This sequence comes from Xanthobacteraceae bacterium, assembly GCA_036845065.1. GTDB lineage: Bacteria > Pseudomonadota > Alphaproteobacteria > Rhizobiales > Xanthobacteraceae > VAZQ01. The sequence continues at coordinate 261 of DAIUEP010000286.1, read as the reverse complement.
TCGCGACCCCGCCGGTGCCGCTCGACCACAAGCTCTGCCCGCAAGGCAAGCTCGTCACCCACGCCAAGGCGGCCTGGGACCGCGCGCTCGAGCTCGGCAGCGCGCATGGCTTCCGCAACGCGCAGGTCTCGGTGGTGGCGCCGACCGGCACCATCGGCCTGGTGATGGATTGCGACACCACCGGCATCGAGCCCGACTTCGCGCTGGTGAAGTTCAAGAAGCTCGCCGGCGGCGGCTACTTCAAGATCATCAACCGCGCGG
>DAIUEP010000285.1:0-5291 GCA_036845065.1 Xanthobacteraceae bacterium | reverse complement strand
GCGAGCGGCGGGCCCGCGACCGCGATCAGGAGCGTGCCCACGGTGCCGGCGAAGAACGAGCCGATGGCCGCGATTGCAAGCGCCGGCCCGGCGCGGCCTTGCCGCGCCATCTGATAGCCGTCGATGCAGGTGACGACCGCCGACGTTTCGCCCGGCAGGTTGACCAGGATGGCGGTGGTCGAGCCGCCGTACTGGGCGCCGTAATAGATGCCGGCCAGCATGATCAGGGCGCCGACCGGCGACACGCTGTAGGTGATGGGCATCAGGATCGCGATGGTGCCGAGCGGGCCGATGCCCGGCAGCACGCCAATGAGCGTGCCGACCGAGACGCCGATCAGGCAATAGAGCAGGTTCTGCAGCGAGAACGCGACGCTGAAGCCGAAGATCAGATTGTTGAAGAGATCCATGCGTCAGAAGCCTGCGATCAGCGGGTAGGGCAGGCCGAGCGCCCACACGAACACGACAGCGCAGAGCGCGGTGAGCAGCACCGAAAACGCGATCACCTCGATCAGCTTGAACTCGGTGCCGGCGAGCGCGGAGCCGAAGATCAGCACCAGCATCGCCGGGATGAAGCCCGCCCGATCGATCAGGACGCCGAACAGGACGAGCGCCAGCGGCAGCACGATCAGGGCGCGCAGCGGCCAAGAGCCTGCAAGCTTCTCGCCGCCGCGCAGCCCGCTCGCCAGCGTGGCGAGACCGAAGAGAATGAGCAGCCCGCCCAGCACGGTCGGGAAATAGCCCGGCCCCATGCGCAGCGCATTGCCGAAGGTGTAGTTGCGCGCGAAAAAGACCGCCAGGCCGCCAACCACGATCAGGAACAGGCCGGCCCAGACGTCCTTGTTGTCGAGAAAGGATGGTTTCATGGCTGTCCGGCTCAAACTCTGGCGGAGCCGCAAACTCGGTTACCCTCTCCCCTTGCGGGAGAGGGTGCCCGAGCGAAGCGAGGGCGGGTGAGGGGTTTCTTCATAACATTCTTTGCGGAACGGACCCCTCACCCGGCTCGCCGTCTTCGCTTCGCTGCGACGGCTCGCCACCCTCTCCCGCAAGGGGAGAGGGTACGGAGCCTGCGGCACACGCGGTCCGACCCACCGAGTTGAAGAGCGCTGCACTCTACTCCGCCTTGATGCCGCCTTCCTTCACGACGCGCTCCCACTTGTTCATTTCCTTGACCATGTGCTGGCCGAACTCGGCCGTGCTCATCTTCACCACGGAAGCGCCCTCGTTGGCGAACTGCTTCTGCACGTCGGGATTATCCTGCACCGCGGCGATCTCGCGATGCAGCTTCTCGACGATCGCCGGCGGCGTTCCGGCCGGCGCCACCAGGCCCCACCAGTTGACCGACTCGTAGGTAGGGACGCCAGCCTCGGCGATTGTGGGAACGTCGGGGAGAACCGGGTTGCGGGTGAGGCCGCCGACGCCGAGCGCGCGCAGCTTGCCGGACTTGATGTGCGGCGTGGTCTGCACCAGCGAGGAGAACATCACCTTGGTGTGGCCGCCGATCACGTCGATCATGGCGGGTCCGCCGCCCTTGAACGGCACGTGCAGGATGTTGACGCCGGCAGTGAGCTTGAACAGCTCGCCGCTCAGGTGCTGGAAGCTGCCGATGCCGGCGGAGGCGTATTGCAGCCGGCCGGGCTGCTGCTTGGCCATATCGACCAGCTCCTTCACCGATTTGACCGGCAGCTCGGGGTTGACCACCAGCACGACCGGGCCGGAGCCGAGCATCGCGATCGGCGTGAAGCCTTTGATCGGATCGTAGGGCAGCTTGTAGAGCCAGGGATTGACGGCGTGCGCGAGCGAGATGATCAGGATGGTGTAGCCGTCCGGCGGCGCGCCATGAGCGACCTCGGTGCCGACGATGCCGCCTGCGCCGGCGCCGCGGTTGTCGACGATCACCTGGCGGCCCAGCCGCTCGCCCAGATGGGTGGCGAATACGCGGCCCACGACGTCGTTGCTGCCGCCCGGCGGGAACGGAATGATCAGCCGTACCGGCTTGGTCGGGTAGTCCTGCGCGGCCGCGACCGCGGTGAGGGCGAGCAGCGCGCCCGCGGCCTTGAGCAGCAGCGACTGGATGGTCTGCGTCATGCGGTTTCTCCCGTTTCCGGTCCGGCGCCGCCGCGGGTCCGGCGGGCGTGTGGTCCTTATATCATGGCTAGCTTATATCATGGCTGGGCTGGCAATACTGCCGCGACGCACTGGTATCGAGTCCGAATTGTCGCGACCGGGCTACTCCGCCTTGATGCCGCCCTCCTTGACCACGCGTTCCCACTTGGCCATTTCGGTCGCCATGTAGGTGCCGAATTGCGCCGGGCTCATACGCACCACATCGGCACCTTCGGAGGCGAATTGCTGCTTCACCTCCGGCGCATCCTGCATGGCCGTGATCTCCCGGTGCAGCTTCTCGATGATGGGCGCGGGCGTGCCGGCGGGCGCCACGATCCCGATCCAGTTGGCGACCTCATAGCCCGGGACGCCGGCTTCGGACACGGTGGGGATGTCGGGCAGGGCAGGGCTGCGGGTGGCCGCGCCGATGCCGAGCGCTCGGAGCTTGCCATCGCGGACATAGGGCGGCGCCGTCAGCGTGGTGGCGAACGCCAGCTTGGTATGGCCGCCGAGGATGTCGATCATGGCGGGGCCGGCGCCGCGGAACGGCACATGCAAGAGGTCGACGCCGGCTGAGAGCTTGAACAGCTCGCCGCCCAGATGCATGAAGCTGCCGACGCCCGCGGAGGCGTACTGCACCTGCCCGGGCTTCTCCTTGGCCAGCGCGACGAGCTCCTTCACCGAATGCACCGGGAGCGACGGGTGCACCGTGATCACGTTGGGCGCGGACGCCACGATCGCGACCGGCGCGAAGGATTTGATCGGGTCGTAGGGCAGCTTGTAGAGCCACGGGTTGACCGCGTGCGCAAGCGAGATGACCAGGAGCGTATAGCCGTCCTTGGGCGCGTTGGCGGTAAGCTCGGTGCCGACGGTGCCGCCGGCGCCGCCGCGATTGTCGACGATGAACTGCTTGCCGAGCCGCGTGCTCAATTGCGTGGCGACGAGACGTCCGACGGTGTCGTTGATGCCGCCCGGTGGGAACGGAATGATCAGGCGCACCGGCTTCGACGGATAGTCCTGCGCGGCCGCGATCGTGGTGAGCGCCAGGAGGAGGCCTGCCGTCTTGAGCAACAGGGGATGGATTGTCGGCATGGGTCTTGTCCTGTTGCCCATCATTCCGGCTTGATGCCGGCCTCTTTCACGACGCGTCCCCATTTCGCCAATTCGCTGGCGATGAAGTCGCCGAATTCGGCCGAGCTCATGCGAATGATGTCCGCGCCTTCGTTGGCGAACTGCTTCTGTGCCTCAGGCAAATTCTGGATCGCGGAAATCTCCTGATGCAGCTTCGCGATGATGGGCTGCGGCGTGCCGGCCGGCGCCACGATGCCGATCCAGTTGGCGGCGGTGTAGCCGGGCAAGCCGGATTCGGCGATGGTCGGAACCTCGGGGATCAGGGCGTTGCGTTCGGTCGCGCCGACGCCCAGCGCCCTCAGCTTGCCGGAGCGCAGATGCGCAATGACCGACGGCACCGAAGCGAACGCCAGGTGTGTGTGGCCGCCGATGATGTCGATCAGCGCCGGGCCCGCGCCGCGGAACGGCACGTGCAGGATGTCGACGCCCGCCATGAGCTTGAACAGCTCGGGACCCAGATGCAGAAATGTCCCGACGCCGGAGGACGCGTATTGCAGCTTGCCGGGCCGCTCCTTGGCGAGCGCAATGAGCTCCCGGATCGATGTGACCGGCAGATCCTGATTGACCACGGCCACGTTCGGTGCGGTCGCTACGATGGCGACCGGAGCAAACGACTTGAGCGTGTCGTAGGGCAGCGTGTGCATCGCAGGAAGGACCGTGATCGCCAGCGAGACCACCATCAGCGTGTGGCCATCCTTCGGCGCATTCGCCACCAGCTCACCGGCCACGATGCCGCCGGCGCCGCCGCGGTTCTCCACGATGAACTGCTTGCCCAGCCGTGTGCTCAATTGCGTGGCGACGAGGCGTCCGACGGTGTCGTTGATGGCTCCGGGCGGGAACGGAATGATCACGCGCACCGGTTTCGTCGGATAATCCTGCGCGGCGGCCGCAGCGGTCAGCGCAACCAGGGCAGTCGCACAGGTGAGGACGAATGCATGCACGCTCGGCATTGGACGCTCCCTCCGGCTTTCGCGCTCGTTCCAGTGCTTGGGCGAATGAGGCAGCATAGCACGGCCAGCGGCGGTGTCCGGAAGGGCGCTTTGTCGCGTTGTTCACCCGATAGGATGCTCGGACACCTTAAGCGGGGCCACGCCTGCGCGGGCTGCTTCAGCCTGTAAGGTTGCCACCTCGCTCGGGGCGTAAGGAATGCCGGTGCCGCGATGTTCCGCTTCGAGCCGCGCCTCCGGCTCGCCCGGCATGAGGATTTCGTCGAAGCCTTCCGCCTTGGGGCAGTCGCGCACCCGCTCGACCAGCGTGTCCATGCGGGCGCGATAGTCGGCCTCCGGTACAAACAAATCCGGCCGCAGCGCCAGGAAGAAGTGGCCCACATCCTGCGGCCGGTCATAGGCCTTGTACTGATCCGCGACGCCGCCGGCGAAGGCCGCGCCGGAGATCACGCCGCCCAGGATGTCCATCAGCATCGACAAGCCGGAGCCCTTGTAGCCGCCGATCGGCAGCACCACGCCGCCGAGCGCCGCTTTCGGATCGGTGGTGGGGCGGCCGTCGGCATCGAGCGCGTAGCCGAGCGGAATGCTCTCGCCGCGCCGCTCCGCACGGCGGATCTTGCCGCGCGCCGCCACCGCCGGCGACATGTCGAGCAGGAACGGCGCGAGCTTGCCGCCCGGCGCGCCGACCGCGAACGGATTGGTGCCGAGGAGACCGTCCTTGCCGCCCCAGGGCGGCATCGCGGGCGAGGCGTTGGAGAATACGAACGCGATGAAGCCGGCGTCGATCGCAGGCATCACATAGGACGCCGCCATGCCGAAATGGGTGCTGCGCCTGGCCGACACGAGGCCGATGCCGAACTCGCGCGCCATGGCGATCGCTTCCTTGATGGCGCACATCCCGACCACGAAGCCGAAGGCATCCTGGCCGTCGAGCGTGGCTGCGACCGGCGTCACCCGCTTGGGCGCAAGGTTGGGCCGCGCATTAATCAGCCCCCTGCGCACCCGGTCGAGATAGCCGGGGAGGCGGCAGATGCCGTGGGTGTCGACGCCGCGCAGGTCGGCGCTGACCAGGCAATGGGCGATGATGGCTGCGTCCTCCGCCGGCACGTT
>DAIUEP010000284.1:0-5347 GCA_036845065.1 Xanthobacteraceae bacterium | reverse complement strand
GGCCGCGTCTACCGGCTCAAGGCCGCGCATCCGAGGCTTCCGGTCGTGCTCAACGGCGGCGTCACCGGTATCGATGAGGTGGCCGGGCATCTCAGTCACCTCGACGGCGTGATGATGGGGCGCGCGGCCTACCAGGAGCCGTGGCGGCTTCTCGCCGTCGATCCGCAACTGTTCGGCGAGCCGGCGCGATGCTCCGATCCGAAGGCTGCGGCCGAGGCGCTCATCCCCTATATCGAGCGTGAGCTCGCGCGCGGCGCCCGCCTGCACGCCATCACCCGCCATGTGCTCGGCCTGTTCCGTGGCGTCCCCGGCGCGCGTGCCTTTCGCCGGCACCTGGCAACTGAGGCGGTCAAGCCTGCGGCCGATGCCGCGACATTCCGCGACGCGCTCGCGCTCATCGACTCCGGGCGGGCCTGCGTACAGACTGTTGCAGCGTGAGCCTGCATATGTTTCTCGGTGTGCCGATCAGCGAACTCATCTGGCTTGCAACTGCGATCGTCGTCGGCGGCATCATGTCGGGCTTCCTGGCGGGCCTGTTCGGTGTCGGCGGCGGAGCCGTCGTCGTGCCGGTGCTGTTCGAGGTGTTCCGCCTGCTTGACGTTCCGGAGCCGGTGCGCATGCAGCTCGCGATCGGCACCTCGCTGGCAATCATGGCGCCGACCAACATCCGCTCGTATCTGGCGCACCGCGCGAGCGGAGCGGTTCTGAACGACATCGTGCGCCAATGGGCGCCGCTGGCGGTGGTCGGGACCGGCGTCGGGGCGCTGATCGCGACCGTTGCGCCAAGCTCGGTATTCAAGCTCGCCTTCGTGATCGTGATCGGCATCATTGCGGTGAAGCTGCTGCTCGGGAAGGAGACCTGGCGCATCGCCGATGATCTCCCGCGCCACCCGCTGGTCAGGGGCTTCGGCTTCCTGATTGGACTTTCGGCGGCGCTGACAGGCGTGAGCGGCGGCTCGCTGTGCACGATGGTGCTGATGCTCTATGGCAAGACGATCCATCAAGCGGTGGCGACGTCGGCGGGCCTCATTGTTCCGATCACGATCGCCGGAACCATAGGTTATGCCCTGGCCGGGCTCCCGCATCAGGCGCAGTTGCCGCCGCTGTCGATCGGCTTTGTATCACTGATTGGGTTTGCGCTGATGGCGCCGGTCGCAAGCCTGACCGCGTCCCACGGCGCCAGGCTTGCGCATGCCCTGTCCAAGCGGCATCTCGAAATTGGTTTTGGATTGTTTCTGCTCACCGCGGCGATGCGCTTCCTGGTGAGCCTGATTGGATGAGCAGTCTGCGAGGCTTAAGGGTAGGCCCGCATCACCAGCTTGTCGCCACGCACCTCCCAGCTCTCGAGCCGGTTGAGGAAGGTCATCCCTAAGAGGTTGGTCCGCAATTGGCCGGGCTGGGCGATGAGCGCCGGAACGGAGCGCTCGACGATGCCGCCGACCGTGATGCTGTTGAGCGTCACCGGCGCGGCGCGGGTGCGGCCGTTGGCGGTGTCGATCGGAACCGTGTAGGTCAGCACCTCGACCGGAAGCCCGGCCGCCTTGGCCGCGTCCTGGGTCAGCACGACGCTGCTCGCGCCGGTATCGAGCACCATGCTGACGCGCGCGCTGTTGAGGTGTGCGGCGACCGCGAAGTTGCCTTGGCCGCCGCGGGTGATCTCGACCACGCGGTGGCGGCCTGCCGCTCGGCCGGGCAGATACTCGGCCATCGCACGATCGGTCATCTCACGCAATTCGCTGCGGAAACCATAGCCGACGGCCAGCAGCAGCGCGACTGCGACCCAGACCATGGCGGTTTGGAGCGCGCGCGAGAAACGCTCGCGCAGCAGCGTCAGGACAAGTGCGCCGACGAATATCGCGAGCGCAATCTTGACCGTCAGCGCGAGGGTGTCGGGCGGTTTCTGCCGGCCGGCAATTGTCCCGTCACCGGTGGCGACGAGCAGGAACAGGATCGCGGCAAGGATCGCAAGGAGTATCCAGAGGAGGCGACGCACGGCTTGGTCCTCAGGTCACGTTGTTCCGGGGTGGGCGCGGCAGGGCCGCCATGCGGGCGGGAAGCTCGGCCATGATCCGGCGGCGCTGGTCGGGTGTCAGTCCGATCCAGCCGCCGATCTCGGCGAGCGTGCGGCCGCAGCCGAGGCAAAGCCCAGACGAGGCGTCGACGACGCACACCTTGGTGCAGGGAGTGTCGATCTCGGCCATGAGGTTGTGCGCCGCGCTCACGGGTTGGTTCCGAACAGTCGTTTGCGCCAGTCGAGCTTCGGCGGTGGCGACGCGGTTTCGACGAGAGTTGGCAAGCTTGGTTGGATCGGTGGCGCAGGCTCCCGAATGGGCGCGAGCGCCGACATCACCCGCTCGCTCGGGAAGGTCACGACCACCTCGGTTCCGATGCGCAGTTTCGACTTGAGCGCGAACGTGCCGCCGTGCAGCTCGACCAGGTTCTTGGCGATCGGCAGGCCGAGGCCGGCGCCTTGCTCCGCGGACTTGATCGAGTTCGATCCCTGCCCGAACGACGCGAGCACGATCGGGATTTCATCGTCCGGAATCCCCGGGCCGGAATCCTTGACGCTGAGATACTGGCCGCCCGATGCGGTCCAGCCGACCTTGAGCCAGATCTCGCCGCCCTGCGGCGTGAACTTGATGGCATTGCTCAGGAGGTTGAGGCAGATCTGGCGGATCGCGCGCTCGTCGGCCCACAGGCGCGGCAGGTCCGTTTCGAACAGCTCGTGGATGATGAGGCCGCGGTTTTTGGCGCGCATCTGCAGCAGGTGGCTGCACTCGCCGACGACGCCGGCAAGCGAGACGGCTTCCTCGTTGAGCTCGTAGCGTCCCGCCTCGATGCGCGACAGGTCGAGGATTTCGTTGATCAGGCCGAGCAGGTGCACGCCCGAGTTATGAATGTCGTTGGAATAGTCCTTGTATGCCGGCACCGCGTGGGGACCGAAGATCTCGGCCTTCATCACCTCGGAGAACCCGAGGATGGCATTGAGCGGCGTGCGCAGCTCGTGGCTCATCTGCGCGAGGAAGCGCGATTTCGCGATGTTGGCGGCTTCGGCGCGGCGTCGCGCCTCGTCCGAGATCGCCTTCGAGGTTTCAAGCTCTCCGATCAGCGCGTCCTTTTCGGCCCGCGCCTCGAGGGTGGCGAGCATCGTCGTATAGAGCCGGTAGGCGAGCAGGCAGAAATAGCCTTCGGCCGTGAGCGCCATGACGGCCAGGATGTAGTCGTGCAGCGTGGCCCGGAAGGCAAAATCGAGCGCCACGGCCACCGTCACCGGCGCCGTCGCCGCGATCACCGCCATCGGCACGCTCGAGGCCAGCATGCTCGACACCGCCACCACCAGCAGCATGACGAACAGCATGAAGGTGCCGGATCCTTCCTGAACGCCGAACGGATGGATCAGGATGAACATCCAGGACAGCCCGAAGAACAGGTCGAGCACGATGAAGCGCAAGCGCCAGGCGCGGGCGTTGATGCCATTCTGCGGCAGGCTCAGGAACTGGCGGCACTTGGTGATGATGACGGCATGGATGACCAGCACTGCGCTGGTCCAGGTACCGGCGGTCAGCGCCCCGATCCAGATGCTCGACAGGGAGCCGACCGAGCCGACCAGAAGCAGCGTGACCAGCGAGGCGGACAGCCGGTTCTGGGCGAACTGGCGCAGCAACTCGTAGTCGAATGCCGGCCGCGTCCCCGTGGTCGAGGTCAGCCGGTCGCGTGCGTGGCGCACTTGCTGCGCCGTCGCGCGCCGACGCTTGGCCGACGATCCGTCCGGAGAAGCGGCGGAATCACGCTGTTCGTTGTGAACACTCATGAATTTGGTGTTGCCGGAGTCCAGCGTGCCAAAGTCGCGCAAAATCCTTAAGACGACGCTTAAGAGCAGGCTAATAACTCGGGTTAACGGATCCTTTCGACGGCCAGTGGTAACATTTGCGGGCGCCTTGACCCTGGGCCGACGCCCGTGGTCGTGTTGCGGAACTTCGACCGTGGGATTGGACATGAAGCTCTACGACGGCGGCCGGGCGCCCAATCCGCGGCGGGTGCGGGTCTACCTCGCCGAGAAAGGGATCACGGTTCCAACCGAGCAGGTCGATCTCGGTTCGTTGCAGCACAAGTCGGCGGCCTTTGCGGCCATCAACCCGGTTCAGCGGGTGCCGGCGCTGGTCCTCGACGACGGCAGCGTCATCACCGAATCGATCGCGATCTGCCGCTACTTCGAGGCGCTGCATCCCGAGCCCCCGCTGTTCGGCGTCGGGGCCAGGGACATCGCCGAGGTCGAAATGTGGAATCGCCGCCTTGAGCTGCATCTGCTGTTTCCGATCGCTCATGTGTTCCGCAACACCCATCCGGCCATGAAAGAGTGGGAGGTGCCGCAGGTGCCGGCCTGGGCCGAGGCCAACAAGCCGCGGGTGATGGAATTCCTCGACATCTTCGACCGTGATCTCAGGGACCGGCCGTTCGCGGCCGGCGATCGCTATACCGTCGCCGACATCACCGGCCTCGTGGCGATCGACTTCATGAAGCCGGCCAAGCTCGCGGTGCCGGAGACCTGTGCGAACGTGCGGCGCTGGCATGCCGCCGTCTCGGCGCGGCCAAGCGCGAGCGCCTGACCATGCGTCTGACGATCGTCGGCTCGGGCGATGCTTTCGGCTCCGGCGGCCGCTTCAACACCTGTTTCTGGGTGGAGACCGCGAAGGCGGTGCTGATGCTCGATTGCGGAGCGTCCTCGCCGGTGGCGCTCAAAGGCCGCGGGCTCGAATTCGGCCGCGTCGACGGCGTGATTCTGTCGCATCTGCATGGCGATCATTTCGGCGGGCTGGTGTTCCTGCTGCTCGACGAGCAGCTCCTGCAGAAGCGCACGCGCCCGCTCCTGATCGCCGGGCCGCCGACGACACGCGCGCGGCTCGAATCGGCGCTCGAGGTGTTCTTTCCCCGCGCCGCTTCCAACCAGTGGCGATTTCCGCTCACGATCATGGAGATCGAGCCCGACCATCCGGCCGACGTGCTCGGGCACGCGGTCCTCACCACAGAGGTCGTCCACCAGTCGGGCGCGCCGTCGACCGCGCTGCGGGTTTCGGACGGCGAGAAGCTCATCGCCTATTCGGGTGACACCGAGTGGACCGAGGCCTTGCTGCCGGTCGCGAAGGGCGCCGACCTCTTCATCATCGAGTGCTACGGCTATGCGCGTTACGTGCCGGGACATCTGACCTGGGAGGTGCTCAAGCCGCGGCTGCCTGATCTTCGCGCACGGCGGATCATGGCGACGCACATGAATGCGAGGATGCTCGAGCACCTCGATGAGGTGAGGGCGGCTGGCCTCGAGATCGCGGAGGACGGCGCGGTGGTGGAG
>DAIUEP010000283.1:2471-5348 GCA_036845065.1 Xanthobacteraceae bacterium | reverse complement strand
CTCGGAGTATTTATCGTCGATAAGAAAGGCTCGGGTGGCATGACGCTGATCGAGCTTGCGCCCGGCGTTTCGCAGGATGAGATCAAAGCCAAGACGCAGGCGCGCTATCGTTCGGCCGTCTGAAGGTTCGTGACATCGATCGTCCGACCAGCCTGATAGCGACACCGCAACAGACATCGACAACATGTCTTGCCGGGCTGCACCTTCGATCGCTATAGTCCGTTGCGTCCCATCGCCCCAAATTGGAAACAGTCGTCCCCGTGTCCGCCGGCATCAAACGCCTTGGGCTTGCCGTCGTCGCCGTCTTTGCGATCGGCTTCTGCGCTTTGTTGACGTTCTCGCTGCTGATCCCGGCCGACAGCGTGCGCGAGCGCGTGAAGGCGCAGATCAGGGCGGTCACCGGGCTCGATCCGGTGTTGAGCGGCGAGGTGGCGGTGTCGCTGTTCCCGACCGGCAGTGTCCGCTTCAACGACGTCAGCCTGGGCGACCAGCGCGCCGGCACATCGGCCCTCACCGCCGAGCAGCTCGTGGTCCGGCTTCGGTTCTTTCCGTTCCTGACCGGACAGATCGAGATCGCCGACGTCACATTGGTGCGCCCGACCATCACCATCGGCTTCACCAGCGACGGCAGCTCGAACTGGTCGGGCCATGTCGACACGCTCGCGCGCGCGTTGCAGCCGAGCCCCGACCGGGTGAGGTCGTTCTCCGAGATCCGGATTTCGCACGGCACCGTGATCGTGCATGACGACGCCCACCGGATCGTCGAGACGCTGAGCAACGTCGAGTTCGCGCTGGCCTGGCCGGCGATCTCAAAGAGCTTCGCGGCGACGGGACGCTTCGTTTGGCATGATCAGCCCATCGACGCGACGCTCAGCCTGACCGACTTCGTCGCCGCGCTCACCGGCGACCGCTCGGGCCTCAAGCTGCGCATCTCGGGCGCGCCGTTGAAGCTCGCCTACGACGGCTATATCAGCCATCGGCCGACCCTCAAGATGGAGGGAGCGCTCAGCGCCGACACCGCCTCGTTGCGCGATACGCTGCGCTGGACCTCGCAGTGGACCTCGCCCGCGGGCGGCTTCGGCCGCTTCACCCTCAAGGCGCAGACGAACATTGTCGGGCGCAGCGTGTCGCTCTCCGCCGTGAACATCGATCTCGACGGCAATGTCGGCGAAGGCGTGCTGACCTTCGGCGGCGAGGGGCGCCAGATCCTGCAAGGCACGCTCGCGGCGGACGCGATCGATCTCAGCCCCTATATCTCGACGTTTCGCTTTCTCGCCAACAATGACTGGAACCGTCAGCCGATCACGCTCGCCGGATTGGCCGGCGCCGACCTCGACCTGAGGCTGTCGGCCGGCCGCGTGACGCTGGGCAACATCAAGCTCGGGCGCACAGCCGTGGCAGCCAATCTTCGCCGCGGCGAGCTGACCGTGGCGGTTGGCGAATCGCAGGCGTTCGGCGGCGAGGCCGGCGGGACCATCGGTCTCGCCCATTCCGAGACCGGCGCGACGTTCAAAGTTCAGATGAAGCTCGCCGACATCGACCTCCAGCAGGGCCTCGGCGAGCTCGCGGGCGTCCGCAAGCTCGAAGGACGGGGCACGCTCGTGGTCGATCTCGAGAGCGCAGGTGGCAGCGTCTACGCGCTGACACAGGGTCTCAGCGGAACCGCAAGCCTCACCAGCAAAAAGGGGGCCGTCGCGGGTATCAATCTGGAGCAGCTGCTCAGGCGGTTCGAGCGCTCCCCGCTCGCCAGCCGCGATGACTTCCGCAACGGCAAGACCGCCTATGATCTGCTCACGGTCGATCTCAAGGTTACCAAGGGGGTTGCCGGCGTCGAGGAGATCCGGCTGGATGCGTCGGGCCTGCGGCTCGCGCTCGCGGGCTCGGCGTCGGTGCCGGCGCGCGACTTCGACCTCAAGGGCGTCGCAAGCCTGGTTGCGGCGCGTGACGCGACGCCGCCGTTCGAGCTGCCGTTCGTCATCACCGGCCCCTGGGACAGTCCGCTGGTCTGGCCGGACACTCAAGTGCTCTTCAACCGCGCCGGCGCAGCGACGCCGCTCATCGACACGATCCGCAGCCGCTTCAAGCGCGATCTCGCGCCGGGCGAAAGCCGCCCGCCAGCGGGTACCGAGGCTCCGGCCGCGGCGCGCTGAGCGGCAACAATCCTCACACCCGCATGCCGATCGGTGCGGCGCGCCCTCGCCCGCCCGAGAGCTTGGTTATAAGCGAGGCCGCCACGATGCCGACCGCCACCACCGCGATCAGGATCGTGCACACCGCGTTGATCTCAGGTTTTACGCCGAGGCGGATCTCCGAGTAGATGCGGATCGGCAGCGTGGTCGCGCCGGGACCGGTGGTGAAGCTTGCCAGGATGAGATCGTCGAGCGAGAGCGTGAAGGCGAGCACGAAGCCGGACGCAATGGCGGGCGCGATCAGCGGCAGCGTCACGGTGAGAAAGGTCTGCACCGGCGGGCAGCCGAGATCCATCGCGGCCTCCTCGAGGCTGCGATCGAAATCAGCCAGGCGCGCCTGCACGATGACGGCGACGAAACACATGGTCAGCGTCGTGTGCGCGATGGTGATGGTCCAGAACCCGCGGTCGACGTCGACCGCCACGAACAAAAGGAGCAGCGAGAGGCCGGTGATGACTTCCGGCATCACCAGCGGCGCATAGATCATGCCGCCGAACAAGATCCGCCCGCGGAAGCGGCCGAAGCGCACGAGCGCGAGCGCCGCGAGCGTGCCGAGCACGGTCGCGGCAGCCGCCGACACCAACGCGATGCGCAGTGTCACCCAGGCGGCGTCGAGCATGGCCTCGTCGTGCATCAATTCGACATACCAGCGCGTCGACCAGCCGCCCCAGACCGAGACGAGCCGCGA
>DAIUEP010000283.1:0-2371 GCA_036845065.1 Xanthobacteraceae bacterium | reverse complement strand
ATGACGAACTCGCCGACGATCGGGATGAAGCACAGGAGCGCGCCCGCGATCACGCCTTTGATCGAGACCGGCAGCGTCACCAGCCAGAACGTCTTCCAGGGCGGGCAGCCAAGATCGGCGGCGGCTTCGAGCAGCGTCTCGTCCATCTTCTCGAGCGTCGCGTAGATCGGCAGCACCATGAACGGCAGATAGGAATAAACCAGCCCGATATAGACCGCGGCGTCGGTCGCGAGCCACGCGGGCGGCGCGTCCACGATGCCGAGCGCGAGCAGCATCTGGTTGAACAGGCCGTCGCGCTGCAGGATGTTGATCCAGGCATAGATGCGGATCAGGAACGCGGTCCAAAACGGCAGCACAACGGCCATGAACAGGATCGGCTGCAGGCTCCGCGGTGCGCGCGCCATGCCGTAAGCAATTGGAAAGCCGGTCAGCAGCAAAAGCGCGGTCGCGACCGTCGCGACTTCGAGGCTACGCAGATAGGAGGCGGCGTAGAGCCAGTCGGAGGCAATGAGCCCATAGTTGCGCAACGACAACGCGGCGAAGAATGCTTTCAGCCCCTCGAAGCCCGCAGCAAGATCGAGCACCGGAACGTAAGGCGGCTGCGCAATCGCGGTCTCCGACAGGCTGAGCTTGAAGACGATGACGAAGGGCAGCAGAAAGAACGCCGCGAGCCAGAGATAAGGCACCAGGACGATGAGCCGCCGCGACCATGATCGACTGGTTTGCGACATGGTGCTCATTGTGTGCCGCATGGTCGAGTAAGCAAGGATACGATCGCCAACGCCGCGAGTTCCACCTCTCCCCGCAGGGGAGAGGTGGACGTGCGAAGCACGTCGGGTGAGCGGGATCGGATCTTGCGATAGATCGTACCCCCCTCACCCCAACCCTCTCCCCTTCGGGGAGAGGGAGCGCGCCGAGTCCGCTGCATCGCTTCACCCTTCATCGCGTCAGCCTGTAGCCCGCATGGAGCACAGCGCAATGCGGGAGCGACAGAGCCACCTGCATCGTCACTCCCGGATTTCGCTCCGCTCCATCCGGGCTACGGGCTGGATGCCAGCTTTCGCCGACATACATTAAGACATTCCCCTTCATCGCGTCAGCACGATGCCGGCGTCGGCATCGAACGTCAGCCAGACGCGGTCGTCCCAGCTGATCGGCCGCTCGATCAGGCGCGTGAGGTTGGCGGTGGCCGCCTGCATCACCAAGCCATTGTCGAGCGCGACCTTGTAGACCGAGAGGTCGCCCAGATAGGCGATGTCGCGCACGGTGCCGGCGACGCAATTCTCCTTTGCGGCCGGCTGCTCCCGAGAGAGGCGCACCTTCTCGGGTCGCAGCGCGACCCAGACCGTGTCGCCGGGCTTTGCGCCGGAAGCCCCGCCCGCGCGCACGCGCCCGACAGCCGCGCTCTCGATCACGGTCGTGGCGGCGCCAGCCTCAACGACACGGCCCTCGATCAGGTTCACGTCGCCGACGAAATCGGCGACCCAGCGCGAATTGGGCTCTTCGTAGAGCTCGGGCGGCGGCGCCACCTGCATCAGCCGGCCGTGATCCATGACGCCGATGCGGTCGGCGACGGTCATCGCCTCCTCCTGGTCGTGGGTCACGATCATGAAGGTCAGCCCCAATTCCTGCTTGAGATGCATCAGCTCGAACTGGGTCTCGCCGCGCAGCTTCTTGTCGAGCGCGGCGAGCGGCTCGTCGAGGAGAAGCACGCGCGGCCGCTTGACCAGGGCGCGCGCCAGCGCAACGCGCTGGCGCTGGCCGCCGGAGAGCTGATGCGGCTTGCGCGCGCCGAGGCCTTCGAGCTTGACGAGCGCAAGCATGTCGGCGACGCGGGCCGCGATCTCAGGTCTCGGCAGGCCGTCCTGCTTGAGCCCGAAGGCGACGTTGCCGTCGACCGTGAGGTGCGGAAACAGCGCGTAGTTCTGGAACATCATGTTGACCGGGCGGCGGTGCGGCGGCACGCCCGCAAGGTCGATGCCATCGAGCAGCACGCGGCCCTCCTCGGGCGTCTCGAAACCGGCGAGCAGCCGCAACAGCGTGCTCTTGCCGCAGCCGGACGGACCAAGCAGCGCGAAGAACTCGCCCTGATAGATATCGAGCGACAGGCGATCGACCGCGGTGACCCCGCCGAAGCGCTTGCTGACACTGTCGAACCGCACCAGCGGCCGCGCCGTGGAATCAGCCCAGGGCGCGAAGTGTCGGCGACCGCTACGAATTTCAGCGATTGGACGAGTCATTCCTCATACCGGCGCCGGCACCACACTCCGTCATGCCCGGGCTTGTCCCGGGCATCCACGACTTCCTGGAAACGACATTAGAGCAGATTTCGCTCAGTTTGAATCGGGTCGGAATACCCGCCTCATCCTGA